>CAYOVM010000328.1:0-2925 GCA_964407355.1 uncultured Enterobacteriaceae bacterium
TTCGCCGCAGCCGGTACTCCCGTCCGCCGTGGAGGATGATCACTTCACGACCGGATCCCAGCAGGTCTTCGCTCTTGATCCGAAAAGGCGTGGCCGCCTCCGCCGACCCGGCAGGGGCCTCCTCCTTTTGAACCAGCGGCGACGCGGAGAGCATGCTTGCAAACGATAATCGTTCTCATGTATGGTGTCAATGAGAATAACTTCTGTTTCGCTACGGCAGGGCGCGTGCGAGATAGGGCGCGGTTCGGCTTTTGCTTGCCTTCGCTACATCACGGGGCGGTCCCGAAGCGACCAGGCGGCCGCCTTCGTCGCCGGCTCCGGGACCCACGTCGATGACCCAGTCGCTGCTCGCCACGACGGCCATGTCATGCTCCACCACGATCACGGTGTTGCCCGAATCCACGAGGCCCGAGAGTTGCGCCATGAGGTTCTCGACGTCCGTCGGATGCAGCCCGGTCGTAGGCTCGTCGAGAACATAGAGCGTCTCGCCGCGGTGCGCGCGCTGCAGCTCGGTGGCGAGCTTGATGCGCTGCGCCTCGCCGCCGGAAAGCTCCGTAGCGGGCTGGCCGAGCCTCAGATAACCCAGCCCCACTTCCTTTAGCACCGTCAGCGAGCGAACGAGCGCCGGCTCGTCGGCGAAGAACTCCAGCGCCGCGCTCACCGTCATGCGCAGCACTTCAGCGATGTTCTTTTCGCGGTACTTTATTTCCAGCGTCTTTGCGTTGTAACGTGAACCGTGGCAGCTCGGGCAGGGAGCATAGACGCTGGGAAGGAACAGCAGCTCGACGAAGACGAAGCCTTCTCCTTCGCAATGCCCGCAGCGGCCCTTGGGCACGTTGAACGAGAAGCGCCCGGAATCGTAGCGGCGCGAGCGCGCTTCCCGGGTGGCGGCGAAGAGCTTGCGCACGTCGTCGAAAAGCCCGGTGTACGTGGCGAGGTTCGAGCGCGGCGTGCGCCCGATCGGCTTCTGGTCCACTCGCACGAGGCGACGGACGTGCTCCATGCCGCCCGCGATGCGGCCCCCGGCAGTCCGGACAGGCACGTGCTCGAGCCCGTTCATCTCCTCCTCGTCGCTGGACACGTCGTGGCCGAGATGCCGGGCGACGAGCTCCACCAGCGCCTGGCTCACCAAGGTCGACTTGCCCGAGCCGGAGACGCCGGTCACCGTCGTGAACACTCCGAGCGGAAAGTCGACGTCGAGGCTGTGAAGGTTGTTTCGCGTGATGCCCTCGAGACGCAGCCAGCCGGCCGGCGTGCGCGGCGTTCGCTTCGCGATCGCGGGTCCGCCGAAAAGATGCCGCCGGGTCTGCGAGGCCTCCACCCGTGCCAGGCCCTCCGGCGGGCCGCTGTAGAGCACCTCGCCGCCGAGCTCGCCCCCGGCCGGCCCTACATCGACGATCCAGTCGGCATGGCGGATCACGTCGAGCTCATGCTCGACGATGAAGAGCGAGTTGCCGGAGGCCTTCAGGCGGTCGAGCGCCGCGAGCAGCGCTTCCGTATCGGCCGGATGGAGCCCCGCCGAAGGCTCATCGAGCACGTACACGACGCCGAAGAGATTGGAGCGCACCTGGGTGGCGAGGCGCAGACGCTGCAGCTCGCCGGGCGACAGGGTGGGCGTGCTTCGCTCGAGTTGCAGATAGCCCAGCCCGAGCTCGAGCATCACGCCCAGGCGAGCCGAGAGATCGCGCGCGATCCGCTGCGTGACGACGGCCTTCTCCGGATGCTCTTCGGCGAGCTTGCGCCAGCCGGGCGCCGCGGCCTCTGCGTAGGGACGCAGGATTTCCTGCAGGCGCTTCAGCGCGAGGCGAGAGAGGTCGGCGATGTCGAAGCCGGCGAACTTCACCGACAGCGCCTCCCGGCGCAGCCGCTTGCCGTGGCAGAGCGGACATTCGGTGCCGATCAGGTAGCGCGAGACGCGCTTCTTGATCGATGCGCTTTCCGTATTGGCAAAGGTGTGCAGGACATAGCGGCGGGCGCTCGAGAAGGTGCCTTGGTAGCTCGGTTCTTCCTTGCGCTTGCGCGCCCGGCGCGTCTCGGCGGGGTCGTAGCCGGCGTAAACCGGCACGACCGGCTGCTCGTCGGTGAAGAGGATCCAGTCGCGATCCTTCTTCGGCAGCTCGCGCCAGGGCCGGTCGACGTCGTAGCCCAGGGACACGAGGATGTCGCGCAGGTTCTGGCCGTGCCAGGCGGGCGGCCACGCCGCGATTGCTCTCTCGCGAATGGTAAGCGAATCGTCCGGCACCATGGACTGCTCGGTGGCCTCGTAGACCCGGCCCAGGCCGTGGCATCGCGGACAGGCTCCCTCGGGCGTATTCGGCGAGAACGACTCCGCGTAGAGCAGAGGTTGCCCGCGCGGATAATCGCCGGCGCGCGAATAGAGCATGCGCAACGAATTGGAAAGCGTGGTCACGCTGCCGACGGAGGATCGCGTGGTGGGGGAGCCGCGCTGCTGCTGCAGCGCTACGGCCGGCGGCAGCCCTTCGATGGAATCCACCTCCGGCACGCCCATCTGATGAAACAGGCGCCGGGCATAGGGCGCGACCGATTCGAGGTAGCGCCGCTGCGCTTCGCCATACAGCGTGCCGAACGCGAGCGAGGACTTTCCGGAGCCTGAAACGCCGGTGAAGACGACCAGGGCGTCGCGGGGAATATCGAGATCGACGTTCTTGAGATTGTGCTCGCGGGCTCCCCGCACCTGCACGTATCCTTGCCTGCTTAACGCCTGATTTGCTGCGCGTTCCATATAGGAGGCGCTGCAAGGGGCGTTCCTGAAGTAATTGCGCAGTCATTTGGGACGTAGAGCAATGCACGGATCCTCCCGCTGCGCTCTGGAAGTAAACCACGCGAAGTCGTAAGCGCGTTCCCTACCGGCGGCAAGGTAATCGGCGGCGCGATCCTTGCCGCTTTCGACTTCCAGCAGGCCGA
>CAYOVM010000329.1:0-2916 GCA_964407355.1 uncultured Enterobacteriaceae bacterium
TGCTCGCCGTGCTCCTGGGCGAGGGTCGGATAGTCGGTGTAGCCCTTCGCGCCGCCGCCGTAAAACGTGGTCGGGTCGGGCTCGTTGAGCGGCGCGCGCCGGCGAAAGCGTTCCGGCAGGTCGGGATTGGCGAGGAATTTCCGGCCGAACGCGATCACGTCGGCGCGGCCGAGCTCGAGCCAGGTCTCGGCCGAGTCGCGGTCGAAGCCGCCGCACAGCATCAGCGTGCCGCGCCATTTCCTGCGGATGAGCTCCACCATGCGCAGCGCGGCCGGCTCGGGCGGCTCGCCTTTCTCCACCGCGGCGGCGGCCGGATTGACGACGTGAAGATAGGCGAGCTTGAAGTCGTTCAGCTTCTCGGCGATATACCCGAAGGTCTCCTCCGGGTTGTCGTCGGCGATGTCGTTGAACGTGCTTAGCGGGGAAATCCTCACGCCCACGGCGTCGGAGCCCCATACGTCGCAGCAGGTCTCGACGGCTTCCATCAGCAGGCGCGCGCGGTTCTCCACCGAACCGCCGTACTCGTCGCTGCGCTGGTTGGTGCGCGAGTCGGCGAACTGCTCGAGGAGATAGCCGTTGGCGCCGTGCACTTCCACGCCGTCCATCCCCGCGAGCTTCGCGTTGCGCGCGCCGCGGGTGTACTGGCGCACGAGGTAAGGCATCTCCATGAGCTGCAGCGGCCGCGGCGTGACGAACGGCACGAGCTGGCCCTCACCGCGCTCGTTCTCGATGAAGGCCTCGCCGGCCGGGCGGATCGCGGAAGGCGCAACGGGAAGCATCTGGTCGGGCTGCAGCGCCGGATGCGAGATGCGGCCGACGTGCCAGAGCTGCATGAACATCCGCCCGCCCGCCTCATGCACCGCGTCGGACACGAGCCGCCAGCCCTCGATCTGCTCGCGGCTGTGAATCCCCGGCGTCCAGGCGTATCCCTGACCCTGCATCGATACCTGCGTGGCCTCGCTGATGATCAGGGCGGCCGAGGCGCGCTGCGCGTAGTAGCAGGCGTTCAGCGCGGTGGGGACGTTGCCCGGCTGCCGCGCGCGAGAGCGCGTGAGGGGCGCCATGACGATCCGGTGCGGCAGGTCCAGGCGTCCGAGGCGGATCGGCTCGAAGAGCTTTTCCATGCGCGCGCTCAAAACGGATACTCGCGCCGGGTGTGCTGCACCGTGACCCAATGGCTGGTCGTCAGCTCCTCCAGGATCCATTCGCCGCCGTAGCGGCCGATGCCGCTGTTCTTCTCGCCGCCGAACGGCGCGTTCGGACGATCATCCACGCTGCCGTCGTTGACGTGAGTCATGCCGGCCTGGACGCCGAGCGCGAAGCGCAGTCCACGCTGGGCGTTGCCGGCGAACACGGCGCTCGACAGGCCGTACTCGGTATCGTTCGCCACCTCTAGCGCCTGCTCGTCGCCGCGCACCTCGATGATCGGCGCGATCGGGCCGAAGGTCTCCTCTTTCGCGATCGGCATGTCATTGGTGACGCCGGCGAACACGTGCGGCGGCAGCACCAGCCCTTTCGGCTCTCCGCCCAGGACCTCGCGCGCGCCCGCGCTGCGGCTGCGGTTCATCTTGTCCTGCATGGAGGCGAGCTGGCGCGCGTTGATGATCGGGCCGATCGCGGTCTCGGGGTCCTCCGGGTCGCCGTACTTCAGTCCGCGCACGTGCGCCGTAAAGCGCTCGACGAATTCCTCGTAGACCGTAGCATCGACGATGAACCGGTTCGAGCTCATGCAGATCTGGCCCTGATGAAGAAAGCGGCTGAACGCCCCGGCCGGCACGGCGCGATCGAGATCGGCGTCGGCGAGCACCACGAAGGGCGAGTTGCCGCCGAGCTCCAGCGCCACGCGCTTGATGATCGGCGCCTGCGCCGCGAGTGCGGCGACGCGCCGGCCTACCGCGGTGGAGCCGGTGAACGCCACGACCCGCGGGACCGGGTGCTGCACGAAGAGGTCTCCGATCTCGGAGCTCGCGCCCACCACCACGTTCAGAACGCCGGGCGGCAGCCCGGCCGCCTCGTACAGGCTGGCGATATACAGGCCCCCGCTGACCGGCGTGTCCTGCGCGGGCTTGAGCACCACCGTGTTGCCGAGCGCGATCGCCGGGGCCGCCGCGCGCAGCGAGAGGTACATCGGGAAATTCCACGGGCTGATGACGCTCACGACGCCGGCAGGCTGGCGGTAGACGCGGCTTTCCTTGCCTTCCTGGTCGACGGGCAGGATGCGGCCCGAGGCGCGATGGGCGAACGACGCCGCTTCGAGCGTGATTCCGTAAAGGAGCTGCCATTCGAGCTCCGCCTTGATGCGCGTGCTGCCCGCTTCGTCGACCAGCCAGTTGACGATGTCCGCGTGGCGCACCTCGATGAGGTGGGCGCTGCGGCGCAGAACCGCTTCGCGCTCCGCCGGCAGGGTCGCCGCCCAGGCCGGCTGCATCTTCGCCGCGCCGCGATAGGCTTCCTCCACATCCTCCGCATCGGCAAGAGTCAGCTGGAGCAACGTGTCGCCGGTATAGGGGTTGCTGTCGTCCGCCGTGCGGCCGCTGCGGCCGGCGCGCCAGTTGCCGTTGATGTACTGGCCCTTGAACTCGTCCTGCGCGAGGCGCGGCGATTTGGCGCGCGGGGGCGCCGAGACGACGGAAGCCATGGGACTCTCCTGGGGGTTGTCGGTTTTTTGATGCCCGCAGCGCGGCGACGTTCCGCCTCCGCGCGATGTGCGCAAGAAAACAGGAAAGCAAGAAACCGGAAAATCCGGACGCGGCCTCTAGCCGCGCGTCAGCAGCTCGGTCACGCCGCCGACCGCGGCGGTGTTCACGGTCAGCGTTCGCTCGGTGGCGAAGCGCGGCAGATAGTGCGGGCCGCCGGCCTTGGGCCCGGTGCCCGAGAGGCCCTCGCCGCCGAACGGCTGCACGCCGACCACGGCGC
>CAYOVM010000330.1:0-2915 GCA_964407355.1 uncultured Enterobacteriaceae bacterium
ATCGTCCTCGCTCCCGAGAAACCGTGAGCGGGCGGCGCCGCCGGCTCGCACGGATCAGGCCGGCTCCAGCGCCTGGCCGCGCACGGCGATCCGCCGCGGATGAAACCGCGCGAGGCTCGTGCGGTGGCCTATCGACACCAGCGTAGTCGCGGGCAGCCGCGCCTTGAGCAGCGCGTAGAGCGCTTCCTGGTCCTCCTCGGGCAGCGCCGCGGTCGCTTCGTCGAGGAACAGCCAATCGGGCTTGTTCAGCAGCGCGCGTGCGAACGCGAGCCGCTGCTGCTCGCCGCCTGAGAGCACCTGCGCCCAGTTGTCGCTTCGCGGCAGCTCGGTGCTGATGCGCTGCAGGCCCGCCGCCTCGAGCGCCCCGGTCACATCGGCGTCCGGAAAGGTCGCCGGATCTCCCGGGTAGGAGACCACGTGCTTCAGCGTGCCGATGGGCAGATAAGGCTTCTGCGGCAGGAACAGGAGCTTCGCGCCTTTCGGCAGCTCGATGCGCCCCTTCCAGTACGGCCAGATGCCGGCGATGGCGCGAAACAGCGTCGACTTGCCCGAGCCCGAGGCGCCGGTGACGAGCGCGTCCTCGTGCGGCTTGAGCGCGACCGAAACGTTGGAAAGGAGCGGCGTTCCCTGCGGCAATTGCAGCGAAAGCTGCTCGATCGACAGGGCCTCGCCCCCCTCGACGCGCTCGCCCGCGGGCTTGCCCGCCTCTTCATGAACCGCGGACAAGGCGTTGGCGAAGCCGATCAGCCGGTCGACCGTCGCCTTCCACGACGCGAAATCCACGTAAGCGGTGATGAACCACGAAAGCGCGCCTTGGACCTGACCGAATGCCTGGCTGATCTGGATCAGCCCGCCGAGCTGGATCGCGCCGGAGAAGAAGCGGGGCGAGGCGACGACCATTGGAAAAATGTTCGCGAGCTGGCGGTAAAAGGATGTGAACCAGGTGAGCTGCTTGCGCTTGAGCATGAGCGCCCACCAGTTGCGGATGACCTCGCCGAAGCGCTGGCGGAACCCGGCGAGCTCCTCCCGCTCGCCGCGGTACAGCGCCACCCCTTCGCTGTTCTCCCGCAGGCGGACCAGCGAAAAACGGAAATCGGCTTCGTAGCGCTGCTGGTTGAAGTCGAGCCGGATGAGCGGCTTGCCGATCATGTGGGTGAGGACGCTGCCGACGATCGCATAGGCAAGCGCGACCCACACCATGTAGCCCGGGATCGTGACGCCGAAAACCGTCAGCGGACCGGAGAGCGTCCACAGGATCACGACGAACGACACCAGGGTCACCACCGCGGACAGCAGGCCGAGCGACAGGCTCAGCGTCAGATCGACGAACAGGCGCAGATCGTCCGCGATTCGCTGGTCGGGATTGTCCACGCCGACGACGGGCTCGGCGCCCGAACGTGCGAGAAGCTGCATCCGGTAGTGCGCCTGGCCCTTCATCCAGTCGGCGAGGAAGCGCTCGGTCATCCAGGTGCGCCACTCGATCAGCAGCATCTGCTGGAAATAAAGCTGGTAGACCACCATGATGATCCACGTGAAGGCGAGCAGCGTGAACAGGCCCAGCTGGCGGATGAACTCCGCCTGGTCCTTGGTCTGCAGCGTGTTGTAGAAATCGTTGTACCAGCGGTTGAACTGGACCTCCATCCACACCGCACCCAGCGCGAGGCCGATCACCGTGACGAGCAGGGTCAGACCCTTCGCCCGCTGCTCGGACACCCAGTACGGTTTTGTCAAAGCCCAGAAGGCCGCAAGAAATCGCTTGGTTCGCATGGAGCACCTGAGAAGGGATAAACCAGTTTACAGAAGCGTGATTACGGGGTAACAATCCGGAGCATGTCGTCCGGCCGGGTTTTCCGTTTCGGTCCCAACGGCGCGAACGGCGCCGGGCACCGCCCTACGCGCCTGTTCGTCTTCCTGCACGGTTGCGGCGCCACCGCTCAGTCGATGATCCCGATCGCCTTCAGATTCCAGGCGCGCTTCCCGAGCGCGGCGCTGGTGGTGCCGAGCGGCTTCGATCCCGAGGCGCGCGGCGGCGTCGCCCAGGACTGGTATCCGACGCGCGGCCTGAACGCCGACAATCACCGCGAGCGCGTCGCGGCGGTGCTGCCCGACGTCGAGGACCTGGTGCGCCGCGAGCAGACCAACTTCGGCGTGCCCGCGGGGCGCACGGTTTTGATCGGCTTCTCGCAGGGCGGCACGGTCGCGCTCGAAGGGGTGAAGACGCCGGGCCTGGCGGGCGCGGTGGTCGCGTTCTCGTCGCGCTTCGCGCGGCTGCCCGAGAACGGCAGCCACATCGCCTCGCGCATTCATCTGGTTCACGGCGAGTTCGATTCCGTGGTGTCGCGCGTCTATGCGGAGCGCGCCGCGCGCGTGCTCGCCGGGCTGCACGTGCCGGTCACGCTCGATATCGTGCAGGACCTCGGCCACTCGCTCACCCATCACGCGATCAGCCTCGGCTCGCTGCGGCTGCTGCAGGGAATCTACGAGCGCCGCCGCGCTACGCTGCATTGAAAGAAGGCATCGTCCGCTCTTGAAGCAAGGCATCGTGCTATTCGCGCACGGCTCCAGCGACCCGCAGTGGTCGCGGCCGTTCGAGCAGATCGCGCTGAGCCTGAAGAAGCAGCTCCCCGCCGTGACCGTAGCGATCGGTTTTCTGGAGCATGGCACCTCGCTCGACGAGGCCATTGCCGCGCTCGCGGCGAAGGGCGTGGCGTCGATCCGCGTCATCCCGGTGTTTCTCGGCCAGGGCCGCCACGTCAGCGAAGACCTGCCTCGGCTCGTCGCCGAGGCGCGCCGCACGTTCACGGGCGTGAGCCTCGCTCTCGAGAAGGCCATCGGCGAGCAGCCGAAAATCATCGACGCGATCGCCGGCGTGATCGCCCAGGCGCCCTAAGGATTCTTCGACGAGGGATTCTTCG
>CAYOVM010000331.1:0-2900 GCA_964407355.1 uncultured Enterobacteriaceae bacterium
ACGTCGGCGACCATCGAGGCGACCCAGCGCATGTTGAAGTCCTTGCCGCGCGGGCCTTCCTTGCCGGCGAGGCATTCGTCGATGTAGCGCCTCACCGGCGGCTCCCAGCGGCGCTGGTTCGACATGTTTATGGCGAATTCCTGGGTGTCTTCCGGGATGCGGATGTCGGGATGCGTCAGGACGAACGTGTAGGTTTCCCGGTCGAGCGTGAAGCCGTGCGCGCCGTCGCCCACCGTCAGCACGAACACCGTCGTCGGCCCATAGACGGCGAAGCCGGCCGCGACCTGGTTCCTGCCCGGCTGCAGAAACGCCTTCTCGTCGGGCTCGCAGTAGGCGCCTTGGTCCGTCTTGGGGCAGCGCAGGACGGAGAAGATGGTGCCGACCGAGATATTGACGTCGATGTTGGAGGAGCCGTCGAGCGGATCGAACAGCAGCAGGTACTCGCCGCTCGGGTAATGCGTCGGGGTGGGGCGCGGGTTGTCCATTTCCTCGGAGGCGAGGGCGGCGAGGTTGCCGCCCCATTCGTTCGCCTCGAGCAGGATCTCGTTCGAGAGGACATCGAGCTTTTTCTGCACCTCGCCCTGCACGTTGCTCGTCCCGGCCGAGCCGTGGCCGTCGCCGAGCGCGCCCTTGTTCACCCGGGTGCTGATCCCCTTGCAGGCGCGCGCGATGGTCTCGAGCAGCAGCCGCAGGTCGGCATTGATGAGGCTCTTGTCGCGCTGCCGCGAGACCAGGAACTGCGTGAGGGTGACGCGCCGCATGGGACGGCATTCTACGCAAATGCGAGGGTATGATTTGAGGGCGGCATCCTGATTTCGACCAAAAGGGAGAAAAACCATGTTCAAGGCCATCGCAGTGCTCGCGCTCTTGCTCGCGCCTTTTTCGGGCGCCTTCGCCGACGGCGACTCGGGCGGTATCGACGCCTTCCTCGGTGCCGTGAAGAAAGCCCGCGTCATCGACCTGTCGCACACCTGGGAGATCACCTCGCCGATCGCCGGCGTGAATCCGCCCTACTCGTTCGCTCTCAGCGCCACGCATGCGAACACGCGGGGCACCTTCGGCGACCAGAGCCAGCTGTCCTTCACCTCCGAGGTCATGCACTTCAGCGGGCAGCACGGCGCCCCGAGCATCGACGCGATCGGCCACATCGGGCGCGACGGCAAGCTCTTCGGCGGCATCGACGCGGCCGCCGCGACCGGCAACCCGGATGGAATCGGCGCGAGCGGGGTCGGCGCCCATCTGGCGATCGACAACTTCCCGAATGATCTGCTGGTCAACCGCGGCATCCTGCTCGATGTAGCCACCCTCGTGCAGGGCGACTCGAGCCCGCTGCCGGCCGATTTCGAGATCACGGCTGCGCACCTGCAGCAGGCGGCGAAGCGCCAGAACGTGCGCCTGAAGAAAGGGGACACGGTGTTCATCCGCACCGGCTGGGGGCCGTTCTTCAAATCCAATCCGGCGTTCTATGTCGGCGCGTTCTCCCCCGGGCCGCAACTCGACGCCGCCGAGTACCTCATCAACCAGGGCGTGCGCGTGGTCGGCAATGACACCCTGACCTTCGAGAAGCGCCCGCCGGTGGTGCTCCAGCCGAAGTTCCAGGTGTTCCCCGTGCACATGCGCCTGATCGCGGACAAGGGCATCTACATCATCGAGAACCTGAACCTGGAGGAATTGGCGGCGGCGAAGGCCTACGAGTTCGCGGCGGTGGTGCCGCCTCTGAAGATCAAGGGCGGGACCGGCTCGGCGGTGCGCATCTTCGCGCTCGTGCCGCGCGAGCGCGACTAGGCGGCGGCGCGCCGGCGCACGAACCACGCGCCGGACAGCAGGCAGAGCGCCAGCAGCCAGAACGCGGGGGACATGCCCACGGCGGCGGAGACCGCGCCGGAGGCGAGCGGAATGGCGGTATGGCTGGCGTTCAGCATGGTGGTGCGCACGCCCACGGCCTCGCCCTGGCGGCCCGGGGGCGAGGCTTCGTAGAGCAGCGACATGATGATCGGCTGCGCGCAGCCCAGGCCGAGCCCCAGCGCGAAGGACAGCGCCATGAGCAGCGGCACGCTGCTGACGAACGGGAACAGCACATAGCAGGAGCCGGCTATGGCGAGGGCGGCGAAGAGCACCTGCCAGGAGCGCAACCGCCGGACGAGCACCGGCATCGCGAGCCGCACCACGAAGGTCGCGAGGGCAAACGAGGCCATGATGGTGCCGATCGCGGCCGCGGGGTATCCCAGGCGCGCGCCGTAGAGGGGGATCAGAAACGAGTACAGATCCCAGCCCATGGCGAGCAGTCCGCTGACGATGAAGGTGTTGCGCAGGCCCGGAATGCGAAAGAGATCGAACACGCCGCTGCCCGGCGGGCCGGAGAGCCGCTCCGGATGAGGTAGCGGCCGCCGGCGCGCAAGGAGCAAGACCAGCCCGGCCGCGGGGAAGAGGGCCAGCGCGAAGAACGCCCGCGCGTGGCCGAGCCCGTCGATCGCGATGCCGGCGATGATCGGGCCGAGCGAGCCCGAGATCGAGAAGCCGAGCGCCAGCCAGGAGAAGTTGACCGCGCGCATCTCCCGGCTGCCATGGGCGCCGATCACGCTGTTCATCCCGATGTGCACGAGCATGAACGCGGTGCCGATGAGGGTGCTCGAAAGGTAGAGGATCTCCAGACGGGGAACGAAGTACGGCAACGCGCAGCCGCAGGCGAGCGCTGCGAGCGCCGCGAGGAGCGGGGTGCGCGGGCCCGCGCGATCGATCAGGCGGCCGGTGGCCACCGCAAGCAGCATCGGCAGCGCCGCGAACAGCGACATGCATACGCCGACGGTGAATTCCGAGGCGCCCATCCCCAGCGCGAACAGCGAAGTCGTCATCCGCGCGCCGACGAACGCGAGGTGCGCGAGCGCGTTCAGCGCGACGAA
>CAYOVM010000332.1:0-2843 GCA_964407355.1 uncultured Enterobacteriaceae bacterium
TGCATTAATTAAAGACCTTCTTTCGTATCTGTACAGCCTCGACGACGAGGCGAGCCTCGCGCTGACGGCGGCGGGCCGCATCGTCGTCATCCTGCTCGTCGCCTGGATCATCCAGGTGCTCGCCAGCCGGCTGATCCGCCTGTTTCGCAGGTACATGGAGCGGCGCAGCGCGGGCGACGATCTGCGCCGCGTCGACACCGTCACGCGGGTGCTGCGCTACTTCGCCGGCGTGGTGGTGGTGCTGGTGGCCGGGATGCTGGTGCTGGGCGAGCTCGGCATCTCCATCGCGCCGATCCTCGCCACCGCCGGCGTCGCGGGCGTCGCCATCGGCTTCGGCGCGCAAAGCCTGATCAAGGACTACTTCAGCGGCTTTTTCATGCTGATCGAGGACCAGATCCGCGAGGGCGACGTGGTCGAGGTGGCGGGCAGGACCGGCGAGGTCGAGGAGGTCACGCTGCGCTACGTGCGCCTGCGCGACGCGGAGGGCGTGGTGTACTTCGTGCCCAACGGCGAGATCAAGCTGGTGGTGAACCGCTCGCGCAACTTCGCCTACGCGCTGATCGACGCCGCGATCGCCGGCCACCACGACGTCGACCCCGCCCTCGCCGCGATGCGTGAAGTGGGCGAAGCGCTGCGCAAGGACCCGAAATTCGGCCCTTCGATCCTCGGCGACATCGAGATCTGGGGCGTCGATCGCTGGGAGCTGTGGGGCGTGTCGCTGCGCGGCCGCATCAAAGTCCTGCCGCGCGAGAAAGACACCGTGCGACGCGAGTTCCTGCGCCGCCTGATCGGCGCCTTCGAAACGCACGGCATCAAGGCGCCCTAGCGAAAATCAGGGACAGACCACGTTTTCCGGTTGCGGGGCGATGTGCTCGGGACGAACGCCCATGCCGATCAGCCTCCCCGGGATGCCCCTCAGCCACGCCGAGCGCGACATCAGTCGAAGCAGGCGCGGCGCCTCGAGCGGCTGATCCGTGCGCAGCACCCGCGCGATGATCCGGTCCTGAACGAGGATCTGCAGGCGCTGCGTCACCCGCACCGGCCATTCGCGCCTCGCCTGGATTTTCTCGAGATCGGCGAACGACAGGCTGCCTCGCCTTAGCGGCCCGACGAGGATGTTGGCGGCGGCGACGGCGTCCTGGATGGCGAGGTTGATGCCGACGCCGCCGACCGGCGACATGGCGTGCGCGGCGTCGCCGATGCACACGAGGCCGGGCCGGCACCAGCGCTTCAGCCGGTCGATCTGCACCGTGAGAAGCTTCACCTGGTCCCAGTGAGCGATCTCGCCTGCGCGCCCGGCGGCGAAGGGCATGAGCCGCCTGATCGTGTCCTGGAAGGCGGGCAGGCCGGCGGCGCGCACCTCGTCGGCCGCGCCTTTCGGGATGACGTAGCCGCACTGCCAGTAGTCGCGGCGGTTGATCAGGACGAAGATCGCGCCGGGCGTGAAGCGCCCCATGCTGCCTTCGGGATCATGGGCGCTCTTCGAAATCCGGAACCAAAGAACATCGATCGGCGCCCCCAGCGTCTGCACCTCGAGGCCGGCGAGCGAGCGCACGGTGGAATGGCGCCCGTCCGCGCCGACCAGGAGGTCAGCCTCGATCTCCATCGACGCGGCGCGGCAGCCCGCGATCCTGCCGCCGCGCTCGAGCAGCGCGCTCACCTGCGCCTCCTGCATCAGCTTGAAATTCGGATAGCGCCGCGCCGCGCGCGCGAGGAAATCGAGGAAATCCCATTGCGGCATCATCACGATGAAGCCGCAGCGCGTCGGCAGGCGGCTGAACTCGGCGAGGGTGATCCGCTCCTCGCCGAACTGGGCGCTGATCGCCGGGACCTTGTCGTGCGGCAGCGCGAGCAGCTCCTCCAGCAGGCCGAGCTCGGCGAGCACCTCGAGCGTCGAGGGGTGGAGCGTGTCGCCACGGAAGTCGCGCAGGAAGTCGGCGTGCTTCTCGAGCACCACGACCTCGATGCCGGCCCGCGCGAGCAGCAGCCCGAGCATCATGCCCGCCGGACCGCCTCCGGCGATCGCCACGTTCAAGCGCGCGTCCTTGCCAGCGATGCGCTGAGAATCCCGTGGATGCTCCTCACGCCGTCGGTCAGCGCCGCCGGCCCCGGCTGCAGGATCTCGGAAGACTTGATCTCGTGGAGCTGATTTTCCTTCACCGCCGAAATCGCGTCCCAGCCGGGGCGCGCGGCGACGCGCTCGGGCCTGAATTTCTTGCCGCACCAGGAGCCGATGATCACGTCGGGATTTCTCCTGACGGGCTCCGCGGGGTCGGCGATCGTTCTGCCGAGCGCCGCTTTCTCGAACGATTTTTCCTTGAAGACATCTTCGCCGCCGGCGATCTCGACCAGCTCGCTCACCCAGCGGATGCAGCTGATCATCGGCTCGTCCCATTCCTCGAAGTAGACCTTCGGCCTGCGCTCGAAGCTTTTCGCCTTTTCCTTTATCTCCGAAAGATTTTTTTCGAGGGAAGCGAGAAGCCGAAGGCCTTTATCGGTTGCGCCCACCAGAGAAGACAGGACCAGAATCGTGTCCAGGATCTCCTGCACCGAGCGCTGGTTGAAGATGACCACGTTGAGCCCGGCCTTCACCAGGTCCTTCGAGATGTCCGCCTGCAGGTCCGAGAAGCCGAGGACGAGATCGGGCTCGAGCTCGAGGATCCGGTCGGTTTTCGCCGAGAGGAACGCCGACACCCGCGGCTTCTCGCGGCGCGCGCGCGGCGGGCGCACGGTGTAGCCGGAGATGCCGACGATGCGCCGCTCCTCCCCGAGCAGATAGAGGGTCTCGGTCGTCTCCTCCGTCAGGCAGACGATTCGCTCGGGATAACGTGCCGGCATCGCCG
>CAYOVM010000333.1:0-2829 GCA_964407355.1 uncultured Enterobacteriaceae bacterium
CCGCCCATCGGCTGGTGGATCATGACGCGCGAGTTCGGCAGGCAGAAGCGCTTGTCCTTGTCGCCCGCGCACAGGAGCAGCGCGCCCATGCTGGCCGCCTGGCCCACGCAGAGCGTGGAGACGTCGGGCTTGATGAACTGCATGGTGTCGTAGATGGCGAGGCCGGCCGAGACCGAGCCGCCGGGCGAATTGATGTAGAAGAAGATGTCCTTGTCGGGATTCTCCGACTCGAGGAACAGGAGCTGGGCGACGATCAGGTTGGCCGTGACCTCGGTGACCGGACCGACCAGGAAGACCACCCGCTCCTTCAGCAGCCTCGAATAGATGTCGTAGGCGCGCTCGCCGCGCCCGGACTGCTCGATGACCATGGGAATCAAGCCCAGGTCCCGCACTTCGGGATTCGTGTTTTGCCAGTTCAAGTGTTTGCGCCCATTAGCTCGTCGAAAGGAACGTCCTTGTCGACGACCTTAGCCTTCGACAAAACCCATTTGACTACATTGGCTTCCAGCGCCGCGGCTTCCATTTCCGACAACCGTTGCGGTTGCATATAGAACCATTTTACTACCTCGGCGGGGCTCTCGTAGCTTTGCGCTTCCTGCTCGACGAGCGCGCGCACTTCGGCGGGCTTGGGCTTCAGATTTTCCTTGTTCGCCAACTCGCTGATGATCAGGCCCAGGGCGACGCGCCGCTTCGCCGTGCCCTCGAACGCCGCGGGATTGAGCGGCACCTGGTCGAGCTTCATGCCGCGCGCCTGCAGGTCCGCCGCCGCGCGCTGCACCAGCTCCTGCGATTCCATCTCGATCAGCGAGCGCGGCAGCTCGAGCGGCGTCGACTCGAGCAGCGCATCGAGCGCCTGGTGCTTGACGCGCGCGTCGATGCGCTTTTTCACCTCGCGCTCCACGTTGGCGCGGATCTCGGCGCGCATCTTGGCGAGATCGCCGTCGGCGACGCCCAGCGCCTTCGCGAACTCGGCGTCGAGCTCGGGCAACTGCGGCTTCTCGACCATCTTGATCCTGATGTCGAACGAGGCTTCCTTGCCGGCGACGTCCTTGCCGTGATAGTCGTCGGGGAACTTCAGCTTGAACGTCCTGCTCTCGCCGGCCGACAGGCCGCGCGCGGCCGCCTCGAACTCGGGAAGCATGCGCCCTTCGCCGAGGAGCAGCGCGAAATCCTCCGCCTTGCCGCCCGCGAACGCAACGCCGTCGATGGTGCCGAGGAAATCGAGCGTCACCTTGTCCCCGTCCTGCGCCGCCCGTCCGGCCGCCACGAAGCTCGTGCGCTGCTTGCGCAGGATCTCGATCGTCTTGTCGACTTCGGCGTCGCTCACCGTCACCTGCGGGCGCTCGACCGATTTGGCGGAGACGTCGCCGGGCTTCACGTCGGGATAGATCTCGAAGGTCGCGCTGAATTCCAAGGCCTTCTCGTCCGGCCCGTCCTTCTTTTCGATCTTGGGATAGCCGGCGACTTTCAGCTTCGCCTCCTTCACCACGTCGCTGAAGGTTTTCTGCACCGCTTCGCCGAGCACCTCGGAGCGCACTTGCGGCCCGTAGGTCTGGCTCACCAGCTTCATCGGCACCTTGCCCGGGCGGAACCCGGGCATGCGCACATTGCGCGCGAGTTTTTTCAGGCGCTCGTCCACCTGCTTGTCGATCTCGGTGACGGGCAGCGACATCGACACGCGCCGCTCGAGTGTTCCCAGGGTTTCCACGTTGGCTGCCATTCCTTCCTCTGCCGGTTCGATCCGGCTGCTGTGCTCGTTTAGCTGGTGCGAAGGGTGGGACTCGAACCCACATGCCTCGCGGCGCCAGCTCCTAAGGCTGGTGCGTCTACCAATTCCGCCACCCTCGCCCTGTTTTCGCCTGAAGCGCCGCGAGCCGCATGCGGAACCGCGCTGCATCGCGCAAATATCGGCAAAAAACAACGTATTATACCTTCGCTGTTCCTGCGAATTTAATTCCGATGGCGGTCGGCCACTACGAAAACTTCCCGGTCGCGTCGCTCCTGCTGCCGCCGGCCCTGCGCCGGCCGGTCGAGATCATCTACCGCTTCGCCCGGAGCGCCGACGACTTCGCCGACGAGGGCGACGACCCGCCCGAAACCCGTCTCGCCCGGCTGAACGCCTACCGGGCGCAGCTTGCGATCATTGGACAAGGGGATACGCCGGACGATTCGCTGTTCCGGCAGATCGCGGAAATCATTCGGGAATATGCCCTTCCGGTGCAGCTCTTTCGCGACCTGCTCGATGCGTTCGCCCAGGACGTCACGAAGAAGCGCTATGCCGACTACGCCGAAGTCCTGGACTACTGCCGGCGCTCGGCGAATCCGGTCGGAAGGCTCCTCCTGCACCTGTTCAAACGAACGACTGACTCAGAGCTGCGCGCGTCGGACGCCATCTGCTCCGCGCTGCAGCTGGTCAATTTCTGGCAGGACGTCGACATCGACTGCACCCGGGACAACCGGATCTATCTGCCGCAGGACGAAATGGCCCGCTTCGGGGTGACCGAAAGGCATCTGCGCGAAAAGATCGCCGACGACGGCTGGCGCAAGCTGATGCGCTTCCAGGTCGAGCGCACGCGCCGCTTGATGCTCTCGGGCGAGTCTCTCGGGCGCGTGCTGCCCGGCCGCGTCGGGCTCGAGATCCGCGTCACGATCCAGGGAGGCCTGCGCATCCTCGAGAAGATCGAAGCGGCCGGCTACGACGTTTTCCGCCGCCGTCCCGTTCTGCGCGCCCTCGACTGGCCGTCGCTGATGCTGAAGGCACTATGAAATCAGGGACAGACCACGTTTTCTTTTTCTTCGATCACGGAAATCGTGGTCTGTCCCTGATTA
>CAYOVM010000334.1:0-2828 GCA_964407355.1 uncultured Enterobacteriaceae bacterium
GGAGATAGCGCACATGGTCAACGAAAAGATCAAGCTCAAGACCGAGAACGGCCAGACCATCGAGGTCGTGGTGCTCAGCAAGACCGCCAACCGGATCGAGGTCGTGCTCGGAGAAGGCGTGCACAGCGTGCGCGCCGCGCTGACGCCGACCCGCAACGAGTTGGCCTATGCCGGTACGATCATGGGTCGCGAGATCGTCTACGAGCGCAGCCGCGCGCAGGTGCAGGCCGACATCGACCGACTCGATCCGCGGCTGAAGAAATCACGTTGAGCCAAAGATAAGCGCAGCCGTTTTCCTGATCATGAAAATTTCCATGGCCCGTTCCCTGATACTGGCGCTGCTCGCCCCGCTCGCCGCGATCGCGCAGACCGCGCCGCCCGAGGACTACACGCTCATCGGCGCCGGCGTGCGCACGCGTCCGGCGTACGACGGCTCGGCTTCGCAGGCCACCGACGTCATTCCGATCCTGCGGTACTACGGCAAGCCGCTCTTCGCGCGCACCACCCAGGG
The DNA here is from genome assembly GCA_964407355.1 of uncultured Enterobacteriaceae bacterium. Lineage (GTDB taxonomy): Bacteria > Pseudomonadota > Gammaproteobacteria > Burkholderiales > SG8-39 > SCGC-AG-212-J23. Next base: position 512 of record CAYOVM010000334.1, read on the forward strand.
AATTCTCGAAGGCGGGATCCGCACCGAGGTCTCGCCCGGCCTGGCGCTGGGCGCGCAGCTCGCCTACGAGGCGGGGCGCACGCGCCGCGAGTCGGATTTCCTGAGCAACCGCAACGTCCCCGACATCGACTGGGGCGCCTCGGCCGGGATCCACGCCGAATGGGACACGAAGCTCGGGCCGGCACCGCTCAACCTGCTCGGGCGCATCCGCCAGAACATCGACCGCGACCGCGGCGCGCAGGCCGACCTGCGCTTCACCGCCGGGGTGTACGGCAGCGGCGGGGTCCAGGCGGGCGTGTTCACCCAGGCCACGTGGGCGAACCGGCAGTCGAACCGCGCCTACTACGGCCAGCCGGGCTTCGAGCCCGCCGGGGGACTGCTCTTCGTCAGCTTAGGCGTCCTGGGCTCGATGGACCTCGGCCGGCACCTTGTGCTGATGGCCAGCGCCGAAGCCCGCCGGCTGCAAGGCGACGCGGCGCGCAGCCCGCTCGCGGAACGAAGAGCGAACCACTACGCGAGCCTGGGCATCGCCTTCAAGTTTTGATAATAAACTTGGGGCCTGCTCCCGTAGGAGGTTCCATGCGCCAGTACACCGAAGACACGCTCACCGAGGCCGTCGTTGCGCGCCTCAAGGACGTCAAGGACGCCCGCTTCAAGCAACTGATGACCAGCCTGATCCGGCACCTGCACGCCTTCGCGAAGGACGTGCAGCTCACCGAGGAGGAATGGTTCGAGGCGATCAAGTTCCTCACCGCGGTCGGCCAGAAGTGCGACGGCAAGCGCCAGGAGTTCATCCTGCTCTCCGACGTCCTCGGCCTGTCGATGATGACGGTCGCGATCAACCACAAGACCGAGCCCGGCGCCACCGAGGCGACCGTCCTCGGGCCGTTCTTCGCCCACGGCGCGAAGGAATTCGAGTACGGCGGCGACCTGCGCGAAGGCGCTACGCTCAAGGGCGAGGACGTGTGGGTCTGCGGCCGCGTGAGCTCGGTGGATGGCAAGCCGATCCCGGGGGCGGTCCTCGACATCTGGCAGGCGAAGGCCGACGGCATCTACGACCTGCAGACCGACGGCGAGTTCGAGCTGCGCGGCCGCGTCAAGGCGAACGCGAAGGGCGAGTACGCGTTCAAGAGCTACAAGCCGAAGTTCTACAGCATTCCGGTCGACGGCCCGGTCGGCGAGCTGGTGCGCAACACCGGCAACAACCACATGCGCCCGGCGCACATGCACGCGATCGTGTCGGCCCCGGGCTACCAGCAGGTGATCACGCACGTCTTCGTCGAGGGCGATCCCTACCTCGATTCCGACGCGGTGTTCGCGGTGAAGGACTCGCTCGTCGGGAAGTACGAAAAGCTCGGCGCGGCCGAGGCGAAGAAGCTCGGGCTGCCGGAAAAGAGCCTCAAGCTCGAGTTCGACTTCAAGCTCGCGCCCGAGGGCGCGAAGAAGGCGCGCAAGAAAATCGCCGCGAGCGACGCGGTGGCATGACGCGGAAGTCCTCCGCAGGCATCGTCGGGCTGGGCATCATGGGCTCGGCGATGTCGGCCAACCTGGTGAAGGCCGGGTTCAAGGTCCACGGCTACGACATCGCTCCTCGGGCCCGGGCCGCTCTCAAGCGCGCCGGCGGGATCGCGGTCGCCTCTTCTTCAGAGGTTTTTTCCGCGGCGAAAATCGTCATCACATCATTGCCCAGCGCCGAGGCGCTGCATGCGGTTTGCGACGAGATAGAAGGCAAAGGCGCCATCGTCGTCGAAACCAGCACCCTGCCCATCGAAGACAAGGTCCGCGCGCGCGACGCGCTGAAGCGAAAAGGCATCACCCTGCTCGACTGCCCGCTCTCGGGCACCGGGGCGCAGGCGAGAACGGGCGATCTCACCGTCTATGGAAGCGGCGACGAGGCGGCCTTCAGGAAGACGCTCCCGGTGCTGAAAGGCTTCTCGCGCGGCCAGTACTTCGTCGGCGAGTTCGGCAACGGCAGCAAGATGAAGTACGTCGCCAACCTCATGGTGGCGATCCACAACGTCTCCGCGGCGGAGGCCTTCGTGCTCGGCATGAAGGCAGGGCTGCCGGCGGAACTGATCTACAAGGTGGCGGGCGACGGCGCCGGCGGCTCGCGCATGTTCCAGGTGCGCGGCCCGCAGATGGTCGCCGGACGCTACGACCACGCCACCATGAAGGTCGAGGTGTGGCAGAAGGACATGAAGATCATCGGCGAGTACGCGACCCGGCTCGGCGTCGCGGCGCCCCTCTTCAACGCTTCCGCGGTGATCTACAACGCCGCCATGGCGCAGGGCTACGCGAAGCAGGACACCGCCGCGGT
>CAYOVM010000335.1:0-2808 GCA_964407355.1 uncultured Enterobacteriaceae bacterium
TCATGTGCATCGGCGGCACCAGCCAGTGGCCGGCGACCATCTTCCGCGGCATCGACCAGTGGGGCGAGCGCTACGGCTACCTGCTGGTCGATCCGATCGGCGGCGCCATCGGCGCCTTCTCGCACGCCGACGGCATCTCGACCGGCGGCCAGGCGCGCACGCCGATCTGCAAGCTGCCCAACGTCGAGCATACCGAGCAGAGCTTTCCCGTCCTGTTCCTGTACAGAAAAGAAATCACCGATTCCGGCGGGGCGGGTAAATGGCGTGGTGGTTTGTCGGCCGAATCCTGCTTCATCCCCCACGGCACCGACAGCATCACGCACGACACGCTGTCCTCCGGCAACGCGATCCCCACATCGACCGGAATGATGGGCGGCTATCCGGGCGCCGTGAACCGCTACCGGTTTTTGAAAGATTCGGACATCGTTGAGCGGATGAAGCGTGCGGAGCTCGTAAGGGACATGGATGAGCTGAAGGGAAGAAAAGAAGAGCTTCAATTACGACAGCAGGACTTCACGCAAGCCCCTTCCGATGTGTACGCGGTGCTCTGGTCCGCGGCCGGCGGCTTCGGCGATCCGCTCGAGCGCGATCCGGTCAAGGTGGCCGGAGACGTCGGCAACGGGGATGTTTCGGAGAAATCGGCCCGCGAAATTTATGGAGTAATCATCGGGAGCGAAAAAGAAACGGAACGCGAGCGCGCTTTACTAAGGCGCCAGCGGCTCGAGCGTGCCAGCCATCCCTTCACCGAGACGGCGAAGCTCCACGGCAAGGTCAGGTACCTCGCGACCGAGAACCTCGCGGTGCGCGAGCACGGCAAGGCGCTGCACTTCGCCTGCGCCCGGTGCGCGGCCGACTTAGGCTCGATACATCGAAATTACAAGACCCGTTGCGCTCGCAGCGATCGCCCGATCCAGGCCACGAACCCGCTGGTGGGCGAGCCGCAGCGCTTCATCGATCCGCTGCCGCAGTTCCGCCAGTTCTGCTGCCCGGGCTGCGGCGGGCTGATCGAGAACGAGATCGCCATCGCCGAGGACCCGGTGCTGATGGATGTCGAGCTGCACACCGGCAGCAAATAAGCGATCCGCCCCGGGAGCTCCAATGCCCATCACCGAAATAAACCACTACCTGATCGTCTCGAAGAATCTCGAGCGCTCGAGGAAATTCTACGAGGAGGTCCTCGGCCTGAAGGTCGCGTCGGAGCGGCCGGACTTCGGTTTTCCGGGCTACTGGCTCAAGGCGGGCGAGGCGATCTGCGTCCACCTCGCCTCGCAGGCGCCGAACAAGATCCGCGACCAGTTCCTGCTGAAGAAGCATCCGAAGGGCACCACCGGCTCGGGCTCGGTCGACCACATCGCCTTCCTCGCGAAGGATCCGAGGGAGGTGCGCGAGCGCATCAGGAAGAACGGGGTGGCGATGCACTTTCGCAGCTTTCCCGACGCGAAGCTGTTCCAGATCTTCCTCAAGGACCCGGACGACGTGACCATCGAGCTCAACTTCCTCGGCGAGGTGATCGACGAGAAGGAATGGCGCGGCGAGGGCTCCGCCTCCGCCATGACGTTGAAGAAAACCGCCGGGAGAACCAAAGCGAATGTTGTTTGACAAAATCAGGCTGCGCGAGGTCGAGGCGCGCAACCGGATCGTCGTCTCGCCGATGTGCCAGTACTCGGCCGTCGACGGCCAGATCACCGACTGGCATCTCGTGCATCTTGGCAAATTCGCCCAGGGCGGCGCGGGCATCGTGTTCGTCGAGGCGACCGCGGTCGAGAAGCGCGGGCGCATCACGCATGGCGACACCGGAATCTGGGATGACGCGCATATTCCGGGCTTGAAGAGAATCGCCGCCTTTCTGAAAGAACAGGGAGCAGTGCCCGCCATCCAGCTCGCGCACGCCGGCCGCAAGGCGAGCATGGCGCGCCCGTGGTACGGCAACGGCCCGCTCACCGAGGAAGACGCGAAGCGCGGCGACAGCGCCTGGAGCATCGTCGCCGCCAGCGAAGCGCCGGTGGGCGAAGGCTGGATCACGCCGCGCGCCTTCAGGAAGGGCGACTTCGAGGTGCTGCTCAACGCCTACCGGCAGGCCACGCGTCGCGCACACGCGGCGGGCTTCGACATCGTCGAGATCCACGCCGCCCACGGCTATCTGCTGCACACCTTCCTCTCGCCGATCTCCAACACGCGGGACGACGAATACGGCGGAAGCCTTCAGAACCGGATGCGCTTTCCGCTGGAAGTCGCCAAAGCCGTGCGCGAAGCCTGGCCGAAGGCGAAGCCGCTGTTCCTGCGCTGCTCGTCGATCGACGACGTCGAAGGCGGCTGGAGCATCGAGGACAGCGTGGCGTTCGCCGTCGAGCTGAAAAAGGCGGGCGTCGACGTCATCGACTGCTCCTCCGGCGGCATCCTCGGCTCGGCCACGGCGGCGACGAAGACGCTGCTTCCCCGGGTTCCGGGCTTCCAGCTGCCCTTCTCCGAGAAGATCAGGAAGGACACCGGCCTGAAGACGATGGCGGTCGGGCTGATCCTCACGGCGCAGCAGGCGGAGGAAGCGCTGCAGGCGGGCCGCGCCGACCTCATCGCGATCGGGCGCGAAGCGCTCTACGATCCGAACTGGGCGCTGCACGCGGCGCGGGAGCTGGGCGTCGATCCCGAATACGCGCAGTGGCCTCGGCAGTACGGCTGGTGGCTCACACGGCGCGAATCGGTGCTGCGCAAGGCCGGCATCCGCCGATAGGCGGACAAACCACGACGGCGCCGCCGAAACGTGGTCTGTCCCCGATTTCTAAAACGTGGTCTGTCCCTGATTTAGCGCGC
>CAYOVM010000336.1:0-2798 GCA_964407355.1 uncultured Enterobacteriaceae bacterium
TCGGCTGCGATTGCGCGATTGCCGGCGCCGCGATGGCTCCTGCTGCCGCGCCCGCCGCCGCTTTCTTCAGAAATGACCTGCGTTCCATGCTCTCCCCTCCTCAAAGGATTTACTTGTCCATTCTAGTGGGCTAATTCAGTCTGGCGCAACGCGCGCTCAGCTCGACCAGGGCGGTACGCACCACGTCGACGTCGGCGGCCTCGGGCTCGCGGTCCAGATAATCGCTGAGGTCTTTCAGCGCCGGGCGCCAGCATTCGAGCCGCTGATAGGCGAAGCCGCGATCGCGCAGCTCGGCCGCGGCATCGGGCGTGATCACCAGCATGCGGTTGAGCACGTCGAGCAGGCGCTCGGGCTTGTCGGCCTCGCGATAAATGCCTTTAAGGTTGCGCAGCACACGCGCGAGGATCTGGCGGTTGGACGCCGGCTCGAGGAACTGGTCGAGCGGCAGCTCGGCCACCGAGACGTCGGCCGCCGCGTCTTCGGGGATCACGCGCTGCAGGCGCTGGCGCAGCTCGGGCTCGGACTGCGGCGCGCCGCCGGCGAACGGATCGAGGATCAGCACGCCGCCGTGCAGCCGCAGGCGCACGAGGAAATGTCCCGGGAAGGAAACGCCCTCGAGCGGCAGGCCGATGCGCCGGCCGATCTCCATGTAGAGAATGGCGAGCGTGATCGGGATCCCGGTCTTGCGGTCGATGACCTCGTTCAGGTAGCTGTTGCGCGGATCGTAGTAGTCGTCGGTGTTGCCCCAGTAGCCGAGCTCTTCGTACAGGAACTCGTTCAGGCCGATCACCCGCTCCTCGACGCCGCCCGTGTCCTTCAGGCGCGTGCGAAGGCGCAGCGCGAGGCTCTCGATCTCGCCCATGTAGCGCTCGACGTCGAGCCCGGGATAGGCGTCCTGCGCGATCATCAGGCAGGCGCGCGCGAGCTCGATGTGCAGGTCGTCCTTCCGCACGACGGCGGCGAAGGCTTCGAGCGATGCGTCCGTCACGCGGCTCCTTTCCTCGAGAAATCGCGCAGCCGGAAGCCGAAGGCCGCGAGGCTGGCGCCGTAGACAGCCGCGCCGAGCAGCACCAGGCCGAGCACCGCGGGCAGCTTGAGCTGCCACGACGCGCGCAGCCACCAGCTCGCCTCTCCCATCGCGGTAAAGAGCACGACCGCCATGAATCCGACGGACGCGGCGACCTTCAGCAGGAAAACCGGCCAGCCGGCTTGCGGCGCGTAGATGCCGTCCTTTCGCAGATAAAAATACAGCAGGCCGGCGTTGAGGCAGGCGCCCAGCCCGATCGCGAGCGCGAGGCCCGCGTGCCGCAGGGGGCCGATGAACGCGAGGTTCATCGCCTGGGTGGCGAAGAGGGTGAGGATGCCGATCTTGACCGGGGTCCTGACGTTCTGCCGCGCGTAGTAGCCGGGGGCGAGGATTTTCACGAGGATCATTCCGATCAAGCCGATACTGTAGGCCACCAGGGCGCGGCAGGTCATCCACGCGTCGTCGACGCCGAAGCGGCCGTACTGGAACAGGGTCGCCACCAGCGGCAAAGCGATCACCGCGAGCGCGACCGCGCTCGGCACGGCGAGGAGCACCGTGACGCGCAGGCCCCAGTCGAGCAGGCGGGCGTATTCCTCGCGGTTCGCGTCGGCATGATATTTCGACAGGCTCGGCAGAAGAATGGTGCCGAGCGCCACGCCGAGCATTCCCGCGGGCAGCTCCATCAGCCGGTCGGCGTAATAGAGCCACGAGACGCTGCCGGTGGGCAGGAAGGAAGCGAAGATCGTGTTGATCAGCAGCGAGACCTGCGCGACCGACACGCCGAAGGTGGCGGGCGCCATGATCTTCAGGACGCGCCGCACCCCCGGATGCGACCAGTCGAGGCGCCAGCGCGGCAGCAGGCCCATCTTCGCGAGGAACGGGATCTGGAACGCGAGTTGCAGGATCCCGCCGAAGAACACCGCCCAGGCGAGCGCGAGCACCGGCGGGTCGAACCGGTCGGCGAAAAAAAGCGCGGCGACGATGAAGGAGACGTTGAGCAGCACCGGCGTCACCGCCGGGATCGCGAAGCGGTTCCAGGTATTGAAGACCCCCGCCGCCAGCGCGACCAGGGAGATGAAGGCGATGTACGGAAAGCAGATGCGCAGCATCGTCACCGTCAGCTCGAACTTGGCCGGCTCGGCGGCGAAGCCCGGCGCCGAGATGTAGACGATGAACGGGGAAAGGGCGACGCCCAGCACCGCCGCCAGGGCGAGGGCGACGAAGAGGATCGTCGCCACGCCGTCGATCAAGGCGCGGGTTTCCTGCGGCGAGGTGCGGTTCTTGTGCTCCGCGAGCACCGGGACGAAGGCCTGGGAAAAGGCCCCCTCCGCGAAAAGCCGCCGCAGCAGGTTCGGGATCCGGAAGGCGACGAAGAAGGCGTCGGTGAAAAGCCCCGCGCCGAACGCCCGGGCGATGACGAAATCGCGCACATAGCCGAGGATCCGGCTGATGAGGGTGAAGCCGCTCACCGTGACCAAGGCTCTGAGGAGGTTCATGCTTTTACCGGGCCGTCCATGCTAAGATTCGCCCCCTTTTCAGGACTCGAACCGCTCATGGCCAACATCAAATCCGCCAAGAAACGCGCCCACCAGGCCATCGGCCGGCGAGCGCACAACATGCGCCTTCGCACCGAAGTGCGCACCGCGATGAAGAGCGTCGTCAAGGCCGTCGCCGCCGGCAACAAGGACGGCGCCGCCAAAGCGCTCACCGCGTCCCAGAGCGTGATCGACCGCGTCGTCGCCAAGGGCGTCATGCACCGCAACGCCGGCGA
>CAYOVM010000337.1:0-2785 GCA_964407355.1 uncultured Enterobacteriaceae bacterium
TGACCTTGCCCTCATAGTCGCGCCGCGTGTAGCCGATCTTGTTCTTCGGCAGCGTCGGGTGGTGGAGCCTGGGCTTGGCGACGTAGGTCATGGCTGCGCGTCCTTTTCGGCGTTTGCGGTCCGCCTTTTTTGCATAACCGCATGATACTCCGGCGGAAGGGACGCCTGGACGGCACTACAACACTTGACGGCCGCTAGGAAGTCGGGCCGCCCGATGTAAAGCCGCCGACCAGGTGCTGGCGAATGTCGCGGATGCACGGCCCCGCCTGCTCCGCGGCGGCGCGGAATTCGTCCTTCGGCACGCCGAGCTTGCGCGCCCAGCGCTCGAGGTCCGCATCGTTGCGCACGTCGATCCGCACGCCATCGCCCTCGTCCGAGCTCTGCAGCTCGCCGCCGTCCATCAGAGATCGTCCGAGCGCTTTTCCTTCGGCGGCTCGGTTTCCGGCGTGCGGCTGCTCAGCGCGGCATCGAGGCCCTTGTCCTGCCCGGGTCTCTTACGTGCGTCTTTCGCCTTCGGATCGACCCGCGTCTGGTCGACCGATTCAGCCTGGGAAGCTGGTTTCTCTGGGTCCATGCAGGACCGCTAGCAAGTGTCGATCCTGCCAGGCTACTTGGCTTTACCCTTCCCGTCCTTCTTCTCGATCTTTTCCAGGTCGCGCTTTGCGCCGGAATTGAAGCGGCTCCAGTCCTGCGACGGCGCGGCCTTCTTCTTCGCGGCGGTCTTCTTCTCGGCCTTTTTTTCCTGGGAAAGAGAAATGGAAGAAAAGCCGAACGCGAGAACGACGGCCAAAAGCAGCGCGCGGATCATGCGGCCTTGTCCTTCTTGATCGGCCGCACGTTAAGCGCGGAGACGATCTCGGAGATCTCTTTGGTGATGAAGCGCGCGGTGATCGGCGTGCCGTCGTAGTGCAGGATCGAGATCAGGCTCGCCGGGTCGATGCCGGCGTCGTTCACGAGCAGCGTGCGCAGCTGCGCGTCGCGGTTCTGCTCGACGACGAACACCTTGGAGTGCGAGCGCACGAAGTCGTTGATCTCGTCCTGGAACGGGAACGAGCGGATCCTCAGGGCGTTGATGTAGATATTGTTCGCGGAAAGGGCCTCGAGCGCCTCGTGCATGGAAGGCGAGGTGCTTCCGTAGTAGATGACCCCGAACCGCGCGGGCTCTTTCGACGGCGTCAGCACGGGCTTGGGCACGAGCGTCTTCGCGAAATCGAACTTCTTCAGCAGCCGCTCCATGTTGTACTGGTAGTCCTCGCCCCTCTCCGAGTAGACGGCGTAGGGGTTGCGGCTGGTGCCGCGGGTGAAGTAGCTGCCCTTGGTGGCGTGCGTGCCCGGATAGGTGCGAAACGGAATGCCGTCGCCGTCGACGTCGAGGTAGCGGCCGAAGTCCTTGCCGGCGTCGAGCATCTGCGCCGTCATGACTTTCCCTCGATCATAACTATTTTGATCATTCCAAACCAAAGGATCACATAGCCGCTGGTTCATCCCGATGTCGAGGTCGGTCATCAGGAACACCGGCGTCTGCAGGCGCTCGGCGAGGTCGAGCGACTGCGCCGCGAACTCGAAGCACTCCTTCGGGTCCTCGGGGAAAAGCAGGACGTGCTTGGTGTCGCCGTGCGAGAGATAGGCGCACTTCACGACGTCGGATTGCTGGGTGCGGGTGGGCATTCCGGTGGAGGGGCCGCCGCGCTGCACGTCGATGATCACCGCAGGGATCTCGGCGAAGTAGCACAGGCCGACGAACTCCGACATGAGCGAGATGCCCGGGCCGCTGGTCGCCGTGAAGGCGCGCGCGCCGTTCCAGCCGGCGCCGGTGACGATGCCGATCGAGGCGATCTCGTCTTCGGCCTGGATGATCGCGAACTTGTTCTTGCCCGTCTCCTTGTCGACTCTGAGCTTCGAGCAATACTTTTGAAACGCCTCCGCGAGCGACGAAGACGGCGTGATCGGGTACCAGGCGCAGACGGTGGCGCCGCCGTACACGCAGCCGAGCGCCGCTGCGGCGTTGCCTTCGATGAAGATCCTGTCGCCGACGTTGTTCGATCTCTTTACCTTCAGATCCAAAGAGTCCTTCAGGTGACTGCGGGCATGCTCCAGACCCATCTGAAAGGCGTTCAGGTTGGGCTTGAGGAGCTTCTCCTTGCCCTTGTACTGCTCGCCGATCAGCTCGGCGATCACCCCGGGCTCGATGCCCATCATGCCGGCGAGCGCGCCGACGTAGATGATGTTCTTGAAGAGCTGGCGCTCGCGCGGGTCGCTGTAGTTGAGGTTGCAGATCTCGGTGAGCGGCATGCCGATCACGTGGATGTCGTCGCGGAACTTCGACGGCGGCAGCGTCTTGGTGTTGTCGTAGAAGAGATAGCCGCCCGGCTCGATCTCCTTCACGTCCTGGGCCCAGGTCTGCGGGTTCATCGCCACCATGAGGTCGACGCCGCCGCGGCGGCCCAGGTGGCCCGCCTCCGTCACCCTCACCTCGTACCACGTCGGCAGGCCCTGGATGTTCGACGGGAAGATGTTGCGCGGCGACACCGGGATGCCCATGCGCAGGAAGCTCTTCGCGAACAGCTCGTTCGCGCTCGCCGAGCCCGAGCCGTTGACGTTCGCGAACTTGACGACGAAATCGTTGACGGCTTCGATTCTTTTCATTGCCTCAGGCCGCTTTCAGCGGGATGGTTTTCTTCGGGTGATGCGAGCGGCAGCCGTCGCCCGCATAGGTCATGTCGAGCAGGAACTTCTGCATGTCCCAGGCGCCGGTGGGGCAGCGCTCGGCGCACAGGCCGCAGTG
>CAYOVM010000338.1:0-2759 GCA_964407355.1 uncultured Enterobacteriaceae bacterium
AACCACTCCGGCGACGCCTACTTCGACTTCGTCTACTGGCACGACTGGCCGAACACGCTGAACGAGCTCACGAAGCACCGCCTGCCCAAGCTCAGGCCGGGCCGCTACGATGCCCTGCGCGAATCGCGCCGCAAGGGCCTCGCCGAGGGAAAGGACGACGGGCGCATCGCGCGCTTTTTGAAAGCCGTATCCGCCCGCGAGAAATTATCCGGGGCCGAGGTCCACGCCATCATGAACCTCTGCATGGCCGCGACCTACGACCCCGATCCGCGCGCGCCGAACGGCTTTCGCGTGCCTTTCAATCTGGAAACCGGCGAGCCGCTGAAAGCGCGCTGGCAGCGCTGGCGCAGCCACGATCCGATTCACCTGGTCTCGAAGCATCGCGAAAACCTGAAATCGCTGCGCGGGATCTACATCGATTGCGGCTGGCGCGACCAGTACCACATCCACTACGGCGCCCGGCTCCTGTCGAAGGAGCTCTCCGCCGCCGGCATCCGCCACACCTACGAGGAATTCGACGACAACCACTCCGACATCGACTACCGGATGGACGTCAGCCTGCCCTTCCTCACCCGCGCCCTGAAGTAATGGCCCCCTGACAAGGGGGCCGCGAGCTCGGCGAGCGGGGGTTTGTTGTCCCGATATCGCCCTGTCCGGACCCGCGTAAATTTTTGCAAATAAGGGGCGTGTGCGCCCCGCGACCTATAGGGTTCGGAAATGGGGGGAAGCGAACGGTGAAGCTTTGGCGTGGCCGGCTCAGCGCGCGGCTGTGGTCGGTCGCGGTGCCGCTGGGGCTCGCCTTCGGCGTGCTCATGGCGCTCGCGACGCTGAGCATGGCGATCCAGCACGCGAGCCGGGCCTACATCGCGGCGGAGAGCGCGTGGTCCAAGGCGCAGAAGGACGCGATCTCCCACCTGAACCGCTATGCAAGCTCGGGATCGGAGGCGGAGTACAGCAACTACCTCGCCGCCATCGCCGTCCCGCTCGGCAACCGCGTCGCGCGCGAAGCGCTCGAGCGCCCGAAGCCCGATTTCGACGCGGCCCGCGCCGGTTTCCTGCAAGGCCGCAATCACCCGGACGACGTCCAGGCGATGATCAACCTCTTCGTCTACTTCAGGCATGTCGGCTACATGGAGCGCACGATCGGCATCTGGGCCGACGCCGACGGCCTGATCGAGCGGCTCGACGCCGCGGCGAGGCAGCTTCGCGAGGCGGTGCGGGCGCAGCCGCGCGACGAGCCGCGCGTCCGCGGGATCCTCGCCGAGGTCGCATCCCTCGACGCGCGCCTGCGGCCTCTCGAGAACGCCTTCTCCGACACGCTCGGCGAAGCTTCGCGCTGGCTGCAAAACCTGATGGTCAAGGTGCGCCTGGCCGCCGCGGCGGCCTTCATGCTCGTGGTGCTGTTCGTCATCAACCGCGAGCTGCGCCGCGCCGAGAACGCCGAAGGCGCCCTGCGCGAGAGCGAGATGGAGATGAAGTTCCTCGCCAAGCACGACATGCTCACCGGCCTGCCGAACCGGGCGATGTTCCAGGAGCAGGCGCAGCAGGTGATCGCCCACGCCGCGCGCCACGGACGGCGCACGGCGCTGCTCTTCATCGACCTCGACAACTTCAAGCGGGTCAACGACTCCCTCGGCCACGGTACCGGCGACGCCCTCCTGAAGGCGGCGGCGAGCCGCCTGCGGCTCGCCATCCGCCAGGAGGACCTCATCGCGCGCCTGGGCGGCGACGAGTTCTGCGTCCTGCTCTCCGAAGTGAGCGGCCCCGCGGACGCGGCGGCGGTGGCGCAGAAGCTGCTCGGCGCGCTGGTCGACAACTTCCGCATCGCCGAGCGCGAGCTCTACGCCGCCGCGAGCATCGGCATCGCCTGCTTTCCGGAGGACGGCGCCGACGCGAACGCGCTCCTCATGCACGCCGACGTAGCCATGTACCGCGCGAAGGAGCAGGGCAAGAACGCCTACCAGTTCTTCTCCGCCGACATGAACCGCGACGCCGGCAGCGTCCTCGCCCTGATCCCCGCCCTGCGCGGCGCGCGCGAGCGCGGCGAGCTGCGCGTGCACTATCAGCCCCGCTTCGACATGAAGACCGGCCGGCCCACCGGCATGGAAGCCCTGCTGCGCTGGCAGCACCCCGAGCGCGGCCTGCTCCCGCCGGGCGACTTCATCGCGATCGCCGAAGACACCGGCCTCATCGTGCCGATCGGCGAATGGATCCTGCGCGAAGCCTGCGCGCAGGCGCGCCGCTGGATGGACGCCGGCCTCTCGCCCATGACCGTCGGCGTGAACCTCTCCATGCGCCAGCTCCGCCACTCCGGCCTCGTCGCCCAGGTCCATTCCGCCCTCGAAGCCTCCGGCCTCCCCGCGGCCTGCCTCGAGCTGGAAATCACCGAATCCATGGCGATGCGCTCGCCCGACATGGTCCAGAAAACCCTGCTCGAGCTAGCCGACCTGGGTCTGCGCCTGAGCCTCGACGACTTCGGCACCGGCTACTCCTCCCTGAACCACCTGAAGCGCTTCCCGATCCACGCGCTCAAGATCGACAAGAGCTTCGTCGACGGCCTCCCCGCCGACGAGCACGACGCCGCCATCACCCGCGCCATCATCGCCGTCGCCAAAAGCCTCAACCTCGAGCTCGTCGCCGAAGGCGTCGAATCCCCCGCCCAGCGCGACTTTCTCCTCGCCACCGGCTGCCGCGAGTGCCAGGGCTACCTCTACGGCAAACCCTCCCCCGCCGACGACTTCGAGCGCCGCTTCCTTCCG
>CAYOVM010000339.1:0-2755 GCA_964407355.1 uncultured Enterobacteriaceae bacterium
GTTTCCTCGCCGAGGTAGCACTCGAGCACGGCGGGGTTGCGCACGATCTCGGCGGGGATGCCGCGGGCGATGACTTCGCCGTGGTGCAGGACGCCGATATGCTGCGCGAGCGCCATCACGGCGCGCATGACGTGCTCGATGAGGAGGATCGTGGTGCCGTAGGTCTCGTTCAGGTCGCGGAAGACCTCGACCATCTCGTCGGTCTCGGTGGGACGCAGGCCGGCCATCACTTCGTCGAGGAGCAGCAGCTTCGGGCGCGTGGCGAGCGCGCGCGCGACTTCCAGCCGCTTGCGATCGGGAAGCGTGAGGGAGGAGGCGGGCTCGCGCGCCCTGGCGTCGAGCTTCAGCTTCTCGAGGATGCGCAGGGAAAGCTCGCGCGCGCCCGCGGCGGTCTTCTCGCGCAGGAAGGCGCCCACCATGACGTTCTCGAGCACCGAGAGGCCGGCGAAGGGCTTGACGATCTGGAAGGTGCGGCCGATGCCGGCGGCGCAGACCTGGTCCGGGCGCAGGCCTTGAATCTCTTTTCCCTCGAAATATATTTTTCCCGAGTCCGGCGGGAAGACGCCGGCGATCATGTTGAAGATCGTGGTCTTGCCGGCGCCGTTCGGGCCGATCAGGGCGCTGATGCGGCCTTCCGGGATCTCGAACGAGGCGTCGTGCACCGCGCGCAGGCCGCGGAACGATTTGCCGATACCGCGGACCTCAAGGAGCGGCACGGATGCCTCAGGGAGCGCCATCGGCCGCCTTCTCCTTTTTCCGCCTTATGACGAACTCGGCGAGCGCGGCGACCGAGACCACGAAGAGCGCCGGATACAGCACGAGCAGATCGGCGCGGATATTGCACTCGCCGGTGCACAGCACGCGCCACTTCATCAGGTGCTCGTAGACGGTGTAGAGCGCCCACAGGCCCGCGGCCAGGCCGGTGAGGGCGCCGCGCTTCCAGTAATAGGCGGCCAGGAAAAGGGCCGCCGGCGCCAGCGCCGCGAGCGGCCACTGGGTGAAGAAGCCGAACGATTCGTAGAGGAGGCTCACGTTTTCCTTCCCAGGCCGAGGCGTCCGGCGATAGTGGGCCATATTCCGTGCGGAAGGAACATCACGACGGCGAGGAGCACGAGGCCGTAGAACACCTGCTTGATGCCGGGAATTTCCCAGCCGGCGAGCGCGAGCCCCTCGGTGATGCCGTCCGACAGGAGCGTGAGCACGGCGGCGCCGAGGATCGGGCCGAAGAGGGTGCCGACGCCGCCGATCACCGGGCCGAGGATCAGCTCGATCGAGCGGTTGATGCCGAAGATCTGCTCCGGGAAGAGGTTGTTGTAATAGAAGGCGAAGAACACGCCCGAGACCGCGGTCATCGCCGAGCTGATCGCCACGGCGAGCATCTTCCAGCGGAAGGTGTTGATGCCGAGCGCCTGCGCGGCCTCTTCGTTCTCGCGGATCGCCTGCCAGTAATATCCCGCTTTGGACCTCAACATCCATCCGCAAAGAAGAAAGGCGAAGATCGTCAGGGACAGAATCGCGTAGTAATACATGATCGGCGGCCCGCGAAAATTAAGCAGGTCCCAGGCGTCGCGCTGCGCGACCTTGAGGAACATGCCGCCGGGACCGCCGGTCCACTCGAGGTGGTCGAAGCCGATGCGCGTGAACTCGGCAAAGGCGATGGTGAGCAGGGCGAAGTAGACGCCCGAGATGCCGAAGCGGAACGCGAGAAAGCCGATGGTGAGGCCGAGCAGCACGCATGCGACGATGGCGAGCCACAGCCCGAGCCACGGGCCGATGCCGTAGTGGAAGAACAACGCTCCGGCGACGTAGCCGCCGACACCAACGTAAAGCGCATGGCCGAGCGAGAGCTGGCCGGCGAAGCCCATCATCACGTTCCACGCCTGGCCGGTGTAGGCGAAGTAGAGGATCAGCGTGGCGACGGAGAGCGCGTACGGACCGGCCAGCCACGGAAACGCAATTAAGAATAAAAAAAGTATCAAGAGGAGAAGCGATGGTCTGCTCATGCGCGCCTTCCCAACAAACCTTGAGGGCGGAAAAGCAAGACCAGAATCAAAAGGCCGAAGCTGAACATGCTCTTGGCGGAGGGCGCGATGAACAGGCCGGCTAGGGCTTCGGAGACGCCGATCAGCACGCCGCCGAGAAGGGCGCCGCCCATGGAGCCCAGGCCGCCGACGATGACGATGACGAAGGCGAGCAGGGTGTAGTAGGGGCCGAGGCCCGGCGTCACGTCGACGAGCAGCACCATCGCGCAGCCGGCGACGGCGACGCAGACCGAGCCGAGGCCGAAGGTGAGCGCGTAAAGGTGCTTCACGTCCAGCCCGACGACGCGGGCGCCGAGGTAGTTGTCGGCGCAGGCGCGGATCGCTTTTCCGGTCAGCGAATATTTGAAGAACAGAAACAGCGCCGAGGCGGTCAGCACCGAGACTCCGGCGGCGTACAGACGCGCCTTGTCGACGAGGATCCGGCCGAGCTCGAAGGACTCGAGCTGGTAGTCGACCTGGACGTTGCGCGCGTCCGGCCCGAAGATCATCAGCATCGCGTTCACGAGGATGATCGCCACGGCGACGAGCAGCATGAACTGCGAATGCTCGGGCCGCGTGATGAACGGATTGATGAGGCCCGCCTGCATCGCGTAGCCGAAGGCGAAGAACGCCGCCGCCACCGGGAGGATGGAGAGGAACGGATCGAGCTTGAGCGCGCCGAAGAGCGCGGCCGCGGCGTACATCGCGATGGTCATCATCTCGCCGTGCGCGAA
>CAYOVM010000340.1:0-2750 GCA_964407355.1 uncultured Enterobacteriaceae bacterium
ACGGCTCCGCCAGCCCGAGCATCATCTGCACCGCGATCGCCGCATCCACCGCGCTCCCGCCGCGCTTCAGCACCGCGTAGCCCGCCTCCACCGCGAGCGGATGCGCGGCGGCGACGATGAAATGCTTGGCCAAAACTGCCGCCGTGTCGGCGCGTCTGGTTGTTACTTCGGATTGAACCTGCGCAGCCGCTCCGGAGGCTGCTGCGAGAAAGCAGAGCGCCGCTGCTACAACGCGCCCGAGTCTAGGCGGAGCATGCATCGCGAATCTTTTTATCGGGCATGGGCCGGCCAGTGGTGGTCCATTATGGCTGCGCGAGCTTAAGAATGGTCGCTACCAAAGCGTCCGGCCGGGAGAAATACACCGAATGGCTCGCCTCGAGGCTCTCGACCCTCTCGACGGCGGTCTCGTTCAGGAGCCGGTCCTGCAACGGCAGCGAGACTGCGTAGTCCTGCGTCAGCCGAATGTAGGCGCGCGGCACGCGTCCGTAGCTGGCCTGGGTGAGGCTGAGCCGGGTCAGCGCCGGCCGGACCGGTTCGCGCACGAGCAGCGCGCGGGCCAAGGCGATGTCGTCCTCGCTGCAGTCGGCATAGAGCGCCTCCTTATAGGCCTGCGGCTGGAGCCAGTCCCACAGGGCGAGCCGGTTGATGTCGACTCGTCCGCTCAGGCGGGAAGACCGGTCCGGCACATAATCGAGCACGCGCTTGCCGTCAGGCAGCATGAACGAGGCGAGGTAGATCGTCCGCTCGATCCGGTCGGGAACACGCTCGGCCAGGCTGGAGGCGACGATGCCGCTGCGGCTATGCACGACCACCGTCGTTTTTTCGTGCGGGGCCAGCGCCGCCTCGGCCGCCCGCACCATGCGCGCGAGGCTCACTGCGTAGGTCGCGGCCGGGGAGCGTCCGCGTCCCGGCAAATCGATGGCCGTCGCCGCATGCCCGGCGGCCTGGATTCGAGGAAGCACCTTATGCCAGCACCAGGCGCCGTGCCAGCTGCCGTGCAGGAACAAAAACTGAGCCATGACCACCTCCCGCGTCGATGCGAGGATTGTGACCGACGCGAATCACATCGGCACTCCGATTGTTGCGCTCGAATCGGGCGAAAAAAAGGGCAGCCCGCGGCTGCCCTTCCGGGAGGAAGCTCGAAAACGTCACACCATCAGTTCCCGTCCCTCAGCGGACCGGCTGCGAGCGGTCCACGGCGGCGCCGCGCAGGATCACCGCCGAGATGCGCCGCGTGTTGGTGATGTCGTCAAGCGGGTTTGCGTCGAGGACGATGAAGTCGGCGCTCTTGCCGGCTTGCAGCGTGCCCGCGTCGGCGATCCTCAGGAATTCGGCCGAGTTGCGCGTCGCCGCCACGATGACCTGCATCGGCGTCATCCCGGCGAGCACCATGTCGTGCATTTCCTCGTGCGGACCCCACGGGCGGTTGCCGTCGGTGCCGAGCGTGATGCGCACGCCCGCCGCGTTCAGCTTCGCCAGGTTGCGCGCCTGGATGCCGAAAAAGGCCTGCGCCACGGGGCGGTCGGTGTTGGCCGCTTCGAGCATCGCGAGCTCCTTCGGCGCAAGGCCCTCCCGCAGCCAGCTCAGATCCACCTTCACGCCCCGCTCGGGCAGGTTCGGCGTGAGGACCAGGTTCGGGCGCTGCTTGAGCATGGCCACCAGCTCGTCGTCGACGTCCCGGTTGCGAACGCCGTGGGCCAGCGCGTCGATTCCGGCGCGCACGAGCCCTTTCGCGTCGTCGAGATCGAAGATGTGCGCGGTGACCCGCAGCCCCCGTTTGTGCGCCTCGTCGATGACGGCGCCATAAATCTCGGGAGTGAGCTTCTTGTACTTGCCGTCCCTCGTGTCGACCCAGACCTTCACGATGTCGACCTTGCGCGCCGCGAGCTCCTCGACCGCCTTGCGGCCGTCCGCCTCGCTCGTGACCCAGTAGGGCACCGTCGTGCGCCCGGGTTCCTGCATCGTGATCCCGCGGCCCGCGCTGAGAAACCGTGCGGCGCCCGGAATCGCCTGGTCGCGCAGATCCAGCACCTCGTAGCCGTCCGTGCCGAGGCTCAGCGCGGCGCTCACGCCGTAGTAGGCGCGCATCCGCAAATCCCGCACGATCGCATCGCGCGTGCTGCCGAGGTGGACGTGGGTGTCGAGGATCATCGGCATCACGGTCTTGCCGGCGAGATTCACCCGGGTGGCGCCCGCGGGCACGCGGACCTCGGTGGCCTTGCCTGCCTGAGCGATCTTCGCGCCCTCCACGACGAGCGTCGCGTTTTCGATCACGCGCCCGTCGCCCGTGATCATTCGCGCGCCTTCGAACGCCGTGACGGGCTGCGCTGGCGGTGTGGTTGCGCAGCCGGCCGTGAAACCGAGGGTAACGATGGCCGCGGCCGCAATTGCGTTCATCCTGGGCATGGGCGCTCCTTTACAAGAAAAAGGGCAGCAAAAAAAAGGGCAGCCGCAGCTGCCCTTTCCATGAAAAAACCCTGAGGGCCATCAGACCATCAGTGGCACGACCAGCAGCGCCACGATGTTGATGATCTTGATGAGCGGGTTGACGGCCGGGCCGGCGGTGTCCTTGTAGGGATCGCCGACGGTGTCGCCGGTGACGGCGGCCTTGTGGGCGTCGGAGCCTTTGCCGCCGTGGTGGCCGTCCTCGATGTATTTCTTCGCGTTGTCCCAGGCGCCGCCGCCGGTGGACATGGAGATCGCGACGAAGAGGCCGGTCACGATGGTGCCCATCAGCACGCCGCCGAGCG
>CAYOVM010000341.1:0-2747 GCA_964407355.1 uncultured Enterobacteriaceae bacterium
GCGAGGTCGGCTCCTCCACCATGCCGCACAAGGTGAACCCGATCGACTTCGAGAACTCGGAGGGCAACGCCGGCGTGGCGAACGCGCTGCTGCGCCACCTTGCCGACAAGCTCCCGGTGTCGCGCTGGCAGCGAGATCTCTCCGATTCCACCGCGCTGCGCAACACCGGCGCGGCGCTCGGCCATACGCTGCTTGCCTACGCGTCCTGCCTGCGCGGCCTCGCGAAGCTCGAGGCCGACCGCACGCGCCTCGCCGCCGATCTCGACGCGAACTGGGAAGTGCTCGGCGAGGCGGTGCAGCAGGTGATGCGCCGCCACGGCGTGCCGGAGGCCTACGAAAAGCTGAAGGCGCTGACCCGAGGCAAGCGCCTCGGCCGCAAGGAGCTCGCCGCCTTCGTGAAGACGCTCCCCATCCCGGGCGACGCGAAGAAGCGCCTGCTCGAGCTCACGCCCGCGGGCTACACCGGGCTCGCCGCGGCGCTGGCGAAGCGCACCTGACTGTTTTTCAGATGAGCAAAATACTATCGGCTGTCGCGGTTCTTTGCGCCTGCGCCGCGGCGCAGGCGCAGGGAATCGAGCGCGGCATCGTCACCATCCCCACTCGCCCCGGCGTCACGCAGTCGTTCTTCGTCGCGGGCATGGGCGACGTGAAGCCGCAAGCGGTGGCGCTCCTCTATAGCGGCGGCCATGGCCTCATCCAGCTGCGCATGGAAGGCGGCCAGCCGAAATTCCAGGGCGGCAACTTCCTGATCCGCGCGCGGCGCGAATTCATCCGCAACGGCGTGCTGCCCGTGCTGGTCGACGTGCCCTCGGATGAGCGCACGGGCGTGCCCGACGGCTATCGGCGCAGCGACAAGCAGGTCGCGGACACGCGCGCCGTGCTCGCCGAGGTCCGAAAGCGGATCCCGGATCTGCCCATCTTCATCCTCACGACGAGCCGCAGCACGATTTCGGGCGCGTACCTTGGTCGCGCGCTGAGCGCGGAAGAAATCGCCGGGGTGGTGCTCACCTCGTCGATGATCGTCCCCGGCCCGGGCTGGGAATCGCTCGCCGGCTTCAATTTCAAGAGCGTGAAGGTACCCCTGCTTTTCGTGCACCATCGCGGCGACGGCTGCGCGGCCACCCTGTACCCCTCGCTCGCGAGGGCGGCCGACGGATTCACGCTGATCTCCGTGAAAGGCGGCAAGCCGCCGGAATCGGGCCCCTGCGATCCGTTCTCGGCGCACGGCTACTTCGGCAAGGAAGCCGAGACAGTCGATGCCATCGCCGCCTGGATGCTGAAGAAGCCCCTCGCAAAAGAAATCGAGTAAGCCCCATGCGCTACGCCGCGACGATCTTCCTGTCGTCGTTCCTCCTTTTTCTCGTCCAGCCGCTGATCGCGCGGCTGATCCTGCCGTGGTTCGGCGGCAGCGCGGCGGTATGGACGACGTGCATGCTGTTTTTCCAGGCGCTGCTGCTGGCCGGGTACGCGTATGCCCACCTGCTCGTCAAAATTCCGGGCAAGGGGAAACTTTCCGGCGGGACCGTTCAGGCGCTGGTCCACACGATGCTGCTCGCCGCGGCGCTGCTGACGCTTCCGATCGCACCTACGGAGGCGTGGAAGCCGCTGGGCAGCGAGGAGCCGGTGAGCCGGATCCTGCTGCTGCTCGGGGCGTCGGTCGGCCTGCCGTACTTCCTGCTCGCCTCGACCAGTCCCCTGGTGCAGGCATGGTTCTCGCGCGCGCGGCCGGGCCGCAATCCGTACCGCCTGTTCGCGGTGTCGAACCTCGCTTCGCTCGCCGCGCTGGTCGGCTATCCGTTCGTGGTCGAGCCGTTCCTCGCGGCGCACGAGCAGGTGACGCTGTGGTCGTGGATGTTCGCGGGATTCGCGCTCCTGTGCGCGGCGGTGGCATGGACCACGCCGTCCGCTTCCTTTTCGGCTGAAGAAAGGTCGATCGAAGAGAAGAAAGAAGAGAGAAGCCCTTACTGGCTCTGGCTCGCGCTGTCGGCCACGGCCTCGGTGCTGCTGCTCGCGGTTACCAACCATCTCACGCAGAACGTCGCCGCCGTCCCGCTCCTCTGGCTCGCGCCGCTCACGCTGTACCTGCTGAGCTTCATCCTCACCTTCGAGGGCCGCGGCTGGTACCAGCCGCGAAAGCTCTGGCCGGTCGTCCTCGTCAGCCTCGCCGCCATGGCGTGGCTGGTGGCCGACTCGAGGTTCCAGTTCGAGCTGCCGGTGCAGCTAGGCGTCTATCTCTCGGGCCTCTTCGTCGCCTGCATGTTCTGCCACGGCGAGCTGTATCGCACGCGGCCCGAGCCGAGCCGGCTCACGGCGTTCTACCTCACGGTCTCGGCCGGCGGCGCGCTCGGCGGCGTGCTCGTGGCGGTCGTGGCGCCGCTCGTTTTCAACGCGTACTACGAGCTTGGCATCGGGCTGGTGGCGGTGGCGGTGCTGGCGGCGCTGCGCTTCGCCGACATCGGCGACCGGTGGGGCCGCGTCGCCCGCTACGCGAGCCTCGCGACGCTGCTCGGCGTGACCGGCGCCGCGGTCTACGAAGGCTTCAGCTACCAGGAGGACGTGCGCCTGTCCTCGCGCAGCTTCTACGGCGTGCTGCGGGTGAAGGAATACGGCTATCCCGGCGAGGAGGGGCATCTGCGGCGTCTCGTGCACGGCGGAATCCTGCACGGCGAGCAGTACCAGACGGGGAAGTGGCGCTCGTTCATCACCACCTACTACCAGGAAACCTCGGGCATCGGTGTCGCGATCAA
>CAYOVM010000342.1:0-2731 GCA_964407355.1 uncultured Enterobacteriaceae bacterium
AAGGGCGTGTTCAAGCCCGGCAACCACGGCTCGACTTTCGGCGGCAACCCGCTCGCGATGACCGCGGTGGTGACGACCATCGACGTCATCAAGGAAGAGAACCTGATGAGCCGCGCCGCCCTGGTCGGAGACTTGATCAGAAAAGAAATAAAGAACCAGGATCTTCCCGGCGTGGCGGACGTGCGCGGCATGGGCTCGATGATCGGCGTCGAGCTCGACCGCCCCTGCGGCGAGCTGGTGCCGCGCGCGCTCGAGGCGGGGCTCGTGCTGAACGTCACCGCCGAGAACGTGGTGCGCATGCTGCCGCCGCTCGTGATGAGCGAGCAGGAAGCCCGTGAAGTCGTGAACCGATTGGTCCCGGTGATGAAAACATTCCTGGAAAAGCGCGCGGCCGCCTGAGCGGCCCGGAACGGATCGACATGGCTCCGGGCAAGACGCCGCTTCGGCATTTCCTGCGCTTCGACGACTTCTCCGCCGAGGATTACGCGCACCTTTTCGCCCGAACCCGCTGGATCAAGGCGAAGTTCAAGGCCTACGAGCGCTACTGGCCGCTGGAAGACCGCACCCTGGCGATGATCTTCGAGAAGCAGTCGACCCGCACGCGCCTGTCGTTCGAGGCGGGCTTCCATCAGCTCGGCGGCGCCGCGATCTTCCTCGCCACGCGCGACTCGCAGCTCGGGCGCGGCGAGCCGGTGGAGGACGTGGCGCAGGTGATCTCGCGCATGTGCGACATCGTCATGGTGCGCACTTTCGAGCACGACATCATCGACCGCTTCGCGAAGAGCTCGCGCGTACCGGTCATCAACGGGCTCACCAACGAGCACCATCCGTGCCAGATCCTCGCCGACGTCTATACGTTCATCGAGCACCGCGGCGCGATCCGCGGCAAGACGGTGGCCTGGATCGGCGACTCGAACAACGTCTGCGACGGCTGGGTGCAGGCGGCGCGCATCCTCGACTTCAAGCTCAATGTCTCCACGCCCCCCGGCTACGAGCTCGCGAAGGACAAGCTGTCGAAGAACTGCGAGTCGTTCGCCGACCCGATGCAGGCGGCGAAAGGCGCCGACCTCGTCACCACCGACGTCTGGACCTCGATGGGCTTCGAGGCCGAGGACGAGGAGCGCCGGCGCGCCTTCCACGACTGGCAGGTCGACGCGGAGATGATGCGCGCGGCGAAGAAGGACGCGCTCTTCATGCACTGCCTGCCCGCGCACCGCGGCGAGGAAGTGGCGGCCGAGGTGATCGACGGCCCGCAGAGCGTCGTATGGGACGAAGCGGAGAACCGCCTGCACACGCAGAAAGCGCTGCTCGAGTTTCTCCTGCTCGGCAAGGTTCAGGGCAAGGCGTAGGACCTCGTGTTCGGCGTCGCGGACTATTGGGCCTTTGTCGTCACGGTGATCGTCTTCCTGGCGATTCCGGGGGTCGGCAACCTCGCGATCATCACCTCCACCGGCAAGGGCCGCATCGCCGGCGGGCTCGCCGCGACGCTCGGCGTGATCGTCGCGGACCAGATTCTCATGTGGCTCGCCGTGGCCGGCGTGGCCGCCATCCTGACCGCGAACCGCGCCCTGTTCGGGCTCATCCAGTATGCCGGCGCGGCCTACCTCGCCTGGCTCGGCCTGCGGATGATCCTCGCCGGGCCCGGCGACGCGCCGGTTCTCGACATGCAGCCGCGCCGCTTCTTCCGGCAGGCCATGGTGATCACCTTGCTCAACCCCAAGGCGATCGTCTTCTACATGGCGTTCTTTCCGCTGTTCGTGGACCCCGCGCGCCACCAGGGCTTTCTCACCTTCGGCGCGATGGCGCTGACGATCGCCGTCCTGACCTTCCTCTACTGCGTGATCGTGATCTCCATCACCCACTTCGCCGCCGGCCGCATGCGCGCCAATCCACGCCTGTCCGTATGGCTCAACCGGCTCGCCGGCTCGCTGCTCCTGGGCTTCGGCGTAAAGCTCGCCCTGGGGAAGTAGCGGCCGCCTGGAGCGGTCGCGGCCGGCGTGAGGATTGTGTCGCAGCGCGTCGAGCGCGCTACGCGTATCCTTCGCATCGAAGGCGAATCACGCAGTTCTGGGGCTGCGCGCCTACAACCTAAAGGGAGAGCCATGAACAAGAACATACCCGCCGTCCTCCTCCTCGTGCTGGCGTCCGGCTGCGTCAGCCAACCGCAGGATGGAGCCGGCGCGCCGTCGATGGATCCGGCGCGCAAGGTGAGCGAGCAGGACTGCAGCAGAGCGGTCGGCGCCGACGGCGGCAACCTGTTGTGCCGTCAGGTCAGCGAGGCCGAGCGCCGCGCCCGGGCCGCGGAAGAAGCGCGGCAGGCACGGCTCCGGAAGGAAGCCGAGGAGCGCGCCGAGCGCGAGCGCCTCGAGCGCGAGCGCGCCGAGCAGCTTGCCCGGGAAGAAGCCGCCCGGAAGCTGCGCGAGGCCGAGGAAGCGCGCCTCGCGGCCGAGCAGCGCGCCCGCGAAGAAGCCGCCCGGAAGCTGCGGGAAGCCGAGGAGGCGCGGCTCGCCGCCGAGCGCCGCCGGCTCGAGGCCGAGGCCGAGCGCAAAGCCCAGGAAGAGCGCGAGCGCCAGGAAAAGGCGGCGGCCGAAGCCCGCGCCCGCGCGCTCGCCGAGCAGGAAGCGCGCGAGGCAGCCGCGCGCGAGTGCCATCGTCTCGAGCAGCAACGGCTCGACGGCCGCGAGCTGCTCGCGAACTTCGTCGCCAACTACGGCAAGATCGACGAAAACAA
>CAYOVM010000343.1:0-2713 GCA_964407355.1 uncultured Enterobacteriaceae bacterium
AGGTCCAGTCCGGCTCGTATCTCGGCGAGGACGACATCGTGCGCTTCGACGATCGGTACAAGCGGGACTGACGATGGCTCGGGAGATCACGCTCTCGATCGTCAGCCATCGCCAGAACATCCTCGTCAACCAGCTTCTCGACGATGTCCAGCGCCACTGCGCCGATCGCGTCGCGCTCGTCCTGACGGAGAACGTCGCCGATCCGACGCCCCTCGCGACCGGCTCGCTCTCCTGTCCCGTGGAGCGCATCGCCAACGACCGGGTCAAAGGCTTCGGCGCAAACCACAACGCGGCTGTCGATCGTTGCGCAAGTCCCTACTTCTGCGTAGTCAATCCGGATATCCGCCTTCCTGCGGATCCATTCCCTCAGTTGCTGAGGCAATTCGCCGATCCGAGCGTCGCCGTTGCAGGACCCCTGGTTCTAAACCCGGCGGGCGGTATCGAAGACAGCGCAAGGCGCTATCCGACGGTCCGCAGGCTTTTCTGGAAGCTTCTCGGCAATAAGCAAGCCGACTATCCCACCGATCGCGGCCCGCTGGACGTCGATTGGGTTGCCGGCATGTTCCTTCTCTTCCGCACGGAGGCGTTCCGCTCGATCCGGGGCTTCGACGAACGCTACTTCCTGTATTACGAGGATATCGACATCTGCCGCCGCCTCCGGCGCTCGGGCAAGCGCGTGATCTACGACCCGGGCGCGCGGGTCGTCCATGACGCGCGCCGCGCGAGCCGGCGGGATGCACGGTACGCGCGGCATCATATCGCCAGCGCGCTGCGCTTTCTGTCGGACCGCTAGGCTAAAGGCGGCTGAGGGAACGCGCCGCCGCAAGCCGGGGCTAGCTGCCCGAGGGCCACCGGCTGCGCGAGCGCACGAGAGCCCAGCCGAGCGCCCGGTACCAAAGCGTGGAAATCAGATCGAACGGCCGAAGAGCCAGAAATGCGAGCGCGACGCGCACCGCGGCGAGCCTCGGCGAGACAAAGCGATCCACCAGCCTCAATGCGCGGGCCGTGCCAGGAGAGCACGTCGCCGCTATCGACGCCAGGGTCGCGCCGCGCGAGGAGCGCACGGAGGCGAACCGGAACCGCCTCGAGGTCCGGTCAATGAACCCGGCAGTGAAGAGCGCCGGCGCCGCGCGCGAGCCGTGGGCGGCTATGGCGGCAATGATCGCGTTCAAGCGAGCCGCGTCCGCAAGCGTTCGCTCCAGGTGGCTATGCGCGTGCCTGCGTATGGCGCACAGCGGTTCGGGCGAGTACGCCGCGCCGTGGCGGCTCGCGATGGTCAACGCCGTCACCAGATCGGACAAGCCCATGTAAGCCTTGTTGAAGCGACCGGCCTCGTCGAGCGCTTCGCGCCGGTAGGTGAGGGAAGTGCCGGTGAACCAGTTCCCGAGCCGGTACGCGAGCTCGATGCACCGCTCGGGCGAGAACACGGCGTCCGAGAGCGACACGACCGGAGACGGATGCAGGCGGATCGGCCGGTCCGACTCGTCCACCAGCCAGGCCATCGCCGACCACAGGCCCACCCCGGGCGCGCCGGCTATGCAGCGCTTCGCGCGGGCGAAAATTCCCGGGAGCACGAAGTCGTTGGAAGCGAGGAACAGCACGTACTCGCTCCGGGCGAGCTTCAGCCCTTCGGCCATCGCGCCATCGACGCCGAGATTTACGGCGTTCTCGACGAGGCGCGCGCGCGGCTGGCCGGCGATGAGCCTGCGGATCAGGGCGACGCTGTCGTCGGTGGATTGATCGTCCACCACGATAAGCTCATCGGGCGGGACCGCCTGATCCAGGACCGAGCGCAGGCACCGGGTGAGATAGCGCGAGTCGTTCCTGTTCGGAGTGACGACGGCGATGCTCGGTCCGACCCGCGTCATGCTCCGGCGCCGCCGAGCTGCGCGCGCACCGCCAGCCGGGCGATCGTCGAGGCAGGGCGAATCAGCGCGCCGATCTCGCGCGAAAGGCGCTCCGAAGACATCGAGGTATCGAGCGGCCTGGGTTCACCGAGCGGGATGTCGAGCAAGGAGCACTCCGCGATCTGCCCCCTGGGCGTCGAGAACTTCCGATACTCCTCCACCACGCTTTGAAGAAGCGCGCGGCGGCTGAGGCGCTCGGGGCTTGCCGCGTGATAGAGGCCGCAGGCGCGCTTGCGCACCAGCGCGGCGACCGCCTTTGCGGCGTCGAGCGTGGCGGCCGGAGTGAAGAACTGATCCGTCGCGCAGACGATGCGCCCGCCGTTCTGCAACGCGCCGATCCATTGCGTGAGCATGCAGCGCGGCTCCGCCCGGATCGAGAGCAGCTTGGGAAGACGGATGATCAGCCACGGCGGCGGCAGCCCGGCGATGAACGTTTCGACCTCGAGCTTCTGCCTTCCATAGGTGAGAATCGGCCGGACCTCGTCCTCCTCCTTCGTGAGCGCGCGCGCGCCGTCAAGCACGCCGTCGCTCGACAGGAACACCGGCGTGATGCCGAGCGTCGCAAGCTCGCGGACCACGCGGATCACGCCGGCGACGTTGACCTGCGCCGTGCCGACGGGATCCGCCGCGCAGCGGTCGATGTTCGTCTCGCCGAGCATCACGACGGCCGCCGTCGGGCGCGCGGCAAGCCCGCCGACCAGCTCGGCGACGCTCGAGTGACGCGCATCGAACCTGAGCCCGCCGGGAATCGGGCGCGACGCATAGGTCCTTCCAAGCACCGCGCCCCCGAATTCATCGGCAAGCGC
>CAYOVM010000344.1:0-2713 GCA_964407355.1 uncultured Enterobacteriaceae bacterium
GCGCGCAGCTCGGGCGTCATGTCGATCTTCACCGAGTCGAGCGAGGCCTGGAGCTGCTCGAGGCTGCGCGCGCCGATGATCGGCGCCGTCACGGCGGGATGGGCCCCGACCCAGGCGACCGCCGCGCTCATCGGATGAAAGCCGCGCTTGGCGCAGAAAGCGGCAAAGGCGGCCGCCACTTCATGCATCCACGGCTCGCCATAACGGCTCTCGTACATCTTGTTGGTGGCGAGGCGCCCCTGGGTTTCTTTTTTTAAAGCATATTTTCCCGAGAGCAGACCGCCGCCCGCCGGGCTGTAGGGCACCACGCCGATCCCGTTCGCCGCCGCCTGCGGAAGAATTTCCACCTCTGCCTGGCGCTTCACCAGGTTGTACATCGGCTGCGTGACCTGCAGCGGCGCCCAGCCGTGCGCGCGCTGGATGTCGAGCGCGCGCTGCGTCTGCCAGGCCGCGTAGTTGCTGACCGCCGGATAGAGCACCTTGCCCGCGCGCACCAGATCCTCCAGGGCGCGCAGCGTCTCCTCCGGCGGCGTGAGCGGATCGTATTGGTGCAGGTACAGGACATCGAGGCGATCGGTGCGCAGGCGCTTGAGGCTAGCTTCCGCCGCGCGAACGATATGCCGGCGCGATCCGCCGCGCGCGTTGATGTCGCGGCCCGTGGGGTTGTAGCACTTCGTCGCGATGATGAGCTCGTCGCGCTGGCCGCCGATCAGCTCGCCGAGGATCTCCTCGGAGCGGCCGTTGTTGTACTGGTCAGCGGTGTCGAAGTAGTTGATGCCCGCTTCGCGGCAGGCGCGGAACATCTTCGCAGACGCCGCCGCGTCCGCATCGCCGCCGAAGGACATCGTCCCGAAGCAAAGCTGCGAAACCTGCACGCCGGTTCCGCCGAGCGCCCGGAATTTCATGTCGGAACCAAGATAAACTATCCGGGTCGCGGAGTTGGTGCCGAGGAAGGGACTCGAACCCCCACAATCTTGCGATCGCTAGCACCTGAAGCTAGTGCGTCTACCAATTCCGCCACCTCGGCAAAGGACGCGAATTCTAGTGGCTAAGCGCTCCAAATTCAAGGTTGCCGCGACCGGACGCAACGATCCGGCGCGCGACATCCTGCACGCCCTCGAGCTCGCGGGAGAGCCGCTCACACCCAAGGAGCTGGCGAAGCGCCTGCGCGTGCCGCGCCCCGAAAAGGACGGCTTCGAGAAGGCGCTCTCGAATCTCGAGCGCGCGGGCGAGATCGTGAAGAACCGCGCGGGCGCGCTGCTCGTCGCGAAGCGCATCGCGGTCGTCGCCGGGCGCATCGAGGGCCATCGGGACGGCCACGGCTTCCTGATCCCCGACGACGGCAGCCCGCAGGTCTTCCTGCCGCCCGCGGAGATGCGCGAAGTGCTGCACGGCGACCGCGCGGCGGTGCGCATCTCCGGGCGCGACCCGCGCGGCCGTCCCGCGGGCGTGATCGTCGAGGTGCTCGAGCGCGGCACGCGCCGCATCGTCGGCCGGCTGCACGCCGAGCACGGCGTAACGTTCCTGGTTCCCGAGGACCGGCGCATCGCGCACGACATCCTCGTGCCCGACGCGGGCCGCGCGAAGGCGGGCGAGATCGTCACCGTCGAGCTGATCGCGCACCCGAGCAAGCACGCGCAGCCGATCGGCCGCGTCGCCGAGGTGCTCGGCCACCACGCCGATCCGGGGATGGAGATCGAGATCGCGGTGCGCAAGTTCGGCCTGCCGCACGAGTTCTCGAAGAAGGCGGCGGCCGCGGCGCGCGCCCTTCCGGATTCGATTCAACCGCAAGATATTCAAAATCGGCGCGACCTGCGCGAGCTTCCCTTCGTCACCATCGACGGCGAGACCGCGCGGGACTTCGACGACGCGGTGTTCTGCAAGCGGGAAGGCAAGGGTTTCCGCCTCTGGGTGGCGATCGCCGACGTCAGCCACTACGTGCGCGACGGCGATCCGCTCGACGCCGAGGCGCGCGAGCGCGGCACCTCGGTGTACTTCCCGCGCCGCGTGATCCCGATGCTGCCCGAGAAGCTCTCGAACGGCCTGTGCTCGCTCAATCCCGAGGTCGACCGCCTGGCGATGGTCTGCGAGATGGCGATCACGCCGAAAGGCGAGATCGCGCAGTACGAGTTCTACAACGCGGTGTTCCGCTCGCATGCCCGCCTCACCTACACCGAAGTGTGGGCGCGGCTCTCGGGCAAGAAGGCGAGCCAGAACCTCGTCAACCTGTACGACGTGTTCAAGGTGCTCCTGGAGGAGCGCGGCCAGCGCGGCGCGATCGACTTCGAGACCGTGGAGACGCGGATGATCTTCGACCCGAAGGGCAAGATCGAGAAGATCGTCGCCGAGCCGCGCAACGACGCGCACCGGCTGATCGAGGAGTGCATGCTCGCGGCGAACGTGTGCGCGGGAAACTTCATCGCGAAGAACGAGCATCCCGTGCTCTACCGCGTGCACGACGTGCCGGCGGAGGAGAAGGTGCGCACGCTGCGCGACTTCCTCGGCGAGCTCGGCCTGCAGCTTCCCGGCGGCGAGATCCCGCGGCCCAAGGACTACGCGCAGCTCCTCGAGCGCATCCGCAAGCGGCCCGATTTCACGCTGCTGCAGACGATCCTTTTGCGCTCGCTCAAGCAGGCGGTCTACAGCCCGGCGAACAAGGGCCACTTCGGCCTCGCCTTCGACGCCTACGTGCACTTCACCTCGCCGATCCGGC
>CAYOVM010000345.1:0-2694 GCA_964407355.1 uncultured Enterobacteriaceae bacterium
TCGCGGCGAAGGGCGTCGAGAACCACGCGCAGCGCGAGTTCCTCGCCGACAGCGGTTGCCGCGTGTGCCAGGGCGACCTCTTCGCCCCGCCCGGCCCCGCCGACGAGATCGAGCCCTTCCTGCGCGCCCGCCGCGCGGCTTAGCTCATCGCGACGAGCGGTACGTCCGGACCGGATTTGCTTCGGGCCCGGCTGGGAGGTAACGTGCTGGCGAACCGGACCAGCCCATGAAGATCGCGCGCATCCCGACCATCCGCTCGAGGCTGCTCCTGCTCGCGATGGCCTGCATCATTCCGGCGTCGCTCGCCGCCGTGGCGCTGATCTCGTACAACTACCACCAAGGCCGGGCGCAGCTGGTTCGCGAGTCGATGGGCACTGCGCGCGCGATGATGTCCACGGTCGACCGGGACCTGGCCGGCATGCAAGCCGCGTTGTTTTCGCTCGCGACCTCGCCCCACCTCGCTTCCGATAATCTCGCCGCCTTTTACGGCCAGGCGAAAGACGTCCTCAAGACCCAGCACGCGGACAGCATATTCCTTCTCGACCCGACGTTTCAGCAGCGTCTGAACACGCTGCGCCCGTTCGGAAGCGAGCCGCCGCCGAGGGTCGATTCGGGCCTGAGGCAGGTATTCCAGACTGGGCGCCCCGTCATGACGGACATCTTTTTCGGTCCGGTGGCGAAAAAACACTTGATCGCCGTCGGCGTCCCGGTATTCCGCGGCGACAAGGTGATTTACGTCCTGGGGGCTAGCGTCCTGCCGGACGTGCTCTCCCGGCTGCTGACCCAGCAGCGCCTTCCTCCGGGCTGGATCGGCGTGGTCCTGGACAGCACCGGAACCATCGTTGCCCGCACTCACCAGATGGAGCGCTTCGTCGGAACGAAGGGCGCGCCGGCTGCCGTCGCGCTGATGCGGCAGCAGATCGAGGGCTCCCTGGACACGCAATCGGTCGAAGGCATTCCCATCATCTCCGTCTTCAGCCGATCCGAGGTCTCGAACTGGACGGTGGCGATCGGCATTCCCTCGCAAACCCTGTCCGCCGAGCTCGCGCGCCGGCTCTGGTGGCTCATCGCGGGCGCCCTGGTCCTGATGCTGAGCAGCCTCGCGTTCGCCTGGACGATCGGCGGCCGGATCGCCGGCGCCATCCACGAGCTCGTGGCGCCCGCGCTGGCGCTCGGACGCGGCGAGGCCGTACGCGTTCCATCGCTGCGGCTGAAGGAGGCGGACGAGGTCGGCCAGGCCCTGACGGCCGCGTCGGCGATGCTGGCGGCCGCCCAGCACAAGGCGAATCATGACGCCCTGACCGGCCTCGCCAACCGGACGATGTTCGAGGAAATCCTCGACCACCAGCTCGCGATCTGCCGCAGAACCAACGCGAATCTCGCTATCTTGTATATCGACCTCGACGGCTTCAAGCTCGTCAACGATTCGCACGGGCACGCGATCGGCGACGAGGTGCTGCGCGCGGTCGCCGCGCGCATCGTCGGGGCGGTGCGCAAATCCGACCTGGCGGCCCGGCTGGGCGGCGACGAGTTCGCGATCATCCTGATCCACGCGGAGCTGGATGCCGCGCGCGGGATCGCGGCGAAATTGATCGACTGCCTCTCCAGCCCGTACCCGGTCGGCGCCCTCAGCGTGGAGATCTCGGCGAGCATCGGCGTCGCCTGCTACCCGCAGTCCGGCAGCACCCGGGAGGCGCTCTCCCAGCGCGCCGACGAGGAGATGTACCGAGCGAAAGCGGGGGGCAAACGCCGCTACCTAGTCGCCGGCGCCGCCGAAGCGGCCGAGGAATAGTTAACGGCCGCTGCGTTACTCCTGGAGTAACGTAGCGCGCCAGGGGAGACTAGAAAATGCCGATCCTTGGCGGACTTCTGCTGCTGATCCAGGCGTGCTTCGCCTACCATGCCCTGAAGACCGGGCGGCCCTACTGGTGGCTGTTCGTGATCATGGGGTTTCCGGTGATGGGCTGCATGCTTTACTACTTCATCGAGGTGTTTCCGACGTCGCGGGAGAGCCGCAAGGCCGAGAAGGCGGTGCGCGCGATCACCCGGGCGCTAGATCCCGACAAGGAGCTGCGCGCGCGTGTCGCCGACCTCGAGTCCTGCGGCAGCGTCGAGAACCGGATCCTGCTCGCCCGCGAATGCATGGAGCGCCGGATGTACGACGACGCTGTGACGCTGTATCGCAGCTGCCTGAGCGGTGTGCACGAGAGCGATCCGGACATCCGCTTCGGTCTCGCGCGGGCGCTGGAGCTCGGCGGCCGGTTCGAGGAGACGCTCGCCGTCACCCGGAAGCTTCGCGCCAGCCATCCGTCGTTCCGCGTCACCGACGTAGGCCTCGTGCACGCGCGGGCGCTCGAGGGCGCGAACCACGTCGAAGAGGCGCTGAGCGAGCTGAAGATCCTCGCCGACACCTATCCGGGCGAGGAAGGACGCTGGCGCTACGGCGCGCTGCTGGTACGGCTCGGACGCATGCCCGACGCGCGGGAGGTGTTTCGCCGGATGCTGAGCAATGCCGAGCGCATGCCCGGTCACTACCGCGAAGCTCAGGGACAGTGGCTCGACCTCGCGCGTGAGACCATGCAGGCCTGATGGCTTCCCAGCTCCTCGCTTCTCCCTTTCTCGTCGCCGCGCTCGTCCTCGGAGCGCTCGGCGCGCTGCTGATCCTCGCCGCGATCGTCGCGCTCGTGCGGCTGC
>CAYOVM010000346.1:0-2691 GCA_964407355.1 uncultured Enterobacteriaceae bacterium
TCCTTGTTGCCGACTTTCCCGGTGAGCTCGATCAGCTCGTCCCAGGCGGCGTTGTCGGCGAGCTCCGCGATCAGGATCGAATGCAGCGCTTGCGCGACTGTGGTCTTGGGATCGGTCAGCACCTGAATGAGGCCGCTGCCTTCGACGCCGGTGACGTCGGCCGCGGGTGTCTGCGCGGTCGGGTCGCCGCCGAGCGACTGGATGGCCGCGCCGACGAGGGCGAAGTGCATCGCTTCCTCCTCGCGGATGTGCTCGAGCTCGCTCATGGGGATGGCGCCTTTACTGTCGGCTTTGCACTTCGCCATCAGCGCGTCGTAGAGCCGGGTGCCGGCGCGCTCGAACGCGAGGCGCTCGCCGAGCTTGTCCATGAGGACCGCGTTGAGCCCGGCCGGCTTCGGCTCGGGCAGGCTGCCGACCGGGTCGGCCTGCTGCGCGTACTCGATGCGCACTTTGGCGAGCTTGGTCTCGTCGCCGCGCGGCGGCTTGGTGAGGTCGATGATCTCGAGCATTTTCGCCGCGGCGGCCTTGGGCGCGATCGACATTCCGCTGTGGTTCACGCCGATTTCGGTATTCGGTTGCATTTAGTTTTTTCCTTTCAGGCAGCGGCTTTGAGCTTGAGCTCGCCGCCGGGCGCCCATTTGTAGCCCGCCGAGACGAGCTCGGAGGGAGAGCCTTCGGAATTGACCTGCTTGCGGTACTCCACGGACAGGCGGCTTTCCTTTTCCTTGGGCACGATCTCGGTGCCGTCGGCGCGCAGGTCCACTTCCTGGGCAAGCGTTTTGCGGACGAACTCGCGCTGCGTATCGAAGGGAATCGGCGCCGGCAGCGTCTCCGGCATTATCTCGGCCGGGTCGCGCTTCTCGTGCTTCTTGAAAAGCTCCATCGCCAGGGTAAGGTGCCCGAGCTCGTAGTCGACGAAGCGCTCCCAGATCGCGCGGATGCGCGGATTGGATTCCTGCTCCATGCAGCCGTAGTAGTTGTAGACCTCGCAGGCCTCGTGCATGACCCATTTCTCGAGCCAGGTCTCGTCCGGGTCGATGATCGACTCGTACTGCGTCACGTGCTGCTCCTCGATCGAGGCGATCTCGGCGTAGAGCTGGCGCGCCACCGGGTCGGCGTACATCGGCCCGATGTTCATGTAGAAGTTGTGCGTCTGCTGCTCGGCCGCCATGATCGTGAGCGCGTGCAGCTTGGAGAGCGGCGCGGCTTTGGCGCGATCGTAGGGCCGGCGCAGATTGTCGGTGGGCCAGCGGTGCTCGTCGACCGTGGGCCGCCCCGGCAGGATGTCGGTGTAGCTCTGCAGGATGTTGTTCGCGTCCTTGCCCTCGAGCCGGTCGAGAAGCGCGGAGTAGCGGTACATATGGTCGAAGTCCTCGAGCAGCCCGAAGCGGTACACCTGGGCGAGATACGGGTCGGGCTCGTTCTGCGCGACCGCGGCGGTCACGTCGATCGCGACCTGCTCGTAGGCGATCGTGGTCTCGAGGGGCGAATGGTCGGCGCCGATCAGCCAGTTGACCATCGTCGCCTGGTGCTGCTCGACGCGCCGCACCTCGGCAAGGGGCGCCTGCAACGCCCTGTTCATTCGCGCGCAGGCGTGCGAGAAGCGCAGCGCCTCCAGCTCGAGGCCGTTCAGCAGGATGATGCGCACGCGGGTGTACGCGTCGTCGTCCAGCTTGCTGATCGGCTTTTGCACCAGGTCGCGCCACGTGAAGCGTTGTCGCTCCAGCGGCACGCCTTTGTTATCGAAAATTCCGGGTTTCGGCATGGGCTCTCCAGGAGTTGACGTGCTGTTGCAATCAACCGAGAGAGCAAAGATCGTGCGGCTGTGGCGCGCCGTCTATGTTGCTATGGTCTGAATCCGGACAGGGTGTCGCCCCCGCGGAGCTTGCCGTCGTGTGACGTATGTCTCGCCTTAACGGCTGATCCAACTGCGGGGTGGCGCTTTTTCGCTTAATATGGATCAGCCAATTACGTTGCATCACAGCAGCTTAGCCACGCTAACTGAGAACTTACTGAGGATCTTCGGGGGAGCCATGAACGAACGCTGGAGCTGGGTAGTGCGATACGTGGTCGTGATCGCCGTCGCGCTCGTCCTTGCGGCGGCGCTGGGCGAAATGGACCTGTTCAAGACCACTCGGTTCGGCAAGACCGGTCTGAACGCTGCACGCCTTGTGCAGTTTCTGGGCTACGGCGGAGCGCTGCTGGTGTTGTGGCTTCTCGCGGTGCGCGCCGCCGCGCTGATTCCGGACCAGGATCGGCGCTGGAGTCTGCTCAAGAACATTCTGGTGCCGCTCGCCACGCTGATCGTCGTGGCGTCGGGGCAGGCGGTGATGTTGCGATTGCTGGGGCCGTTGATGAACAAGAGCTGGCTGGAAATCTACAGCTGGGTTTCCGTTTCCGCGATCATCCTCAGCGCGACCTGGCTGATCGCCGCGCTTTTCACCGGCTCGTCCTCGCTCGCGCCGCTATTCGGCCCGTCTCGCAAACGCGCTTAGCGCGCTGAAGGGCCGGTGGAGATGGGCAGAAAGAACCTGAGCATCGCGCGCGTGGCGTCGGGCCCGCGCGGATCCGTGTAGGAGCCTTTCGGGCTGCCGCCCGACCAGGCGTGGCCGGTGCCGTGCACCAGCCAGTGCTCGAGCGCGGTCTTGCCGGACTTGTCCGTGTGCGTCGTGCGGGTGTAGCGGCGTCCGC
>CAYOVM010000347.1:0-2682 GCA_964407355.1 uncultured Enterobacteriaceae bacterium
CATGGTGAACCTCCCGTTGGTCGTTGTTGGACAAAATCGCCGCGGATTTTGCCCCTCAATGACCTCGGAGCACCCGTGCATATGCACACTCGTGCGCTACCGCCTGCACCGTCCGCTATGAAATGGAACCGGCGGTCAGGTGCCGGCGAGCGGGTTGCGAGCCTTGTCTTCTAGGGAGGCGAGGAGGAGCTGCAGGGCGCCGATCTCGGCCGGCTTGACCAGATGGTGATCGAAGCCGGCTTCGCGGGCGCGGCGGCGATCGTCGTCCTGGCCCCAGCCGGTGAGGGCGACGATGGTGGGGCGGCGCTCGGGGAACTTGCTGCGGATGCGGCGCGCGACTTCGTAGCCGTCCATGCCGGGCATGCCGATGTCGAGGAGGACCACCGCCGGATCGTAGGCGCGGAATTCTTCGATGGCCTGCGGGCCGTCGCGCGCGACGCGCACGTCCGAGCCGAGGAATTTGAGCAGCATGCTCAGGCTGTCGGCGGCGTCGCGGTTGTCGTCGACGACCAGGATGCGCTTTTGCGGGAGCGCCGAGGCGGCGCGTCCCTCGGCCGCCGGCTGCGGCTGCTGTTCGGCCGCGAGCGGAATGCGCACGGTGAACTCGCTGCCCTTGCCCGGGCCGTCGCTGCGCGCCTCGATGGCGCCGCCGTGCATCTCGGCGAGCCGGCGCGAGAGGGCGAGGCCGATGCCGAGGCCGGCCTGGTCGCGGCCGCTCGAGCGGTCGCCGCGGCTGAACATCCCGAACATGTGCGGCAGCGCTCCGGGCGCGATGCCGACGCCGTTGTCACGAATCGAGATCAGCGCGGCTGCGCCCTCGCGCCGGACCTGCAGGGAGATCTGCCCGCCGGCATCGGTGTACTTCGCGGCGTTGTTCAGCAGGTTCGCGAGGATCTGGGCGAGCCGCACCGGATCGCCGTCGACCCAGAGCGGCTCGCGCGGCAGCGACACGTCCAGCTTGTGGCCCGCCGCCTGGATCAGCGGATCGCTGGTCTCGACCGCGTTGCGCACGATCGCCGCGACCTTGACGCGCTCCTTGCGCAGCGCGAAGGTGCCGCGGCTGATGCGCGACACTTCGAGCAGATCGTCGACCAGCCGCACCAGGTGGTTCACCTGCCGCTCCATCATCGCGTGGATCGGCGCGGTCGCGGCGTCGCCCGGATTCCCGCCCGCGAGGCGCAGCAGATGCAGCGAGTTGCGCAGCGGCGCGAGCGGGTTGCGCAGCTCGTGCGACAGCGTGGCGAGGAACTCGTCCTTCGCGCTGTCCGCTTCGCGCAGCCGCTCGGCCTGCTCGCGGATCGCCTGCTCGGCCTCCTTGCGCTCGGTGACGTCGCGCGTCGTGCCGGCCACCGCGACGACCTCGCCGTGGGGCCCGAGGACCGGCACGAAGATGTAGTCGTAGATCCGGCGCCCGGTGGTGCCCGTGAAGGGGACCTCGCCGCGGATCGGCCCGCGCGTGGCGACGACCTGGTCGATCTCGCGGTCGTGCATCTGCGCGTGCCAGGGCTCGTAGCCCAGCTCGAGCCAGGTCTTGCCGCGCGGATCGCCCTG
This sequence comes from uncultured Enterobacteriaceae bacterium, assembly GCA_964407355.1. Lineage (GTDB taxonomy): Bacteria > Pseudomonadota > Gammaproteobacteria > Burkholderiales > SG8-39 > SCGC-AG-212-J23. Next base: position 1,552 of record CAYOVM010000347.1, read on the forward strand.
GCCCCACATCTTGATGAGCGCCTCGTTGGCGTAGATGATCCGGTGGTCCACGCCCAGCACGTAGACGAAGTCGGGCGTGTTCGACAGCGCCGCCTCGTAGATGCGCCGCTCCTTCTCGGATTGCGCGACGAGCTGCTCCTGCGCCAGCTCGGCGCGCTTACGGTCGCTGACGTTGCGGAAATAGACCGAGATTCCCGCCGGCGCCGGATAGGTGCGCACCTCGTACCAGCGCTCGTGGTCCGGATAGAAGGCGCTGATCGAGGAGCCGACGCCCTCGTTCATCGCGCGGCGGTAGGCGCGCTCGAACTCGCTGCCGGGGACCCCCGGATACTCCTGCCAGATGACCTTGCCGACCAGCTCGCTGCGCCTGCGCTCGAGGATGCGCTCGGCCTCGCGGTTGACGTAGGTGAACCGCCAGCCGCGGTCGAGGGCGAAGAAGCCCTCGGTGATGCTCTCGAGGACCTCGGTCGCGAGGAAATTCTCCTGCGAGCGCATCCGGTCGGTGACGTCCTCGACGCGGTGGACGATGTACTGTATTTCGCCGCCGTCGGAGAGCACCGGCGCGTTCACCGGGCTCCAGTAGCGCTCCTCGAAGCCGCCGCCTTCGCTTTCCGGCCGGCGGATGTCGTACTTCTGCACCCCCATCGTGTCCGCGGCCTTGTGCGCGAGCACCCGCGCTAGCGAGGCGCGCAGGTTGGCCGTGCCGGTCGGGTCCGCCTCCGCGGGATTGTCGGGGAAGACCTCGAACAGGCCGCGCCCGACGATTTTCCCGCGCTCGGTCAGGGTGGCGCGCAGGTAGGCGTCGCTCGCGTCGACGACGGTGAAGTCCGCGTCCGGCCGCAGCAGCAGGAAGAGGCCCGGGATGCTCTGGAAAATCCGCTGGAAGTCGATGCCGGTCATTTCGATTTTCGCGAAGCGATTGCAGCCGAAATGCTAATACGCGTCCCGCGTAGCCGGGCCGCTACACGTGTCGGGCCATTCCCTACGAACTCCGCCATGGAAGCGCCGGAGCGCTTTTCGCGCGCGCGCCGACGAGGCGGTCGGCGGCGATCCAGGCCTGGAGGTCTTCCGGAATCGGCGGCGACGGCTGGTGGTGGCCGAGGACCGGATAGATATCGGCGTTGCGCACGA
>CAYOVM010000348.1:0-2672 GCA_964407355.1 uncultured Enterobacteriaceae bacterium
TCGGCTTGACGCCGAGGCCGACGCCCGGGGGTGTGCCGGTGCAGATGATGTCGCCCGGGAGCAACGTCATGTACTGGCTGACGTGCGAGATGATCTTGGCGCAGCTGAAGATCATGGTGCGCGTGTTGCCCTTCTGCATGCGCTTGCCGTTCACGTCGAGCCACATGTCGAGCGACTGCGGGTCGGTCACCTCGTCGGTGGTGACGAGCCAGGGGCCGATCGGGCCCGCGGTATCGAAGCCCTTGCCCTTGTCCCACTGGCTGGTGGCCATCTGGAAGGAGCGCTCCGAGACATCGTTGACGATGCAGTAGCCGGCGACGTGCTCGAGCGCGGCTGCCTCGTCCACGTACCGCGCCTGGGTGCCGATGACGATGCCGAGCTCCACTTCCCAGTCGAGCTTGGTGGAGTTCTTCGGCTGGATGACGTCGTCGCTCGGCCCGCTGATGCAGGTGGTGGCCTTCATGAAGACGATCGGCTCGGAGGGGATCGGCAGCCCCGCTTCCTTGGCGTGATCGGAATAGTTCAGGCCGATCGCGACGAACTTGCCGATGCCGATGTAGGGCACGCCGAAGCGCGGGCTGCCGTTCACGACCGGCAGCGACTCGGGCTTGATCTTGGTGAGCATTTTCAGCCCGCGCGGCGAGATCTCGTTCGGCCCGAGGTTGTCGATCACCTTGGAGAGGTCGCGCACGCGGTTCTCCGAATCGATCAAGCCCGGCTTCTCGTAACCCGCCTTGCCGTAGCGGCACAATTTCATATCGTCATCCCCCCATCGATCGAAAAAACGTTGCCGGTCGAAAACAGCGACTCGTCGGAAGCCAGATAAACCAGGATTCCGGTGATGTCGTCGACCGTGCCGAGCCGGCCCATGGGCTGGCGCGCGACGAAGTCCTTGCGCGCCTGCGCCGGGTCGGCATAGGAATTGATGCGTCCCTGCAGCGACGGCGTATCCACCGTGCCCGGAGCGATGGCGTTGCAGCGGACCCCCTGGCGCACGAAATCCGCCGCGATCGCCTTGGTGAGCCCGACCACCGCCGCCTTGCTCGCGCCGTAGATGAAGCGGTTCGGCAGGCCGCGCAGGCACGAGGCGACCGACGACATGTTGATGATCGAGCCGCGGCCCTTCTTCAGCATGCCGGGCAGGAAAGCGCGGCTCACGAGATACATGGATTTCACGTTCACGTCGAAGCCCAGGTCCCAATCCCTCGGCGACGCGTCGAGGATCGTGCCGTTCTGCACGATGCCGGCGCAGTTGAAGAGGACGTCGATTTCTCCGACCTCTTTCGCCGCCTTCGCGATCGCGGCCTCGTCGGTGACGTCCAGGACGCGGGTGCGGATCCCTTGATCGCCCTCGAGCTCGCCCAGCGGCTTCGGATTCAGGTCGCTCGCCCAGACGCGGGCGCCTTCGCGCGCGAAGGCGAGCGCCGCGGCGCGGCCGATCCCCTGACCCGCCGCCGTAATGAATGCCGTCTTGCCTGCGAGCCTGCCTGCCATAAACGGGTACTCTCCCGGAAGGGCAGCGATTATACTGCGCGCTTTCCGCCGCGCTTCCCGTCGGACATCATATGAATCGTCTGGATTTCGCAGGCCGCACCGCGATCGTGACCGGCGGCATGCAAGGCATCGGCGCGGCGATCGCGAAGCGCTTGCAAGACTCGGGCGCGAAAGTGGCCGTCTGGGATTTGGATGGATCGCCGAAGGTCGATGTTTCCGACGCTTCTTCCATAGAAGCAGCTTTGAAGAAGACATTGTCGGAATTCGGAAAAATCGACGTCCTGGTGAACAACGCCGGCATCGCGGGGAAGAACGCGCCGACGGTCGACTACCCGATCGAAGAATGGGAGCGCGTGCTGCGCGTCAACCTGACGAGCCAGTTCCTCTGCTGCCGCGCCGTTGCGCCGCACATGGTGAAAGCCGGCTACGGCCGCATCGTCAACATCGCCTCGGTCGCCGGCAAGGAGGGCAACCCCAACGCGGTGGCCTACTCGGCCTCGAAGGCCGGCGTGATCTCGCTCACCAAATCGCTCGGCAAGGAGCTCGCGCAGACCGGCGTGCTGGTGAACTGCGTGACCCCGGCCGCGGCGAAGACGGCGATCTTCGACCAGATGACCGAGCAGCACATCCAGTACATGCTCTCCAAGATTCCGCAGGGCCGCTTCGTGGAAGTCGGCGAGATCGCGGCGCTCGTGTGCTGGCTCGCGTCCGGGGACTGCACGTTCTCCACCGGCGCGGTATTCGACATTTCCGGGGGCAGGGCAACTTACTGAGGAGGAAGGCTCCATGAGGCGGATATCGGCGTTTGCCGTTCTTGCAATTGGATTCGCTTTTTCGAGCGCGGGGCTCGCGCAGCAAAAGCTGAAGTTCGCGCACGTCTACGAGGTCTCCGAGCCGTACCACACCTACGCGGTGTGGGCGGCGGGCGAGATCGCGAAGCGCACCGGCAACCGCTATTCGATGGACGTGTTCCCGGCCTCGCAGCTCGGCAACGAGACGCAGATCAACCAGTCGCTCTCGCTCGGCACGGTCGATCTCATCTACACCGGCCAGGCCTTCGCCGGGCGCACCTACCCGCCCATCTCCATCGGCGGCGCGCCCTACATGTTCCGCGACTTCGACCACTGGAAGAAGTTCTCGCAGAGCCCGGTGCTCGCCGAGCTGATGGAGGGTTACGC
>CAYOVM010000349.1:0-2663 GCA_964407355.1 uncultured Enterobacteriaceae bacterium
CTTTCACGGGCGCCTGCGGCTTGGGCGGCTCCTTCTTCTCCGGCGCCTTCTTCTCCGGCTCCCTTTTCTCGGGCGCTTTCTTCTCGGGCTCTTTCTTCGGCGCCGGCGCCGGCTTGTCCTGGCTATGCAGCTTCTGCATCGCGCCTTGCATGTCGCCGGCGATCATTTGCGGCAGCAGCGCGAGCGCGTTGTCGATGGCGCCGTCGATTGCCTGCTTCTCCTCGAGCGAGGGCTTGTGCAGGACGTAGTCGGCCATCTCGGCAGCCGACGCCGGCCGGCCGACGCCAAGGCGAAGGCGCCAGTAGTCGTGCGAGCCGATGCGCTGCGAGATGTCCTTCAAGCCGTTGTGGCCGGCGATGCCGCCGCCCAGCTTGATCCGCGCGGTGCCCGGCGGAAAGTCGAGCTCGTCGTGCACGACCAGGATTTCCTCCGGCTTGATCTTGAAGAAGCCGGCGAGCATCTGCACCGGCCGGCCGCTCGCGTTCATGAAGCTCTGCGGCAGCAGAAGCCAGGCGCCGGGCGTTCCCGCGCCGCCCGGGCCCTCGCCCAGGCGCGCGACGAGCGCCTGGTACTTCGGATCCTTGCGAAAGTGAGCGCCGCTTGCCGAGGCGAAGCGCTCGACCAGCCAGAAGCCCGCGTTGTGCCGCGTGCGCTCGTACTCCTTGCCCGGATTGCCCAGGCCGACAACTAGACGAATCAAGGCAGGCTGCTCAAGCCAGGCCACTCGACGCGGCTGCCCGAGGTCATTTCTTGTCTTTCTTGTCGCCGCCTTTGTCGCCCGCCTTGTCGGCGGCAGGCTTCTCGCCGCCCTTGGCCGCGGCACCCTTCGCGCCCGCCTTGTCGCCGCCCTCGGCAGCCTCGCCTTCCTTCGGCGTAGCGGCCTGCTCGGTCGTCGGCACCTCGGCGGCGGAGACCACGGCCGCGGCGGTTTCCTCTTCCTCGGTGACGAGCGACGGGATGATCACGGTCGCGACCACCGGATTCTCGTTCTTGTGGAGAATCGGCTCGACACCCTTCGGCAGCTGCAGATCGCGCACGTGGACGGAATGGCCGACGGTCAGGCTGCTCAGATCGACCTCGATGAACTCCGGCAGGTCGTCCGGCAGGCAGCTGATGTTCAGCTCGTTCAGCACGTGGCTCACCAGGCCGCCCTGCTCCTTCACGCCGGGGGATTTCTCGGCGTTGGCGAAGTGCAGCGGCACCTTCATGTGGACCTTCTTGTCCTTCGAGACGCGCTGGAAGTCGACGTGCTGGACCTGCATCTTGTACGGGTGCATGTTGAGCGCGCGCAGCAGCACCTGCTCCTTCGCGCCTTCCAGGTCCATGGTCAGGATCGAAGCGTGGAAGCGCTCGTTCCTGAGGTTGAGAAACAGCGCCTGATGGTCAAGCACGATGTTGACCGCGCCCTTCTCGCCGCCGTAGAGGACCCCCGGCACCTTGCCGGCGCTGCGCAGACGGCGGCTCGCACCCGTGCCTTGCGCTTCGCGCTTGCGCGCGCTGATTTCGATTGCCATGTGACTACTCCGTTTCGTTTACGTTTCAGGTGTGCCGGACCCGCGACCAGGCACCGGCGGATTAAAAAACAAAAAAACTACTCGATGAAAAGAGAGCTGACAGACTCCTCGGTGTAAATGCGAAGAATCGTTTCCGCGATCAGGCCGGCCACCGACAGCTGCCGGATTTTCCTGCAGCTGCGCGCGTCCTCGCGCAGCGGGATGGTATCGGTGACCACCAGCTCGTCGATGTCCGACTTGGCGATCTTGTCGACCGCGCCGCCGGAGAGCACCGCGTGCGTGCAATAGGCGACCACTTTGGTCGCGCCTTCCTTCTTCAGCACCTGGGCCGCCTTCACCAGGGTACCCGCGGTATCGACCATGTCGTCCATGATGACGCAGGTGCGCCCCTGGACCTCGCCGATGACGTTCATCACCTCGGAGACGTTGGCTTTCGGGCGCCGCTTGTCGATGATCGCCAGGTCGGACTCGAGGCGCTTCGCAAGCGCGCGCGCCCGGACTACGCCGCCGACGTCGGGCGATACCACGATCAGGTTTTCGTAGCGCTGCTTCCACACGTCGCCCAGCAGAACCGGCGCGGCATAGATGTTGTCGACGGGCAGATCGAAGAATCCCTGGATCTGGTCGGCGTGCAGGTCCATGGTCAGCACCCGGGCCACGCCTACCGAGGAGAGCATGTTGGCTACGACCTTGGCGCTGATGGCGACGCGCGCCGAGCGCGGCCGGCGGTCCTGCCGCGCGTAGCCGAAGTACGGGATGGCGGCGGTCACGCGAGCGGCGGAGGAGCGCTTGAGCGCGTCGATCATCACCAGCATTTCCATCAGGTTGTCGTTGGTCGGGGCGCAGGTCGACTGCAGGACGAACACGTCCTTGCCGCGCACGTTCTCGAGCAGCTCCACCATCACCTCGCCGTCGGAGAACTTGCCCGCGATGACGCGCCCGAGCGAGAGGTTCAGGTGCTTCGCCACATCCTGCGCGAGGCGCGGATTGGCGTTGCCCGTGAAGATCATCAGCCGATCGAGCGGGGCCGCGCTTCCCCCCATGCCCATATGGCTCATCGCGGTGTTCATCGAGCGCACCCTGTGTGATGGCTGGGGAGGAAGGATTCGAACCCTCGTATGCCGGAATCAAAATCCGGTGCCTTAACCA
>CAYOVM010000350.1:0-2663 GCA_964407355.1 uncultured Enterobacteriaceae bacterium
AGGCCCAGGGCTACATGGTGGTGAGCCTGAATTCGCTCTACCGCTCGCTCGATCTCGCGCAGCTTCCGCGCCACGAGGTGATCTACGGCGAGATCCCCGGCCGCTCGGGAACCGTCGCGCTGCAAGGACAGGGAGGACTCGAATGACCACGCTTTTCCCGGGCTTTTCCAGGCGAAAAATCAGGACCGGAAGCGCCTCCATCAATCTCGTCACCGGCGGCAAGGGCCCCGCGGTCCTGCTGCTGCACGGCTATCCCGAAACCCACGCGATGTGGCACAAGGTCGCGCCCGCGCTCGCGCGCGAGTACACCGTGGTCTGTCCCGACCTGCGCGGCTACGGCGACTCCTCCAAGCCGAAGGGGCTGCCCGATCACTCGAACTACTCGAAGCGCGCCGTCGCCCTCGACATGGTCGAGGTCATGGATGCGCTCGGCCACGACACGTTCCATGTCGTCGGCCACGACCGCGGCGGCCGCGTCGCCCACCGCCTCGCGCGCGACCACGGCAGGCGCGTGAAGACCCTCACCGTGCTCGACATCTCGCCGACCCTGAAGATGTACGAGAGCACCAATTTCCAGTTCGCGCGCGCCTACTATCACTGGTTCTTCCTCATCCAGGAAGCGCCGATCCCCGAGCGCATGCTGGCGGGCCTCGGCCCGTTCTACATCTTCAAGCGCCTGGGCCGCGGCAAGAGCGGCCTCAAGCATTTCGACAAGCGCGCAATGGCCGAATACGTGCGCGCCTTCAAAGACCCGCGCACCATCCACGCCACCTGCGAGGACTACCGCGCTTCGGCCACCATCGATCTCTTTCACGACAAGCAGGACCTCGAGCACAAGATCACCATGCCCCTCCTCGCCATCTGGGGCCGCCAGGGCGTGATCGAGGCGCTGTTCGATCCCCTCAACGACTGGCGCGAAGTCGCCACCAACGTCCACGGCCGCGCGCTGCAGTGCGGGCATTTCATCCCGGAGGAAAAGCCCAAAGAGCTCCTGGCGGAGTTGCGCCGGTTCTACCGGCAGCACGACGCCGGATAGCAATATTTCCTTTGCGATCAGCCTTGTACGCGCCGAAAAAAAAGACGCTTGCGGCGCTAATAAAAAACATGTTCAATGAAAGCGTTACGACGCTTTGCTAAGAAGGGTTTTCACAAACCTCTGAGATGCCAGGCAAGCCGGTTCCCGACTTCAGCCTTCCTTCCACCGGCAACAGCAGTCCGTTTACCCTCTCCAGCGCCCGCGGCAGCAAGCTCGTCCTTTATTTCTATCCGAAGGACAACACGCCGGGCTGCACCCAGCAGGGCTCCGACTTTCGCGACGCGTACAGGAATTTCAAGCGCGCCGGCTGCGAGATCTTCGGCATCTCGCGCGACTCGATCAAGTCGCACGAGGGCTTCAAGGCCAAGATGAAGTTCCCGTTCGAGCTGCTCTCGGACCCCGACGAGAAGGTCTGCGAGCAGTTCGGCGTCATGAAGCTGAAGAACATGTACGGGAAGAAAGTCCGCGGCATCGAGCGCAGCACCTTCGTGGTCGATGAGGACGGGGTGCTGGCGCGCGAATGGCGCGGTGTCAAGGTGCCGGGCCACGTCCAGGAGGTACTGAGCTTTGTTAAAGCCCTATGATGTCGAACAGGCCGCAGCAGAGTCGTCCGAAGTCCCGTTGATGCAGAAATCTCCCCGTCTCCCGCGCAAATCCAAGGTGAAAAAGCTCTTCGTTCTCGACACGAACGTGCTGATGCACGACCCCACGAGCCTGTTCCGCTTCGAGGAGCACGACCTCTACCTGCCGATGGGGACGCTCGAGGAGCTGGACGCCAACAAGAAGGGCCTCTCCGACGTGGCGCGCAACGCGCGCCAGGCGAGCCGCTTCCTGGACGAGATCGTCTCCGCCGAGGCGCAGAACATCAAGGACGGGCTGCAGATCAAGATCAAGGACGGCCAGCAGTCGAAGGGGCGTCTCTTCCTGCAGACCGAGGCGATCAACGGCGAGCTGCCGGCGACGCTGCCGCTGGGCAAGACCGACAACCAGATCCTCTCGGTGGTGCGCTTCCTGCACGCTCGCGAGGGACAGCGCGAGAAGCAGGCGCAACGCGAGGTCGTGCTGGTGTCGAAGGACATCAACATGCGCATCAAGGCGCGCGCCCTGGGGCTCGCCGCCGAGGACTACTTCAACGACAAGGTGCTGGAGGACGCCGACCTCCTCTACACCGGCGTGCGCCCGCTGCCGAAGGACTTCTGGAACACCCACGGCCGCAACATGGAGTCCTGGAAAAAGGACGGCCACACCTACTACCGCGTGCACGGCCCGCTGGTGCCCAAGCTGAAGGTGAACGAGTTCGTGTTCGACGAGTCGGGGGAGCGTCCGCTGTACGCGCTGGTGAAGGAAATCAACGGCCGCATGGCGGTGCTCGAGACGCTGCGCGACTACACCCACGCGAAGAATTCCGTGTGGGGCATCAACGCGCGCAATCGCGAGCAGAACTTCGCCCTCAACCTGCTCATGAATCCGGCGGTCGACTTCGTCACGCTGGTCGGCCAGGCGGGCACCGGCAAGACGCTGCTCGCGCTCGCCGCCGGCCTCACCCAGGTGCTCGACGAGAAGCGCTACTCGGAGATCATCATGACCCGGGTGACCGTGCCGATCGGCGAGGACATCGGCTTCCTGC
>CAYOVM010000351.1:0-2635 GCA_964407355.1 uncultured Enterobacteriaceae bacterium
CTGATCTCGCTTAGCGCTTTTCCTTCAGCAGGTCGCGGATTTCCTCGAGGAGCTTCTCCTGCCGCGGCGGCGGCGCGGCGGGGGGCTCGTGCTCGGCTTTGCGGCGGAAGCGGTTGATCAGCCGAACGGCGAGGAAGATGGAGGCGGCGATGATCACGAAGTCGACGCAGCTCTGGATGAACGAGCCGTACATGATCTTCGCGTTGCCGATCGTCACGAACAAGGCCTTGTAGTCGATCCCGCCGACCAGCACGCCGACGAGCGGCATGACGATGTCGCTGACCAGCGAGGAGACGATCTTGCCGAAGGCGGCGCCGATGATCACGCCGACCGCGAGGTCGACGACGTTGCCCTTCACCGCGAAATCGCGGAACTCTCTGAGAATGCTCACGGCGCCCTCCCAGGCTCGTTTGCAGGCTGTTATAGATACTTTACTTCGAGGATCTCCACCTTCTCTTCCCCGGCAGGCGTCCTCAGCGTGACGGTATCGCCCTCGCGCGCCTTCAGGAGCGCCTTCGCGATGGGCGAGATCCAGGAGACTTTGCCGTGCGCCGGGTCGACCTCGTCGACGCCGACGATGGTGAGCTCCTTGATTTCGCCGCGCGTGCGCAGCTTCACGGTGGCGCCGAAGAAAACCTGGTCGGTGTCGCGGCCGGCCGAATCGACGATCTCGGCGGCCTCCAGGCGCTTGATCAGGAACCGCACGCGCCGGTCGATCTCGCGCAGCCGTTTCTTGCCGTACTGGTAGTCCGCGTTCTCCGAGCGGTCGCCGAGCGCCGCGGCCCAGGAGACCACCTTCACCGTTTCCGGCCGGTCCACTTCGACGAGCTGCTTCAGCTCGGCCTTGAGGCGGGCGAAGCCGGGGCGCGAAATGTAATTCTTCCCGCCCGCCGGAATCGTGGAATCTTCCCGCGCCTCTTCCTCGGGTTCCTCTTGAGATTCCTTGACAAAAGCTTTCGACATTTGGAGCGTTCATATTACCGCTTGCAAGCAGCGGTCCAGGCCCTAAAATCGGGGCAGAAAAAAAGGGGCCGGGAGATGGCGGAAAAGAGGGAAAAGCTCGATTTCCTGACGAAGCTGCGCATCCGCGACATGATCCTGACGGGTCTGATCACGGTCGCCGCGGTGCTCGCGAACCTGCCGCAGGAATATACCGAGTCGCTCGGCGTGAGCCACAACACGCTGCTCGCGGTGCTCGCCACGCTGGTGATCTTCGGCCTGTTCCTCTACATGAAGTTCTTCTTCTTCCTGGCGGTGGTGGTGCTGATCGCGGGCGCGAACATGCCCGAGCAGATCGCCGAGGGCATCAGCGACGCCACCGGCTTCACCATCTCCAAGATTCCCATCATCCTCGCGCTCGTCGTGATGGTCGGGATCGCGCTGATCAATTACGTGGTGAAGATGCTGCCGACCGGGCTCGAGCCCAAGCCGAAGGAGAAGAGCCCGGAGGGCGTGCGCGCGCTCTTCTACGCCATCGAGAAGGGCAACCTGGTCTATGCGCAGAAGGTGCTGTCGATGAACTTCGACCCCAATCTGCACCACGAGAACGGCTACACGGCGCTCACCTACGCCGCCGCCAAGGGCGGCACGCCGATGATCGAGCTCCTGCTTCGCAACGGCGCCGACCCCTCCATGGTCACGAAGGAGGGCGACACCGCCGTCGAGCTCGCTTTGCGCTTCGGCCACGCCGAGGCGGCCGACCTCCTGAAGCGCGCCCGCCAGGCCGCCGAAATCGCGTCGCAAGCGCAACAGCCGGAACCCCAGGCCGGCTAGCAAGTCTTTTCAAATTCAGGTACTTCGACGTAGCGACGGGGGGCGGATTGACCCTCGCCTCCCGTCACTGTATATATACTCAGTAATCCTCAAGAAACAGGCATGCAAACAACTCTGAATTCCGTCGTCGCCGAGCAGGAAATCTGCCGCGAGACGCTGCTGGAGAAGTACGCCAAGGGCAGGGAAGCCTCGGCGCCCGATGCGCTGCGCCTGGTGCGCCAGCGCGTGGCGCGCGCCCTCGCCCAGGTCGAGCCCGAAGACAAGCGCGCCTACTGGGAGCGTCGCTTCCTGCAGGCCCAGGAAGACGGCTTCATTCCCGCCGGGCGGATCAATTCGGCCGCGGGGATCCAGCTCCAGGCGACCCTCATCAACTGCTTCGTGCAGCCGGTCGGCGACTCGATCTCGGAGGTCGTCGACGGCAAGCCCGGGATCTACACCGCGCTGCAGGAAGCGGCGGAGACCATGCGCCGCGGCGGCGGCGTCGGCTACGACTTCTCGGCGATCCGGCCGAAAGGCGCCGAGGTGAAAGGCACGCAATCGCGCGCGAGCGGCCCGGTCTCGTACATGCGCGTCTTCGACCAGTCCTGCGAGACGGTGGAGTCGGCCGGCTCGCGCCGCGGCGCGCAGATGGGCGTCTTGCGCTGCGACCACCCGGACATCGAGGAGTTCGTCCACGCCAAGGACCAGGGCGACCTCTCGAACTTCAACATTTCGGTCGGCGTCACGGACGAGTTCATGCTCGCCGTGGAGAAGGATTCCGAATTCGAGCTGATCCATAAATCGAAGCCGTGGAAGGATGGCGTGCAACGCTCCGACGGCATGTGGGTGTACCGCAAGCTGCGCGCGCGCGAGCTGTGGGACC
>CAYOVM010000352.1:0-1208 GCA_964407355.1 uncultured Enterobacteriaceae bacterium
TGCGCCAGGCGCTCGCGCTGCTGGAATCGGCGCTCGCGCACGGCCCGGGCTTCGATGCGGCCACCTCGGCGCGCGCGTTCAGGTTCTACATGTCCGACCTCGGCCAGATCGAGTTCCTGCCGCCGCTCATCGAGCGCCTGCAGGGCGTCGCACCGGGCGTGCGCCTCGAAGCGGTGGCGCTCGACGTCGAGGACATCGCCGGCGCCCTCGCCGCGGGCGCGCTCGACCTCGCGATCGGATTTCTTCCCGGCCTCGGGCCGCCGGTGCGCCGCCGCGCGCTCTTTCGCGATCCGTACCTCTGCATGATGCGCGCCGACCATCCGACGATCAAGAAGACGCTGTCGCGCAAGCAGTTCCTGGAGGCTTCGCACGCCCTCGTCTCGTATCGCGGCGGCCACCGCGTGATCGAGGAGGCGCTCGATCGCGCCGGCCTTTCGCGGCGCATCGCGCTGCGCGTGCCGCACTTCACCGTGGTGCCTATGGTGCTGGAGCGCACCGACCTCATCCTGATCCTCCCGCAGCGCGTCGCGCGGGTCTACGAGCGCCAGGGAAAGCTCAAGTCGCTGCCGCCGCCGGTGGCGATTCCCCCGGCCGACGTGGGCGTGCACTGGCACGAGCGCTTCGACGCCGACCCCGGCAACCGCTGGCTGCGCGAGCAGCTCGTCGAGCTCTTCGCGGACTAGGCGAACCGCGGGCGCCGGAACCGGTCAAGCATTGACAGCCTATGTCAGGCATCAGGCGCCCTGCGCGAGAGCAGAAGTCGAAGATCGGAGATTTGCGCGCCCGTCACGCCCTGGGAAGGATCGGTGAACACCACGTTGCCCGACTGTGAGGGCGGGAATCCTTCCCTGTCGTCATCCAGCGCGCACCAGATCTTTGTTTGCGGGTGTTTATTGAGCCAGGCGCGTACCTCGCGATAACGCAGGTGGTCGCTGTCCAGGTCATCGAGGACCGGGGTGCGATCCACTATGCGTTGCCGAAGGCCCGGACTGAAGAATGCCCGGAGCTTTTCCAGCGAATACGCTTCTCGCCATGTCGAGCTCACTACTATGTGGACGTTGGAAAATTGGCTCTCCAGCAGCAGCTCTTCGACGAGGGGCTTCTTGACGAAGTGAGACTGCGCGCCTCCGGCGCCCTTCGGGTGCAGAACGCCGTCGAAGTCCAGGAAGAGTATCCGCCGGCTGTCGGTCATCCCGCCCTCATAGCCG
>CAYOVM010000352.1:1308-2633 GCA_964407355.1 uncultured Enterobacteriaceae bacterium
ACGAAGGGCGCGGTGCTCGGCGCGGTCGGCGGCGGCCTGGCGGGCGGAGCGGTCGGCGCGTACATGGACAGCCAGAAGCGCGACCTGGAGAAGAACCTCGCGAAGGAGATCCAGGCGGGGCAGGCGCGCGTGGACAAGCTGCCGAACGATGTGGTGCGCATCACGATGACCACCCAGACCGCGTTCGACACCAACTCGGCGGCGATCAAGCCCGGCTTCGACACCACGATGGACAAGCTGGCCGATGTCGTCGTGCGCTATGCGAAGACCACGCTCACGGTGGTCGGCCATACCGACAACGTGGGCTCGAACCAGTACAACCAGAAGCTCTCCGAGCGCCGTGCCGCCTCGGTGGCGCAGTACTTCGAGTCGAAGCGCGTGAACCCCGTGCGCCTCGCCGTCTCGGGCAAGGGCGAGACCTCGCCCATCGCGAACAACAATTCGGAGGCCGGGCGCCAGGCCAATCGCCGCGTCGAGATCTACGTCGAGCCTGTCGTTGAGGGTTGATCCTGTGGGTGCAGGGCCAGAGCTGAGCGCAAGCGAGAAGCGGATTCGAGTAGAAGTAGAATCAAGGGGAAGATGCTCTTCCCCACCACACTGGTCGGCAGCTATCCGCAGCCCGACTGGCTGATCGACCGCAAGAAGCTGGCGGGCCGCTTTCCGCCGCGCGTGCGCGCGCGCGAGCTCTGGCGCGTCGCCGAGCCGTATCTCGCCGAGGCGCAGGATGACGCCACGCGGCTCGCCATCGAGGCGCAGGAGGCGGCCGGGCTGGACATCATCACCGACGGCGAGATCCGGCGCGAGAGCTATTCGAACCGCTTCGCCACGGCGCTCGAAGGCGTCGACATCGACAATCCGGGCAGCGCCCTGGACCGCTCGGGGCACCCGAACCCCGTTCCCCGCATAGTGGGCCGCATCCGGCGGAAGCACGCCGTCGAGGTCCAGGATCTGCTGTTCCTGAAGAAACATACCTCGAAGAGAACCAAGATCACGGTGCCCGGCCCGTTCACCATGTCGCAGCAGGCGCAGAACGAGTTCTACAAGACGGACGAGGCGGCGGCGATGGACTACGCCGTTGCGGTGAACGAGGAGATCAAGGATCTTTTCAAGGCCGGCGCCGACATCGTCCAGGTGGACGAGCCCTATATGCAGGCGCGTCCCGAAAAGGCGCGCCAGTACGGGCTGAAGGCGCTGAACCTCGCGCTCGACGGCGTCGCGGGGGAAACCGCGGTGCACATCTGCTTCGGCTACGCGGCGGTGATCCACGAGCGGCCTTCCGCGTACTCGTTCCTCCCCGAGCTCGCGGCCTGCTCCTGCAAGGAAAT
>CAYOVM010000353.1:0-2617 GCA_964407355.1 uncultured Enterobacteriaceae bacterium
CTGAGCGCCGCGGCCCCCGCCCGAGCCGCCCCGCTGCCGGCGTACAACGCCGATATTCGTGACAGCACCGTGTCCGGCCTGTCGGCCGGCGGCTTCTTCGCCATGCAGCTCGGCGTCGCCTACGCGGCCACCTTCAAGGGCGTAGGCATCATCGCCGGCGGCACCTACGATTGCGCCGGGCAGACGAGCTACTTCGGCTGCATGTACAACGCGACGCCGGGCATTACGCAGTCGATCGCCAACATCAAAAGCTGGAGCGGAATCCAGAACGACAATTACACGGACATCGCGAGACAGAAAATTTACCTGTGGACGGGCACCAGCGACACCACGGTCGGGCCGAACGTCACCGACCAGGTATACAAGCTCTACGTCACCACCGGAAATTTCGTTTCGAGCGCGAACGTGAAGTACGACAAGCTCACCGGCGCGGCGCACACGTTTCCCACCGACTTCGACAGCGCCGGCAACAACGCCTGCGGTATCGCGGCCTCGCCCTACATCAGCAACTGCAGCTTCGACGGCGCGGGCGCGACGCTCAAGCAGCTTTACGGCGTCCTCAACGCCCGCAACAACGGCGCGCTCGGCGGCAGCCTGATCCAGTTCGATCAGACGGAATTCATCCCGGCCGGCCGCGGCATGGACGGCACCGGCTGGGTGTATGTGCCGGCGAGCTGCGCGAGCGGCGCGCAATGCAGGGTGCACGTGGCATTGCACGGCTGCCAGCAGTCGCAAAGCCAGATCGGCATGCGCTTCGTCAACAATACCGGCTACAACAAGTGGGCCGACACCAACGACATCATCGTGCTGTATCCGCAGACGGTGGCCGACAATACGCCGCGCAGCACGAAGGCGAGCGGCATGCTTGCGAATCCCAACGCGTGCTTCGACTGGATCGGCTGGTACGGCACCAACTTCGATCAGAAAGCGGGCGTGCAGATGCTCGCGGTGAAGAAGATGGTGGACCGTCTGACGAGCGCCTTCGCGGCGCTACCCGCGCCGGCGGGCCTGGCGGTGAATGGCGTGAGCAATACCTCGATCTCGCTCGTCTGGCACAGCGCTTCCGGCGAGTCCGGTTACAACGTCTATCGCAACGGCGCGAAGGTGAACGCCGCCGCGGTCGCGACGAGCGCATATACCGATGCCGGATTGAGCCCCGGAACGACGTACAGCTACCAGGTGACGGCGCTCGCGACGAACGGAGCCGAAAGCGCGAAGTCGGCGAGCGTGAGCGGCACGACCACGGGCACGCCGCCAGCCGTTCCCGCGCCATACAGCGAAGCGGTGACGGCGACGGTGCTGAATCACTACCTCGCCGGCCGAATCAACGTGACGCAGTACAACCAGCTGGGCGTGAAGTACGGTTATTTGACGCCGGTGACGTTGTATCACTGCGGGCCGTACTGGACCGATTCGGCGAATTGCACGCCGATTTCCTGAAACGACTATCGGTTGCCGCAGACGCCGCAGGCCGGGTCTTTCATGAATTTCGTCGAGCGCCATTCGGCGTTCTTGGCGTCGAAGCTCTGCAGCCTGCCGCTGAGCGACGCGCCTATGCCGGCGAGCAGCTTGATCGCCTCCATCGCCTGCATCGCGCCGATGACACCGGTGAGCGGGGCGAAAACGCCGAGGGTCGAGCACTGCACTTCCTCGACTTCGCCGTCCTCCGGGAAGAGGCACGCGTAGCAGGGCGACTGCGGCCTCGAAAGATCGAACACCGAGATCTGCGCGTCGAAGCGGATCGCGGCGCCCGAGACGAGCGGCTTGCGGTGCGCGACGCACGCGCGGTTGACCGCGTGCCGGGTGGCGAAATTATCGGAGCAGTCGAGGACGACGTCACAACCCGGGACAAGCTCGTCGAGGTCCTGCCGCCGGAGCTTTTTCGGAAGAATCCGGACGTCGACTTCTGGATTGAACGCTGCGAGCGTTTTCTTCGCCGCCTCGACTTTGCGCTCGCCGACGCAATCGGTGCGGTAGAGGATCTGGCGCTGGAGATTGGTGAGGTCGACGCTGTCCGGATCGGCGAGGACGAGGCGCCCGACGCCGCTCGCTGCGAGGTATAGCGCCGCCGGGCAGCCGAGGCCGCCGGCGCCGACGATCAGCGCGCTCCCCGCGCGCAGCCGCTCCTGTCCTTCGATCCCGATCTCGGGAAGAAGGATGTGGCGGCTGTAGCGGAGGAGTTGTTCGTCGTTCAGGAAGTGACGCGGGGGTGAGAATCACCTTACCCCCGCACCCCCTTCACAACTTAGTTCGGCTTGGGGCTGGCGCCGACCGGCTTGGTGTTGGCAAGCGTCGGCGCCTGGCCCTTCACCGGCTCGCCCTTGAGGTAGGCGATCGCCTGCGAGAGCTGGAAGTCGTCCTTCGAGCCGAGCTCGACCGGCTTCTGCTCGCCCGGCACGACAGGCGCGGCGGGCTTCGCCTTCGTCGCCGAGGCGTCCGCGGGCTTGTCGGTTTTCGTGCCCTCGAGGTGGCGCTGCAGGTCCGCCTCGCGCACGCGCGTCGCGACGTCGGTCGGGTCCTCGACGATGACGTCCGGCGTCACGCCGAGCGCCTGGATCGAGCGGCCGCCCGGCGTGTAGTAGCGCGCGGTGGTGAGCTTGATCGCGGTGTTGTTGCC
>CAYOVM010000354.1:0-2604 GCA_964407355.1 uncultured Enterobacteriaceae bacterium
CCCGATTTCAAGGAAAGCGAGATCACCTGGCTGCCGGTGATCCCGAACCCCGGCAAGATCGTGTGCGTCGGCCTGAACTACGAGGAGCACCGCGCCGAGACCGGGCGCGACAAGACCGAGAACCCGGCGCTCTTCCTGCGCGTGCCCGAGTCGCAGCTCGGCCACCGCCAGCCGATGCTCAGGCCGCGCGAATCGACGCAGCTCGACTTCGAGGCGGAGATCGCGCTCGTCATCGGCCGGCCGGGCCGGCGCATCTCGCAGAAGGATTCCTGGAGCCACATCGCCGGCTACAGCTGCTACAACGACGGCTCGGTGCGCGACTGGCAGCGCCACACCGTGCAGTGGACCGCCGGCAAGAACTTCGCCGCGACCGGCGGCTTCGGCCCGTGGATGGTGACCGCGGACGAGATCCCGCCGGGCGCGAAGCTCACCCTGTCGTGCCGCCTGAACGGCGAGCGCATGCAGCACGCCGACACCGACATGATGATCTTCAAGTTCCCGAAGCTGATCGAGTACATCTCGGCCTTCACGGCGCTCGCCGCCGGCGACGTGATCGTCACCGGCACGCCCGGCGGGGTCGGCTCGCGCCGCACGCCCCCGGTGTGGATGAAGCCCGGCGACACGGTGGAGGTCGAGATCGACAAGGTGGGCACCCTGGTGAACACCATCGGGCAGGATTGATGCGTGGCCTGCTCCTTTTTTTAACCGGTGTTTTTTATGTAACGGCGAGTTTTTCGCAGGGCTACCCCTCCAGGCCGATCCGCTTCATCGTCTCGTTCCCGCCCGGGGGCAGCGCCGATCTCGTAGCGCGCACGATCGCGCCGCGCATGGCCGAGCGGCTCGGCCAGCCGGTGCTCGTCGAGAACCGCGCCGGCGCGAGCGGCAACATCGGCGTGGACGCCGTCGCCAAAGCGCCGCCCGACGGCCATACGATCGGTCTCGCCGCCGCCGGCGCGCTCGCCCTCAATTCCAGCCTGCAGGCAAGCATGCCGTTCAACCCCGAGAAAGACCTCGCGCCGATTTCGATGCTGGCGATGATTCCGTTTTTTCTCATCGCGCATCCCTCCCAGCCCTCCTCGTTGAAAGAGGTCGTCGAAAACGCGAGGGCCAGCCCCGGCTCGCTCGCCTACGGCCACGGCGGCAACGCATCGGTGATGCACCTCTCGGGCGAGCTGCTGAAGATGATGGCGGGCATCGAGCTGCAGGCGGTGCCGTACAAGGGCAGCGGCCCGGTGGCCGCCGGCGTGCTCGGCGGGCAGGTGCCGCTCGGCGTCGTCGACGTGCCCTCGGCGATCGCGAACGTGAAGGCCGGGAAGCTGAAGGCGCTCGCGGTCACCACGGCGCGGCGAATCTCCGCGGCGCCGGAAGTGCCCACCGTCGCCGAGGCCGGGCTGCCGGGCTACGAGTCGATCGGCTGGTTCGGCGCGGTGGCGCCGGCGAACACGCCCGCCGACATCGTCCGCCGGCTGAACGCCGAAATCGTCGCGGCATTGTCGCTGGCGGAGATCCGCGAGCGCGTGCTCGCCGGCGGCGCCGAGCCCTTCACGGGCACGCCGCAGGAATTCGGGGCGTTCATCCGCAGCGAGACGCGCAAGTGGGCGCACGTCATCCGTACCGCGAAAGTGAAGGCGGATTGATGGCGAGCCCGGTCATAGACGTCCATACGCACATGCTCAGCAAGGAGTGGCTCGCCCTGCTCGAGCGGCACGGCGGGCCGCGCTACAGCCTTCGCGGGGTGAAGGGCGGGTTGAAGGCCATCCACCTCGACGACGCGCCGTTCATGACGCCGGTCCCCGAGATGTTCGACTACGAAAAGCGCATCGCCAACATGACGAAGGCGGGCGTGGACATCGCCGTCGTCTCGCTCACCTGCCCGAACGTTTTCTGGGGCGGCGCCGAGATCAGCCTGAAGGCGGCGCGCATCATGAACGACGACATGGCGAAGGCGCAGAAGCAGTGGCCGGACCGGCTGCGCTGGTTCGCCTCGCTGCCCTGGCAATTCGAGGATCTCGCCCTGGCGGAGCTCGACCGGGCGTGCGCGAACGGCGCCGTAGGCGTCATGGTGCTCGCGAACATCGATGGCAAGCCGCTGACCGATCCCGCCTTCGCCGGCCTCTGGAAAGCGATCGATGAAAGAAAGCTCCCGGTGCTGGTGCATCCGACCGCGCCGCCCGGCGTGGGCGAGATGGCGATGCATGAATTCCAGCTCACCGCGCCGATCGGCTTCACCTTCGACACCTCGCTCGCGGTGGGCCGCTGCATCTACGACGGCTTCTTCGAGCGCTACCCGAACCTCAAGCTGATCGCCGCGCACGGCGGCGGCGCCCTGCCCTACCTCGTCGGCCGGCTGGACATCTGCTGGCACAACATCCCGGCCGCGGCGGCCAAGACGCGCAAGCCCCCGAGCGAGTACATGCGCCGGATCTACGTCGACACGGTGCTCTTCCGGCAGGACGCGGTGGACATGTGCGTCTCGGTCTGCGGCGAGGACAACGTGCTCTACGGCTCCGACTATCCGCACACCATCGGCGACATGGCCGGTTGCCTTTCCAGAGTCGACAGCCTTGGAAAGGCGAAGGACAAGGTCCGCGGCGGGAACGCCCG
>CAYOVM010000355.1:0-2562 GCA_964407355.1 uncultured Enterobacteriaceae bacterium
GTGCTCGACAAGCCCGCGGACGACGCCAACCTCGAGCGCGTCGCCGGCAAGGTAAAGGCGCTGTGCGCCAGGTTCCCGGTCTACGTGAAATGAGCCTCGGCCGGCCATGAAATGCCCCTTCTGCGGCTCCGAGGACACCCAGGTGGTCGACACCCGGGCGAACCTCGAGGCGAACACCATCCGCCGCCGCAGAAAGTGCGTCCGTTGCGAGAAGCGCTTCACGACCTACGAGCGCGTCGACCTGAAGATGCCGCGCCTCGTGAAGAAGGACGGCAGCCGCACCGATTTCGACCGCGACAAGCTGATGGGCAGCATGATGCTCGCGCTGCGCAAGCGCCCCGTGGCCACCAACGAGGTAGAGGAGGCCGCCGACCGCATCATCGAGCGGCTGCGCTCGCTCGGCGAGCGCGAGGTCCCGACCAGCCGCGTGGGCGACTTCGTCATCAAGGAGCTCGCCAAGCTCGACAAGATCGCCTATATCCGCTTCGCCTCCGTGTACCGCAGCTTCGAAACGCCGGATGATTTTCGCGAAGCGGTGCAGGAAGTGAAGTCGCCCCGCAAGCGTCGGAAGTAATCGCGGGGTTTTTCAAGAGCATGTCCTTTTCGGCGTTCGACCACGCGATGATGGCTCGGGCGCTGGCGCTTGCCGAGAACGGCCTCTACACCACGACCCCGAATCCGCGGGTCGGCTGTGTAGTCACCAAGGATGAACAGATCATCGGCGAGGGGTGGCACGAGAAGGCCGGCGCCCCTCACGCGGAGATGATTGCTTTGAAGAACATAAAAACCACGGCATCGGGCGCGACGGTCTACGTGAATCTCGAGCCCTGCAACCATCAAGGCAGGACGCCGCCGTGCGCCCCGGCCCTGATCGAAGCAAAAGTCGCCCGCGTGGTGGCGGCGATGCGCGACCCGAACCCGCAAGCGTCGGGCGGCGGCGCGGCGCTCGCGGCGGCCGGAATCCGCTTCGAGCACGGCCTGATGGAGGAAGCGGCGCGCGAGCTTAACATCGGCTTCGTATCGCGCATGGCGCGCGGCCGGCCGTGGGTGCGGCTGAAGGCGGCGACGACGCTCGACGGGCGCAGCGCGCTGGCGGACGGGACGTCGCAATGGATCACCGGACCCGAGGCGCGCAGGGACGGGCACCGCTGGCGCGCGCGCGCGTGCGCCGTGCTCACCGGCATCGGCACCGTGAAGGCGGACGATCCACGGCTCACGGTGCGCGAAGTGCAGACGACGCGCCAGCCGTTGCGCGTGATCGTCGACAGCCGGCTCGAGACGCCGCCGTCGGCGAAGATCCTCGAAGGCGAGAAGGTGCTGGTTTTTTCCGGCAAGCCCGGCACGCTGAAAAACGCCGAGGTCGTCGCGCTGCCGAACGCGGGCGGCAAGGTGGATCTTCCCCGGATGCTCGAGGCGCTCGCGGCGCGCGGAATAAACGAGCTGCACGTCGAGGCCGGATTCAAGCTGAACGGCTCGCTCGTGCGCGAAGGCTGCGTCGATGAGCTCCTGCTCTACCTCAATCCGAGCCTGCTCGGCGATTCGGCGCAAGGACTGCTCGATCTGCCCGCGCCTGCATCGCTCGAGAAGCGCCTGAAGCTAAGGATGCTGTCGCTGGAGCGCCTCGGCGTCGACCTGCGCATTCTCGCCCGTCCCGCACAGTGAAGCCGCGAGCAGCTCGACCGCCACGCGCGCGCTGCAGCCGTCCGCGTCCAGTCGAGGGCAGTATTCCACCAGCTCGACGGCGCTGAGGCCGGGCCGGCCGCCGATGCGCCGCAGGGCCGCGACCAGCTCGTCGGAACGCAGGCCCCCCGCGACCGGCGTGCCCACGCCCGGCGCTTCTTCCGGCGTGACGGCGTCCAGGTCGATGCTGATGCCGAAGCCCGCGGTGCCGCCGGTGGCGATGGCGAGCGCTTCGTCGAGCACGGCCTGCAGGCCGCGCTTGCGCACTTCGCCGATCATGAACACGCGCACCCCGAGCCGCTCGAGGCGATCGGCTTCCTCGGTTTCGAAGCTGCGCACGCCGACGATGCTGACGTGCGCCGGGTCGAGCACGCCGGTGGTCAGGCCATAGAGCGGGTCGTCGTCCTCGCCGAGCAGCCAGGCGAGCGGCATGCCGTGCAGGCGTCCGGTGTGGCTCGTGGCCGGGGTATGAGCATCCATGTGGGCATCGATCCAGACCAGGCCGAGCTTGCCGTGGAGCGTGCGCGCCACGCCGCTCCAGGTGCCGCCCGCGCAGCTATGGTCGCCGCCGAGGACGCAGGGCAGGCGTCCGAGCCGCAGCGCGTCGGCCACTGCGGCGCCGAGCTGTCCACAGAGCCTGCTCACCGCGAGCTGCCTGCGGCGCTCGTTGACGGGGGGATGCAGCGCAGGACCGGCGCTCACCGCCATGCCGCATTCCATCAGCCGGGCCGTGACCAGCGGGGCAAGGACCGCCGGCGCCTCCGCGCAGCCCGGATCCGCGCCGCCAAGGCCCCAGGCCGCAGCAATTACTTCAACCTGTCGTCGCATTACTACACCCGTATCAGAGACCCGCGACTCGTGCCGCAAGAACGAAGCCTGCAT
>CAYOVM010000356.1:0-2560 GCA_964407355.1 uncultured Enterobacteriaceae bacterium
CTATACGGTCGAGATGTCCGTCACGGCGAGCGACCGGCGCGGCCTGCTGCGCGACGTCGGCGACGCGCTCGCGCGCGAGAAGATCAACGTCACCGCGGCGCGCACCCAGAACCGCGACGACATGGCTTTCATGCGCTTCACGTTCGAGGTGACGAACCTCGCGCATCTCAAGCGCGCGTTCGCCGTGGTGCGGCAGTTGAAGGGCGTGATCCGCGTGGCGCGGGGCTAACCAAGGCTAATCAGGGACAGACCACGATTTCCACTCCCGTGAAAGCGAAATCGTGGTCTGTCCCTGATTAGCTGGGGGTCGCGAGGGTGAACAGCAGCTCTTCCTGAGCCGAGCGGCGCCGGCCGCGGCGCGGCTTGAGGAGCTCGTAGCCGCCGTCGGCGTTCATTACCCACGCCTGGCAGTTGTCGTCGAGGTAGGGCTGCAGGCCCTCGCGGATCACGCGGCGCTTGAGCGCGGGGTCGAGCACCGGGAAGCACAGCTCGATGCGGCGGAAGAAGTTGCGGTCCATCCAGTCGGCGCTCGCGAGGTACACGTCCTCGGCGCCGTCGTTGCCGAAATAGAAGACGCGCGAGTGCTCGAGGAAGCGGCCGATGACCGAGCGCACCCGGATGTTCTGCGAGAGGCCCTCGATGCCCGGCTTGAGGGCGCACACGCCGCGCACGATGAGGTCGATCTTCACGCCCGCGGCCGAGGCGAGGTAGAGCTCCTCGATGATCTGCGGCTCGAGCAGCGCATTCATCTTGGCGATGATGCGCCCGGGCTTGCCCTCGGATGCGAGCTTCGCCTCGTTCCGGATGGCGCCGACGATGCGCTTGTGCAGGGTGAAGGGCGACTGCCAGACGTGCCTCATCTTGCTCACGCGGCCGAGGCCGGTGAGCTGCTTGAAGATCTCGTTCACGTCGGCGCAGAGGTCCTCGTTCGCGCTCATCAGGCCGAAGTCGGTATAGAGGCGCGCGGTGCGGGGATGGTAGTTGCCGGTGGCGAGATGGACGTATCTTTTCAGGATCTTCGTCTGCTCGCGGGCCTCGCGGCGCACGATGAGCGACATCTTCGCGTGGGTCTTGTGGCCGACCACGCCGTAGATCACGTGCGCGCCGACTTCTTCCAGACGAGCCGCCCAGTTGAGATTCGCTTCTTCATCGAACCGCGCCATCAGCTCCACCACCACCGTCACTTCCTTGCCCTTGCGCGCGGCGTCGACCAGGATCTCCATCAGCTCGGAGTCGGTGCCGGTGCGGTACACCGTCTGCTTGATGGCGATCACCTCGGGATCGTTGGCGGTGGTGCGGATGAAGTCGATCACCGGCAGGAACGACTGGAACGGGTGGTGCAGCAGCACGTCCTGCTTCTTCAGCACGTCGAACAGATCCGCGCCGTCGAGCGCCGGCGGCAGGCCGGGCTGGAACGGCGGGTACTTCAGGTGCGGCCGTTCCACCTGGTCGGGGACCTCGCGCATGCGGTAGAGATTCACCGGGCCTTCGACGCGATACAGGTCGACCGGCTCCAGCCCGAACTGCTGCAGCAGGAACTCCACCATGTGCTCGGAGCAGTTGTCGGCGACTTCGAGGCGCACCGCGTCGCCGAAGTGCCGGTGCAGCAGCTCGCCCTTCAGCGCGGTGTGCAGGTTCTTGATCTCTTCCTCGTCGACGAAGAGGTCCGAGTTGCGGGTGACGCGGAACTGGTAGCAGCCCTGGACGTGCATCCCCGAGAACAGCTCGGCCACGTGGGCGTGCAGGATCGACGACAGGAACACGAAGCTGTACTCGGCGCCGGCGATCTCCAAAGGCAGCCGGATGAGACGCGGCAGCGCGCGGGGCGCCTGCACGATGGCGGCGCGCGAGCTGCGGCCGAAGGCGTCGCGGCCTTCCAGCTCGACCGCGAAGTTCAGGCTCTTGTTGAACACGCGCGGGAACGGGTGCGCGGGGTCGAGCCCGATCGGCGTGAGCACCGGCAGCAGCTCGCGGAAGAAATAATCGCGGATCCACTGGCGCTGCGCGGCGCTCCATTCCTCGCGCTTGGGGAACACCACGCCTTCGCGCGCGAGCGCGGGCAGTACGACTTCGTTGAGCAATTTGTATTGCTCGGCGACGAGCGCGTGCGCGCCGGCGGCGACGGCGCCGAACACCTCCGCCGGGCCGCGGCCGTCGGGCCCCGGCTCGGGCAGGCCGAGCTTGATCTGCTCCTTCAGGCCGGCGACGCGGATCTCGAAGAATTCGTCGAGGTTCGACGACACGATGGTGATGAAGCGCAGCCGCTCGAGCAGCGGCGCCGCCTCGTCGGCCGCCTGCGCGAGCACCCGCCGGTTGAACTCGAGGATCTCGAGCTCGCGGTTGAGGAACTGCGTCGGCGGTGGAATGCGGCGATTCACTGGCGCGGGTGGCGTGGCGGGGAAGGGGCCATTTTATCGTTCGATCCGGTGCGCGCCGCCGGGCCGGATGGCGGAAATATTTCCGTAACAAAACCCGCGATCCCGGGCGCGCGGCGTGCTAGCGTTGCGGTGCAATGCCGCGCCACGACACGCTCGCCGCCGTCGACCTCGGGTCCAATAGT
>CAYOVM010000357.1:0-2557 GCA_964407355.1 uncultured Enterobacteriaceae bacterium
AGGCGCTCAGCCTCATCGCGATCAGCTGCAGGAGGTCCTTGTCGTCGTCGACCAGGATCACCCTGCGCTGTTCTCTGGTGTGCTCCTTAACCTGATCTCTAGCCTGATCTTTAAACATATCTGAGCCCTACCTCGGCTTTCTGCGCAGCCGTTCCTCGCGCTCGAGGATACCGCGCTCGATCGAGCGCAGCGCCTCGAGCTGCTCGCGCAAGGCCTCTTCGCGCTTGTCGCGCTCCGCATCCGTGCGCACCCGCTCCCGCTCGGCGCGCACGGCGCGCTCAAGCTCGCGGGCGAGCCGCTGGCGCTCGGCGAGCTGCGCCGCGAGAAGCGCCGAGAAACGGCCCACGCCGGGGGTCCCGGGGTCGGACAACGGCTCGAGGAGCTCGGCCGCGCGCGCATCGTCGCGCAGCGGCGCCGGCAGCGCGGCCAGCAACGTAGCAAGGCGCAGCCGGTTGATCGAGGACGCGTCGCTCGTGAACGCCTTCTGCGCCCGCGACAGCGCGGCCTTCTGCTCGCTCGCCGGGGCGCGCGCGGCGGAAAGCGCTTCCGCGACGACCTCGTCCACCGCCGCCGGTTGTTCCCGGAGCGGCTGCAGCAGCGAGCAGCCGGCGAGCGCGGCCATCATCGCGAGCATCGCCGCCCGGATCGTCATGACGCCACCGCCAGCGCTCGCGCGGTCATGCGCGGCAGCGTAACGCGGAAATGGCCGCCCGGGGTCCCGCTCACGACGCTGATGCGGCCGCCGTGCGCCTCGGTGAACTCGCGCGCGATGGCGAGCCCGAGCCCGGTGCCCTCGATGCGCCCGCTCGCTTTGGCGCGCCCGCGGAAAAACGAGTCGAAGATGGAGTCGCGCTCTTCCCCGGGCACGCCGGGACCGGTATCGATGACCTCGATGACCGCCTCGCGGCCGTCGGCGCGGGCAAGAACCGAGATGGTGCCGCCGGCGGGCGTGAACTTCACCGCGTTGCCGAGGAGGTTATCGAGGATCGAGCGCAGCTTCTCCGGGTCCGCTTCCACCACCACCTTCTGCGCCTCCAGCACGAGGTGCTGGCCCTTGGCGCGCATCGCGAGCTCGTGCCCGCTCACCGCCTGCGCCACCAGGACGTCGAGCGCCACGGAGCGCGGCAGCAGCGAGGACGCGGCGTGCAGCGCGCGCTGGTAGTCGAGCAGATCCTCGATCAAGCGCTGCAGCTTGAGGCTATTGTCCCGCATGATGGTGACCACCTGGCGCTGCGCCGGGACGAGCGCTCCGGCGACCCCGTCGTTCAGCAGCTCCGCGCCCTCGCGCAGGGCCGTGAGAGGCGTCTTGAGCTCGTGGGACACGTGGCGCAGGAAGCGGTTCTTCTCGGCCTCGACCTCGGCGAGGCGCCGGCGCAGCCAGTCGAGGCGCTCGCCCAGGGTCTGCAGGTCCTCGGGCCCGCGCACCGTGATCGAGCGCGAGAAGTCCGCGCCGCCAAGCTGGCGGATGGACGCGTCGAGCTCGTCGATAGGCCGGGCGATGTACCGTGTGAGGCCGAGCGCGATGGCGAGCGCTACCGCGGTGCTGAAGACGACGAGCAGGATGAGGCGCCGCTGCACCGTCTCGGCGTTCGCCCGCAGCCGCAGTACTTCCCGGTCGGCCACGAGATAGCTGATGTTGAGCACCTCGTACGCGGTGTCCGAGAGCTCGGTGGTGAGCCGCGTGATGTCCGCGGGCTTGTGCTTTCGCCGCGGCTGCGCCGTGAGCAGGCCGTACAGCCCTTCCTCCTGCTGCACCGCCTTGTTGAGGGCGCCGAGCTGCGGCGGCTCGAGCGGCAGCAGGAAAAGCTCGTCGGAAACCTGCTTGAAGCTGCGATGCACGCGCGCGTAGTCCGCCGAGACATCGGGATCGTCCAGCACCGCCACCTGCTGGGCGAGGCGCTCGATCGAGCCGATGCGATTCACGAGCGAGCGGCTCGCGCGCGCCGCCTGCGAGGCGCTGAACACAGCGCTGCGGCTCTGATCGGCAAGGCGCTCCGTATTCCACGCCGAATAGGCGAGCGCGCCGACCAGCGGAAGGGCCACCATGGTGAAGCCCGCCAGCAGCAGACCGAGGAACGATCTGGGGTAGGGCAGCAAATATGCGACGGCGGGAAATAGAGGCTTAGCGGCAGGCGAGCGTGGCGCCATGTCCTTATAATTTCATGGGAAATTTGGCCAAGCGAGGTTGAATGTCACAGTCGGTCGGGAGCATAAGCGATGGCAGCCCGCGGATCTATCTGATCGCCGCGGTCGCTTCCAACGGCATCATAGGCGCAAACGGAAAGCTGCCCTGGCACCTTCCGGAGGACCTCCAGCACTTCAAGCGCCTGACATTGGGCCACCCGATCATCATGGGCCGCCGGACCTGGGAATCTCTGGGCAAGGCGCTTCCGGGGCGCGAGAACATCGTAGTGACCCGCACGGCGGGCTATGAGGCGCCGGGCGCGGCGGTCGCCACCTCCCTCGAAGCAGCGCTCGCCCTGTGCGCGGGCGAGCCCGTGGCGTTCGTGATCGGCGGGTATCGCCTGTTCGTCGATTCCATGCCGCTCGCCGCCGG
>CAYOVM010000358.1:0-2552 GCA_964407355.1 uncultured Enterobacteriaceae bacterium
CGGAGGTGATCGAGTTCCGCGACCGGCGCGCCGCCGAGCTCGGCGAGCGCCTGATCGTGCGCAGCGTCGAGGACTCGATCCGCCGCGGTTCCGTAAGGCTGGTTTCCGAAAACCAGAGCCGCAACGCGGCCCAGTCGGTCACGCTGCTCGAAGCGATCGCGGAATTCAGGTTCGACGCCGCGATCGGCGGCGCGCGCCGCGACGAGGAGAAGGCGCGAGCCAAGGAGCGCGTGTTTTCCTTCCGCGACGAGTTCGGCCAGTGGGATCCTCGCAACCAGCGTCCCGAGCTCTGGAGCCTGTACAACGCGCGCGTCAATCCCGGCGAGCACGTGCGGGTGTTTCCGATCAGCAACTGGACCGAGCTCGACGTCTGGCAATACATCGCGCGCGAGCGGCTCGAAGTGCCCTCGATCTACTTCGCCCACCAACGCCCGGTGGTTCGCCGGCGCGGCCTGCTGGTGCCCGTCACGCCGCTCACGCCCGCGCGCGCCGGCGAGACCGTCGAGCAGGTCTCGGTGCGCTTTCGCACCGTCGGCGACATCACCTGCACCTGCCCGGTCGAATCGGGCGCCACCGACATCGAAAAAATACTCGAGGAAACCATGACCGCGACGCTGACCGAGCGCGGCGCGACGCGCATGGACGATCAGACGTCGGAAGCCTCCATGGA
The DNA here is from genome assembly GCA_964407355.1 of uncultured Enterobacteriaceae bacterium. Taxonomy (GTDB): domain Bacteria; phylum Pseudomonadota; class Gammaproteobacteria; order Burkholderiales; family SG8-39; genus SCGC-AG-212-J23. The sequence goes on from CAYOVM010000358.1 coordinate 671, forward strand.
GAGGCGAAAAAAAGAAGGTTATTTTTAAATACAAGAGCCATGCAACCCCTGAGATTCGCCACGGCAGGCAGCGTCGACGACGGCAAGAGCACGCTGATCGGCAGGCTGCTGTACGACCTGCGGGTCATCCAGGAAGACCAGCTCGCCGCCGTCGAGCGCGCTTCGGTGCGACGCGGCGGCCCCGAGCTGGACCTCTCGCTTTTCACCGACGGCCTGGAGGCGGAGCGCGAGCAGGGCATCACCATCGACGTCGCCTACCGCTATTTCGCGACGCCGCGGCGCAAGTTCATCATCGCCGATTCGCCCGGCCACGAGCAGTACACGCGCAACATGGCGACCGGCGCGAGCAATGCCGACGCCATCGTCCTCCTGCTCGACATCGAGAAGGGGCTCCTGCCGCAGACCCGGCGCCACCTCCTGATCGCCCGGCTGCTCGGCATACGCCAGGCGGTGGCGTTCGTGAACAAGATGGACCTCGCCGGCTACTCCGCGTCCGCCTTCGACAGGATTTCGGCGGAAGTGAAAGCGTTCGCGGCGCCCCTGCGCTTCGACTCGATCGACGTGGTGCCCGGCTCGGCGCTGCGCGGCGACATGGTGGTGCGGCGCGGGGACGCGATGAACTGGTACACCGGACCGACGCTGCTCGAGCGGCTGGAAACGCTGCAGGCGGGCACCGAGCAGGCGGCGGCCGCGCCGCTGCGTTTTCCGGTGCAACTGGTGTCGCGCCCGCACGGAAATACGCCGCGCGGCTACATGGGCCGCATCGAGTCGGGCCATGTGCTCTCGGGCGCCGAGGTGATCGTGCTTCCTTCGGGGCGCCGCACCCGCGTTCGCCAGATCGTCGTGCACGGCGCGGAGCGTGAGATCGCCGTGGCCGGCGATTCGGTCACGCTGGTCCTCGCGGACGACATCGATATCGCGCGCGGCGATCTCATCGCCGACGCCGCGACGCCGCCGCGAGAAACGCGCACGCCGGAGGTGCGCCTGGTGTGGCTCGGCCAGGAGCCGATGCGCCCGGGCGGACGCTACCTGGTTCAGCAGGCGGCGCGCCGCACCCTCGCCAGGGTTTCCGAGGTGCACAGCCGCCTCGACATCGGCACGCTGAAGGAGGTCGCCGTCGAGGGCGGAGTCGGCGCGAACGACATCGTGCGCGCCCGGCTCTCGCTGCAGGCGCCTTTGTTCGTCGACGCCTACGAGTCGGTGCGCGTCACCGGGGCGCTGATCCTCATCGACGAAGCGACCAACCATACGGTCGCCGCCGGCATGGTGCAGTGATGCAGACCGGCGGGACGGGCACCGTCTACCTCGTCGGCGCGGGCCCGGGCGCGGCGGATCTCCTGACGATCCGGGCGGTCCGCCTGCTGGGTAGCGCCGACATCGTGTTCTACGACGCGCTGGTGCCGGGCGAAATACTTCTATTCGCGCAACGAGCTATAAAAATCGCCGTCGGCAAGCGCAGCGGCCGGCGCTCCACCGCCCAGCGATTCATCAACAAGCGCCTCGCCGACGCGGCGCGCATCCATCGCGTGGTGGTGCGCCTGAAGGGCGGCGATCCCATGCTGTTCGGGCGGGCGCACGAGGAAATCGCGTACCTGAACGATGAAAATATTCCGGTGGAAATCGTGCCGGGCGTGACCGCCGCGCTCGCCGCGAGCGCGGAGCTGCGCATTTCATTGACCCAACGCGGCGCGGCGCGAAGCGTGACCTTCGTCACCCCGCGCGTAGGCGAGGGCGAGCGGCCTAGCGGATGGGTCGATGCCGTCCTCGCGGCCGACACCGCCGCGATCTACATGGGCGCGGGCGAGGCGCAGGCGATCGCCGGCGCGCTGATGGCGGCGGGCAAGCCGGGCTCGACTCCGGTCGCCGTGGTGGAGAGCGCATC
>CAYOVM010000359.1:0-2550 GCA_964407355.1 uncultured Enterobacteriaceae bacterium
TGGCGCTCGAGGACCGGCGCTACGCCGCGATGACCGGCGGCGACTATGGCGCGCTCGAAGCGCTGCTGCACGACGAGCTCCTCTACACGCATTCCTCGGGCCGCACCGACACGAAGGCGAGCTGGCTCGAGGCGCAGCGCTCGGGCAAGACACGCTACAAGAGCGCGGTCTTCGGCGCCCGCAAGGTGCGCATGCTCGGCGACAACGCGCTCGTGACCGGCGATGCGCACATCGAGGCGGAGGTCGGCGGCCAGCCGCGCACCCTGAAGCTCGTGTTCCTGAACGTCTGGACCAAGACGCCGAAAGGCTGGAAATTCATCGCTTGGCAGTCGACGCCGCAGCCCACGTAACGCCCTTCGCCGGCCGGCGCGAGGACGACCGCCTGCTCACGGGGCGGGGCCGCTACACCGCGGACTGGAATTTTCCGGGGCAGCTCTACGGCTGCTTTCTGCGCGCCGACCGCGCGCACGCGGAAATCCTTTCGCTCAATGTCGACGCGGCGCTTCGTTCTCCGGGCGTGAAGGGAATCCTCACCGGCGAGGACACGGCGCACTGCAAGACGCCGCCGCCGCAGGTCACGGTCCCCGGCCGCGGCGGTCAGATGCTCAAGGTTCCGCACCGCGACGTGCTCGCGCGCGGCAAGGTGCGCTACGTCGGCGAGACCGTCGCGCTGGTCGTCGCCGAGACGGCCGAGGCGGCGCAGGACGCGGTCGAGCTGATCGAGATCGACTACCGCGACCTCGACGCGGTGGCCGACGGCGCGGCGGCGCTCGAGCCGGGCGCGCCGCAGCTGCACGCCGATGTCCCGGGCAACCTGGCGTTCGACTACGTCTACGGCGACGAGGCGGCGACCGCCGCCGCGTTCGCACGCGCGGCGCACGTCACGCGGCTCACGCTCGACTCGACGAGGGTTTCGGGAAATCCGATGGAGCCGAAAGCCTGCGCCGCGACCTACGATCCGGCGAGCGAGAGCTACGACGTCTACGCGAGCTCGCAGGGCATGTCGATGATGCTGCCCAATTTCGCGGCGATCCTCGGCATCGGCGGCGCCAAGATCCGGCTGCACGCGCTCGACGTCGGCGGCGGCTTCGGCATCCGCTCGCAGCCGTATCCCGAATACATCGCGGTGATGCTCGCGGCGAAGAAGCTCGGCCGGCCGGTGAAGTGGGTCGGCTCGCGCTTCGAGACCATCGTGAGCGACCACCACGGCCGCGCCGCCCGCCTCGGCGGCGAGCTCGCGCTCGATCGCGACGGGCGCTTCCTCGGCCTGCGCTTCGACTGGATCTGCGACATGGGCGCGTACCTCTCGCAGGGCGGGCCGGTGATCAACACCGTCAATCCGGCGCGCCACGCCATCAACATCTATCGCATCGAGGCGCTGCACGGCAGCCACCGCCTCGCGCTGACCAACACGAGCTCCACCACCGCCTACCGCGGCGCCGGGCGGCCGAACGTCACCTATCTCGTCGAGCGGCTGGTGGACGAAGCGGCGCGCGAGATGGGCATCGACCGCGCGGAGCTGCGCCGGCGCAACCTCATCCCGAAGGAAGCCTTTCCCTACAAGACGCCGGCCGGCTCGGTCTACGACAGCGGCGATCCGCCGCAGCTTCTCGAGAAAGTGCTGCGCTTTTCCGAGTGGGATTCATTCGAGAAGCGCAAGCAGGCTTCGCTCGACAAAGGCCGCCTGCGCGGCATCGGCCTCGCCATGTTCGTCGAGCCTTCGGGCGGCGGGCCGGTCCAGACCGACCAGGCCGCGATCAAGTTCGGCGAGTCGGGCAACGCGACGCTCTACACGCTCTCAGGCCCCTCGGGCCAGGGGCATGAGACGGTGATGCCCGAGATCGTCGCCGGCATTTTCGGCATCGCGCCGGAAAAGATCACGCTGCGCGCGAGCGATCCCGAAGGCCCGAAGTTGACCGGCGGCGGCACCGTCGGCTCGCGCTCGATGATGGCGCAGGGCGGCGCGCTCGCCGCGACCGCGGCCGAGGTGATCAAGAAGGGCCTCGAGCTCGCCGCGAAGGACCTCGAAGTCGCGCCGGTGGATATCGAGTTCCGGGACGGGCGCTATCGCGTGAAGGGCACCGATCTCTCCGCGAGCTTCACCGAGATCGCCGAGCGCCACGGAGCCGCGCTCGACACGGTCGGCGGCATCCCCGCGCCCGGCTCGTTTCCGAGCGGCGCGCACGTCGCCGAAGTCGAGATCGATCCGGAGACCGGCGTGATCGAAGTGCTGAACTACGTCGCGGTCGACGACTGCGGGAAGGTCATCAACCATACGTTGCTGGAGGGCCAGCTCCACGGCGGCATCACGCAGGGCCTGGGCCAGGTGCTCGGCGAGCACGTCGTCTACGACGAGTCCGGCCAGCTCCTCACCGGCACCTTCATGGACTACATGATGCCGCGCGCCGACGGAATGCCGCGCGCGCTCGCCCTCCACGACCACCTCGTGCCCTCGCCCTCGAACCCGCTCGGCGTGAAAGGCGCGGGCGAGGCGGGCACCGTCGGCGCGATCCCGGCCGTGGCGAACGCGGTCATCGACGCGCTGCGCTC
>CAYOVM010000360.1:0-2530 GCA_964407355.1 uncultured Enterobacteriaceae bacterium
GTGCAGCTGCTTCCACGCCGCCTCTCGGCCGCCGAGGTCGGGCTGCGCCACGGCTCCGCGCAGTTGGCGACCGACCGCGACTTCGGTGCTGCCGCGCAGTTGCGGACCGCCCGACGAGTTCGGGCCGGCGCTCGTGCCGATGCTTCCACGGAGGGTTCCGGCGGCGGCGTCGCGATCGCGGAGGAATTTTGCCTGACGCTCGGCATCTTCCTTGCGGCTTTGCTCTTCCGCGGCCTGCCGCTCGCGCTCGATGCGATCCGCTTCCTGGCGTTGCTGCTCGGCCGCGGCCGCAGCTTCCTCCTGGGCGCGGCGTGCGGCTCCGCCATCATTGCCGGGCGCGGAAATACCGCCGCCCGGCACCGGAGCGGGATTGCAGCGAAGGGGATTCTTGCTGGGAATACCACCCTGCGACCTGCATTGGTCGGCGAATTCCGCATAGTTCCGGCAGCAGGCGTACGCCGATGAAGCGCCGAGGAATCCAGCGGCCGCCAGAACCGTCAGCGACGCCTTGACGGCGCCGGTCACGGCGCGAGCCAGCCCAGGCGATCACTCGATGCTTGCCGGCAGGCATCGGCCGAAGCTCTGAGGAAACCCTGGGCTGCGGGGCTCGCCTGTTCGCTCGTCACCCCCGGTATTTGCGGGTGGGGAACGTACGCCGCCGGAAACCAGCCCGGCTTATCGCCCAGCAGCTTGCCCTCGCAGTCGGATTCGAAGTAGAGCCTGCCGGCGACCTTGGCGCCGTCATTGGGAACGGCCGGCCCGCCCTGCAACAGCTCGGCGAAGAATTTGCCGCCTTTCACTACCAGAGCACAGCCGTTCATCTGCTCGTTACGCATCTGTTGAAGCTCGGAAATGCTCGTGACGATCTCCGCCTGCGTGCTGCCGGAGCCCCCGAACGTGATGCGGCCGTCGCGCGCGATGGTCAAACGAAACCACGGCGAGCCTGCGACGCGGTCGTCGTGCTGCAACGTCTTGTCCATCGGATCGAGGTCCCAGCGCTGCATGGTGTTTACCTGCGGCCGCGTCGTGGTGTCTGAAAGCAGCAGCTGATTGCGCCACACGCCGCCGTAAAGCGTCGAGATGAGCTTGGCTGAGATCCGGCGTCCATTGATGACTGCCACTTTGCCGCCGGTTTCATACATGTCGGCCCACTCCACGCATTCCCGTCGGCGAGTGATGGTGCTCCGGCTGCGTTCGAGGGCAAACTCAAGTCCGGCGATGCGCTTGCGGATCTCGCTTGCGTCCTGCGCGTCCGGAGCGGCCGACAGATAGAACCTGCAGGCGCGCATTGCTTCGGCCGGCCGGTTGGCTTTTTCCAGGATCGCGCACAGGTTGAAGTAATAGTCCGCGACCCAGGGCGCGGCATCGACAGCCTTCAGATATTCGCGGGCGGCCTCGAGCATGTCGGCTTCGGATTTGGCGCTCTTGAACGCGTATTGGGCGCGGCCATCGAAGCGCTCGGCCTCGGAAGGAATCGCCGGCTTGGGCTTCACCTGCAGCCCCAGGCCGACGATGCGCTCGCGCAGCGCATTGTCGGAAGGATTGGCCCGAAGCTGCAGCGCCAGCTGCTGCAACTGCTCGCGCGGCGACTGCGCGGCGCTCCAGCCGGAATACGAGGCAAAAATAAGCACTGCAATCCAACCGCGATGGCGCATTGACCCCCCCGATCTGCTGCCCGTTGAAGGGGAGATTATCGGACTGTCCCCGCTTAGTCCCGCAAAGCTTGTAAAAAAAAGTCACGGAGGCCTGGCTTGGGCCGCCGAGACTTGCTCGCGTTCTAGAGCGGCTCGAGGTTGCCGAGCAGCGTCGGGATGAGCTCGGTCACCGTGGGATGGATGTGCACCGCGCGCTGGACGACGGTGTAGGGCTTCCTGGCGTACATGACGTCGAGCAGCGAGTGGACGATCTCGTCGGCGTTGAGCCCGAGGAGCGAGGCGCCGAGCAGCTCCTTCGAATCCGCGTCAACCAGCACTTTCATGAAGCCCTGCGTCTCGCCCGCCTCGCGCGCGCGGCCGACGCGGGTCATCGGCATCTTCGCGGCGAGCAGCTTGCGGCCCGACTTCCTCGCTTCGACCTCGTTCATCCCTGCGCGGCCGAGCGGCGGATCGATATACAGCGCATAGGCCTGGATACGATCCGAGATGCGGCGCCGGTCGTGGTCGAAGAGGTTCGCGGCGACGATCTCGTAGTCGTTGTACGAGGTGTGGGTAAACGCGCCGCGTCCGTTGCAGTCGCCGAGCGCCCAGACCCCGTCCTGCGTGGTGCGGCATTCGTCGTCGACGACGATGTAGCCGCGCTCGTCTTTTTTTATTCTTGTGTTTTCCAGACCGAGGTCGCCGGTATTCGGCACGCGTCCGACCGCGAGCAGCACGTGGCTGCCCTCGGCGATGGGCTCGCCGTCCTTGCACTCCATCTGTATTTCGATGCGCGTGCCCTTCCGCTTGAGAGCCATGCATTCCGCGTTGGTCCGAATCCCGATGCCCTCGCGCTCGAGCACGGCGCGGATCTCCGCCGCCACGTCGTCGTCCTC
>CAYOVM010000361.1:0-2529 GCA_964407355.1 uncultured Enterobacteriaceae bacterium
GTAAGCGTCCGGTGAAGGCCCTCTTGTTGGAGTAGTCGCGGGGTCTGAGGATGGTGTCCACCAAGTTGAGTGAGTGGACACCAAGATGGAGAAGCGTTCGCTGGTGGTGAGCGGGGAGCCGTTCCGGGTGACGGGGAATGGTCGGCGCTATTTCAGCAAGGCGCATAAGGAGGCCGTTATTGCGAAGTGCCTGGCGCCGGGGGCGTCGCTCGCTGCGGTGGCACTGGCCAACGGATTCAACGCCAACCTGGTGCGCAAATGGGTGCGCGAGCGAGGAGTGGACGACTCCATGGCGAAGTCGTCGTCGAAGCTCTTGCCAGTGACACTCGATATCCGGCCGGAAAGAGTGCCAACGCGAAGGCTGCGGGCCCTGACTGCGGCGCCGGCGCGCAAAGCCGCTGCCGGGTCGATGGAAATCCGGATCGGGGAGATTGAGTTGGTCGTGCATGGGCTTGTCGATCGCGCCCAGCTCTCTGAGGTACTGGATCGGCTGCTGAGGTCGTAAATGTTTGCGCTGCCCTCAGGGACCCGGGTGTGGCTGGCCGCCGGGGTGACCGACATGAGAAAGGGCATGAACGGACTGGCGGCGCTGGCGCAGACGACGCTCTTGGAGAACCCGTTCTCGGGGCACATCTTCGCGTTCCGCGGTCGGCGGGGCGATCTGGTGAAGCTGTTGTGGTTCGATGGCGACGGGCTGTGCCTGTTCGCCAAGCGCTTGGAGCGCGGGCACTTCGTGTGGCCCCAGGCAACGAGCGGTGCGGTCGCGATGAGCGCGGCGCAACTGTCGATGTTGCTCGAAGGAATCGACTGGCGCAGGCCCACGAGAACCTGGACACCGGAGCTTGCAGCATAGTGAAATTCAGAGTGAAATCTCATGAACTTTCGTGAGGTGAGAAAGTCAGTGTATTAACAATCTAGAATAAGCTGATCGCACTCCTTACGCACATGACGATCGAGAATTCAGCAGCGTTGCCCGATGACATCGAAGCGCTCAAGGCCCTGGTGCTCGAGCAGCGCGCGCAGCTCGCTCTGAACTTCACCGAGATCGAGCACCTGAAGCTGATGATCGCCAAGTTGAAGCGTATGCAATTCGGTCGGTCTTCGGAGCGGCTTGACCGCGAAATCGAACAATACGAGCTGCGCCTGGAGGAACTGCAAAGCACCCAGGCGCAACAGGCGCCAGCCAAAACCAAGCCCGAGGAGAAGTCGCAGCCGGTGCGCCGGCCGCTGCCCGATCACCTGCCGCGCGAGCAGGTGCTGCACCAGCCTGCCTGCACCTGTCCGGACTGCGGTGCGGCGATGCGCAAGATCGGCGAGGACGCCGCCGAGGTGATCGATTACGTGCCGGGGCGCTTTCGGGTGATCCGGCACGTGCGCCCGAAGCTTGCCTGCACGGCGTGCGAGCGCATCGTGCAGGTCCAAGCGCCTTCGCGGCCGATTGCTCGGGGGATCGCCGGACCGGGGTTGCTCGCCCACGTCCTGGTCTCCAAGTACGCGGACCATCTGCCGCTCTATCGGCAGTCGCAGATCTACGCGCGTGAAGGCGTGGAACTCGGGCGCTCGACGCTGGCGGAATTGGTCGGAGAATGTTTCGGCCTGTTCGAGCCGCTGATCGAAGCCCTGGCCCGGTACGTGATAGCGGCCGGCAAACTTCACGCCGACGACACCCCGGTGCCGGTGCTTGATCCGGGTCGGGGCAGGACCAAGACCGGCAGGCTCTGGACGTACGTGCGCGATGACCGGCCGGCGGCCAGCACCGAGGCAGCGGCGGTGCTGTTTCGGTACTCCCCGGACCGACGCGGCGAGCGGCCACGTGAACACCTGCGCAAATTCAGCGGCATCCTGCAGGCCGATGCCTATGCGGGGTACGGCCACCTCTACGACGGGGACCGAATCCGGGAGGCCGCCTGCTGGGCGCACGCCCGGCGTGGCTTCTACGATATCCACCAGGCCAACCAGTCCCCGGTCGCGGCCGAGGCGCTCGCGCGCATCGGGGCGCTCTACGCCATCGAGTCGGAGATTCGCGGCCAACCACCCGAGGAACGAAGCAGAGTCCGTCGCGCGCGTGCCGGACCGCCGCTCGATTCGATGCGGGAATGGCTGCGCGAGACGCTCGCGCGGGTGTCGAAGAAATCGGAACTGGCCATGGCAATCGGCTACGTGCTCACGCGCTGGACGGCGCTGACGCGCTACCGTGACGACGGCGGAATCGAGATCGACAATAACGCAGCCGAGCGCTCGCTTCGGACAGTCGCCCTTGGCCGTAAAAATTACCTCTTCTGCGGATCGGACGCTGGCGGGGAGCGCGCCGCGGGCATCTACAGTCTGATCGGCACGGCAAAGCTCAACGGGCTGGACCCGGAAGCCTACCTGCGATACGTCCTCGAACGCATCGCCGAGCATCCGATCAACCGCATCGAGGAACTGCTTCCCTGGGCTGTCGCCGACGCGCTGCAACTCGAAACCCGGCAGCGGCTCGCTGCCTGAATTACCGACCCCACGTCAAGACGGTACTCACCGGACGCTTAC
>CAYOVM010000362.1:0-2511 GCA_964407355.1 uncultured Enterobacteriaceae bacterium
CGCTGCGGCTTCACTTCGCCTTCGTAGGGGCAGCCGAGCACGCAGGAAACATAGCCCCGCACGCGGATGCCGTGCTCCTTCGCCTGAGCGACCACGGGCGCGAAGCGCTCAAGCGATTCGGCGATCGAGCAGTTGATGTTCTTCATCGAGAAGGCTTCCGAGGCGGCGCCGAAGACGGCGACTTCCTGCGCGCCGGCGGCGCGTGCGGCGTCGAAGCCTTTCAGGTTGGGTGTGAGGACCGGATAGGCCACGCCCGGCTTGCGGCGCAGGCGGCGCAGCACCTCGGTGTGGTCCGCCATCTGCGGGATCCACTTCGGCGAGACGAAGGCGGTCGCCTCGACGGCGGGCAGGCCCGCGGCGGCGAGCCGCTCGATCAGCTCCACCTTGACCTCGGTGGGCACCGTCGCGGCCTCGTTCTGCAGGCCGTCGCGCGGCCCGACTTCGACCAATCGGACGAAATCAGGCACGACGAAATCAGGGACAGACCACGATTTTCCGGTCATCGAGTGGATTCTGTCTCAGCAAGATAAATCGTGGTCTGTCCCTGATTTCAAGCAAGCACGACGAGTTGGGCGCCTTCGAGCACCTGCTCACCGGCCGCGAACAGGATCTCCTTCACGACGCCGTCGGCGGGCGCGGCGATAGTGTGCTCCATCTTCATCGCCTCGAGGATGAGAAGCGCGTCGCCTTTCTTCACCTTTGCACCCGAGTGGACGAGCACCTGCGCGATCTTGCCGGGCATCGGCGCGGCGAGCGAGCCGGTTGCCGCGTCCTGCGGCTCGTGCAGCTCTTCGCGCAAGGAAAGCTTGCGATAGAGGCCGTCCCGGAACACGTGCCAGTCGCTCCCGTCGCGGATGGCGCGGGCTTGCGGGGCGGCGGAAAATTCCTCGTCGCCGATCTTGATGCGCGGACCGCCTTCGGCAAACGACACGCGCACCGCGTGCGACGTTTCTCCATCCATGAACACGAGATCGTGGTGCGACTCGCCGTTGAGCCGCCAGCCGTCGACCCGGTTCCACGGCGAGCCGGCATCGCCCGAATCCCGGGCGCGCTCGCGGGCGGACGCTTCCTCCGCGGCAAGCTCGGCCAGCGCCGCGGCCGCGAGCATGTCGCGGGGAAGCGGCGCGCGCGGCGGGAACAGCTCGGCGCGATTGCGCTCGATGAGGCCCGTGTCGAGCTCGGCCGACGTGAACGCGCGGCTCGCCGCGATTCGGCCGAGGAACGCGACATTGGTCGTGACACCGGCGATTTCGGTCCGCGCCAGCGCGCGCCGCAGCGTCGCGAGCGCGGCGTCCCGATCCCGGCCGCGCACGATAAGCTTGGCGATCATCGGGTCGTACCACGGCGTGATGCTGCCGCCGGCCTCCACGCCGCTGTCGATGCGCACCTCCTCGCTCTCCGGCGGGAAGGCGAGGTGCACCAGCTTGCCGGTCGCCGGCAGGAAGTCCCGATCCGGGTCCTCGGCGTAGATCCGGGCTTCGATCGCGTGCCCGGAGAATTTCAATTGCTCCTGGGAGCGCGGAAGGCTCTCGCCCGCCGCCACGCGCAGCTGCCACTCGACGAGATCGAGGCCGGTGATCATCTCGGTCACCGGGTGCTCGACCTGCAGCCGGGTGTTCATTTCCATGAAGTAGAAGCGCCCGTCCTGCTCGGCGATGAATTCCACGGTGCCGGCGCCGCAGTAGTCGATCGCGCGCGCCGCGGCGACCGCCGCCGCGCCCATCGCGTCTCGTTTCGCGGAGTCCAGCCTGGGCGCCGGCGCTTCCTCGAGCACTTTCTGGTGGCGGCGCTGCACCGAGCAGTCGCGCTCGAAAAGATGCACCACGTTGCCCTGGCGGTCACCGAACACCTGGATCTCGATATGCCGCGGCCGCTGCAGGTAGCGCTCGATAAGCACCCGCTCATCGCCGAAGGACGAGCGCGCTTCCCGTTTCGCGCCTTCCAACTGGTCCTTGAACGAGCCCGCGTCGGCCACGACGCGCATGCCTTTTCCGCCGCCGCCGGCCGAAGGCTTGATCAGCACCGGATACCCGATGCGCGCCGCCTCCTTCTCCAGCAGCGCGGCATCCTGTTTCTCCCCGTGATAGCCGGGCACAAGGGGCACGCCGGCTTTTTCCATCAAACGCTTCGCGGCCGCCTTGTCGCCCATGGCCGCGATCGCTTCGGCCGAGGGGCCGATGAACACGATGCCGGCTTTGGCGCAGGCTGTCGCGAAGTCCTCGTTCTCGGAGAGAAAGCCGTAGCCTGGATGGATCGCCTCGGCACCGGAGGCGCCCGCTGCGTCGAGGATCGCCGGAATGCTCAGATAGCTCTCCTGCGCGGCCGGCGGCCCGATCCGGCGCGCCTCGTCGGCGAGGCGTACATGGCGCGAATCGCGATCGGCATCCGAGTACACCGCCACGGTGCGCACACCCAACCGGCGCGCGGTGCGGATAACCCGGCAGGCGATCTCGCCGCGATTGGCGATCAGGATTTTTTTGAACACCAGGAGGGTTTGCGCTTTTCGAGGAA
>CAYOVM010000363.1:0-2494 GCA_964407355.1 uncultured Enterobacteriaceae bacterium
CGGCGGTCGCCTGCATGCCCGTGACGTACTTGGAAAGAACCGCGGCCATGCCGCCGCCGAGCGGATAGTAGACCCCGCCGGTACCGCCGGTCGCGATGGAAAGATTCTGGGCGTGCGCCGCGAGCGCCGCCGCGGCGAATACGAACGCCGCCAGCCTGACGACAATCCTGGTCATGTCTCCTCCTAATTTATGTCCGGGTATGGTATCAGGCACGCCGCCTCCTTCAGAGGCGCCGCGCGCGCGACACTCACACCAGGCGCAGACCCGGCCTGCTCGTTCGCCGGGGCGGATCCCAGGCCGCCGCGGGTCCGGAATCCGGACCGCCCGTGCCGCAGACCGCGCCCACCTGCTCGAGGGTCGTGATGCCTCTGAGCGCCTTCTCGATCCCGTCCTGCCGCAGCGTTTTCATGCCTTGCGCCATGGCGCAGGCCCGCAGCTCCTGCGCGCTCGCCCGCTCCTGCAACCGGCTGCGAAGCTCCGGAGAGACCGTCATCCATTCGTAAACGGCCACCCGGCCACGGTAACCGGTATGGGCGCAGGCGGGACAGCCGCCGGGTCTCGCGATGAGCAGGCTCGAGCGGGAAGCGCCGTCCGCGCGCCACGGCTCCTCGCCCGGCCCTTCCGAGCGGTACTGGCGCGAGCAGAATTTCAGCTCCTCGGCTGTCGCGGGCTGCACTACGGCGCAATCGGGGCAGACGCGGCGCACGAGGCGCTGCGCCAGCACCCCCAGCAGCGCGTCGGAAAAGCTCAGCGGATCGACGCCGATGTCGAGCAGGCGCCGGGCCGCATCGGGGGCGCCGTTCGTGTGCAGCGTGGACATGACGAGGTGCCCCGTGAGCGCGGCTTCCGTCGCGATGACCGCGGTCTCGCGATCGCGCATCTCGCCGACCATGATGACGTCCGGATCGGCGCGCAGGAACGCGTGCAAGGCCGACGCGAACGTCCAGCCCGCCTTGCGATTGACCTGAACCTGCAGAAGGCCCGGCTGGGTGATCTCGATCGGGTCCTCGGCCGTCCAGATCTTGCGGTCCGCGCTGTTCAGGTATCCGAGCAGGGAGTGCAGGGTCGTGGTCTTGCCCGACCCCGTGGGCCCGCAGACGATCACCAGGCCGTGAGGCTGCTCGATCGCCGATCTCAGGCTCTTGAATGTCTGCGCCGGCAGGCCGAGATCCGCCATCGGCACCGCCTTGATCGAGGACAGGATGCGCAGCACCGCCGCCTCCAGGCCGTTGGCGAGGGGGATTGTGGCGACGCGCAGCTCGATGTCCGGTTGTCCCGGGCGCTTGAAATTGATTTTGCCGTCCTGCGCCTTGCGCCGCTCCGAAATGTCGAGCGACGCCATGACCTTGATGCGGGAGATGAGCGCCGAGCGGAACTGGGCGGGCACGCTGAGGAAGTTGCGCAGCACGCCGTCGCGGCGCAGGCGCACTTCCAGGTCCGACTCCCCGCGCGGCTCGACATGGATGTCGGAGGCGCCTTCCTCGTGCGCCTCGACGATGATCCGGTTGACGAGCTGGACCAGCGTGTTGTCGTACTCGTCGAAAACCGTGGGCGGCGCCGCATCGAAGGCGAGCGCCTGCGCCTGCACCGGCTCGCGCGCGAGGCGCCAGGTGAGCTCGTCGGTCTTCATCGTGAGCGACTCGTCGAACGCCGGGCTCGGTTCCGGCGCGGGCGCCTCGAACGCAAGGGGGCTGCCTCGCTGCTCGATGACGGCGCGCAGGCTCTCCTTCACCGCGCGAACCGCGGTGACGCGCTGGCCCGTGACGAAGCGGATCTGCTGGATCACCTCGGCGTCCAGCGGGTTTTCCATGGCGACCACCAGCCTGGACTTGGTCCGGTAAAGCGGGACGACGAGGTATCGGCGCATCAGCTCGGGCGCCAGGAACTCTTCCTGACCGGCCTCGAACTGGAAGTGCCGGACGTCGACGAGGGGAATGCCCGGGACGGCGGAGCCGGCGTGCCGGGGGCGCGGAGGCTGGCTCTCGTACAACTCGAGGGCGCGCTCCAGTTGCTCGCGGGTGACGATGGAAGGAGGAACGCCGATGCGCTCTCCGCCCCTAGTTACCATGGTGCCCTCCCCTGGATAGCCCAGCCGAGCCAGTTCGTGGAGAGAGTTTCGGCCCCGGCTGTGAAACCTTTCACATCGCCATGGAGGGCCGTTCGGCTAAGGCGCGGCGCCGAGGAGCGCTTTCTTCAGGTCCGCCTGGACCGGCTTCTCCCCGAGCCAGATGCGCAGCAGCGCGCGATAGAAGTCCTCGCCCTCGATCGGCGCGCCGACGCCCTTGCCGTCGATGCGCACCTGCGTCGCCTTGCCGTCCCAGCCGAGCGAGATGAGCATCCCCTTCTTCGCTTCCTGCACCTCGGCCATGACGGCGCTGAGCTGCTTGACGTTCGGCTCGAGCCTCCTCGCCTCGGCCTCGGAATGATTCTCGCGGATCCCGTCGGCGAGCGCGCCGCTGAACTGCTCGGCGCTCACGTCGCGCAGCATCCGGA
>CAYOVM010000364.1:0-2460 GCA_964407355.1 uncultured Enterobacteriaceae bacterium
CAGCACGTAGATGCTGCCGCGGTCGGCTTCCTTGCGCGGGCCGCCGGCTTGGGAGAGGTAGTCGGAGACGCTTTTGTCGTTGCGGTAGAGGAAGGCGGATTCGTTGAATACGGTGCCGAATACGGTCACCATTCCCGGCCGCTGCGGTACGAAGAGGCGGTCGCCGTCCTCGAGGGGGATGTCGGGAAGGTTTGCTAAGGTCGGTTCCTCGGGAAGCTCGAGCACGATGCGTCCGGTGGGCCTGAGGGTCCGGAGGCGGGCGACCATCGATTGCTGCGCTTCTTGTTCGGCCTTCAGCGAGGCGGCGTCTTCTGCGCTCGTCACGTTGCGCGCGCGGGTGGCGGCGGCGCGCTGGAGGTCGCGCTCGTAGTCGAGGATGGCCTGCCTGAGGCGCTCTTCCTGGTTTTTGCGGGTGGAGTCGCGGGTGAATTCGGCGCCGAAGAGGTAGGCCTGGGGCGTCACGCCGCCGACGCGGGTGACGAGTTGCCGAAGGGTCTCGCCGGGTTTCGCCTGGTAGACGCCGGCGTAGTTGAATTCGCCTTCGAAGCTCACGACGACGGCGCGGCGTGCTGAGGGTGCGCCGACGTCGGTCTTGGAGAAGACGGTGACCACGTCGCCGGGGCTCAGCGGGAGATTGTTTACCGGATCGTTCTCGAGGACGGCCTTCCCGAGGTTGAAGGGGATCAGCGAAGTGGTGAGGTCTGCCGGGTTCAGGCGCTCGATGACGGCGTAGTCCCAGTTGATTTCGTCGCCGAGCTTGCGCACGTCCGCCGAGAGCTGTCCCTGGGAAAGGGTTTCGACGCGCACGGCGAGGTTCTGGCGGCGGTAGTACTCAGGCGTGATAAGCGCTTCTTTCTCCGGTATGAGGTCGAGCACGCGCATGCCTGGGCGGAACGGGTAGCGAAGCGGCGTCGCAACGTTGCCGCGCAGGGTGACGGCGTTATCGAAGCGCGGCAGGATCGCCAGGACGGAGACGAGGTCGCCGTCTTTCACCGGGCGCTTCGCCGTCTCGGCGTTGAAGTCGAACTGGTCGACGGCGCGGGTCTTGCGATCGTCGATGCGCTCGATGGTGACGCGCCGCGACTGTGCGGTGGTGGCGAGGCCGCCGGCGTACTGCATGAGGGCGCCGACGGAGGTGTCGTTTCCCTTGAGCTCGAAGATGGCCGGGTTGTTCACGCTGCCGGTCACGGCGGCGAGCGGGCCGATGGGCGGGATGTAGATCACGTCGCCGGGAAGGAGCGGGGCGTCCTTCGACTTGTCGCCCGAAAGAAGCAGGTCGTAAAGGTCGATCTCCGTAACTACCTGGTTGCCGCGCTTGAGCTGGATGGTGCGCATCGATCCGCGCGTCGAGGGGCCTCCGGCGGCGAATACGGCGTTGACCAGGGTCGAGAGCGAGCTGACGGTGTAGTTGCCCGGCCGGCGAGCGTGGCCGACGATGAATACCTGCACCGCGCGCAGCTGCCCCATCGACACGAGCAGCTCGAAGTTGCGGAAGTTGCGGGCGACCGCGCTGCGGATGTGGTTGGTGAGGTCCTGGTAGCGCACGCCGGCGACCGGGACCGAGCCCACGCGCGGGATGTTGACCATGCCGTTGCGGTCCACCACCGCGCGATAGTCGACTTCGATCTGGCCCCAGGCACGAACGAGCAGCTCGTCGCCGGGTCCGATCACGTAGTCGCCGGTGACGGCGATGTTGTCGACCGGTGCGAAGGTGGTCGGAGCGTCGAAAAGGTTATAGCCGAAGAGCGGCAGCATATGGCCGGTGGAGGCCCATATGAAATCCTGGAATTCGTTGCGCTCGAGCGAAAGATCGCGCGTGACGCCGGGGGCGGTGAAAGCGCCGCGGCCGCGCTGCTCGCTACCGGGCTGGAGCGGCTGATTTTGGTTCTGGTGGGCGCCCTGATTCTGGTTGATGCCTTGCTGCCGCCCCCCTTGCTGCGGAATCTGCCCCGGGAATTGCTGATAAGGAAAGTAGGGGCTCGGAACGAAAATCGGTTGGCGCGGGTAATCCGGATTGTTGGTGATCGTCGGCGACTGCACCTGCGGCGTTTGCAGGGGATTGACCTGCTGGACTTGGCCGCCCATCGAAGGCGAGCTCTGGCCCGATTGCTGCGTGGACATGATGCCGAGATCATCCTGCCGCTGCTGCTGCTGATATTGCGCAAGCGAAGGGCCGCCGACGGACGCAAGCAAGACGAGCGTGCTCAAAAGCAAGCGGCGGAACAGCATGGAATCCCTTGACCCTCTCCCTGACCCTCCCCTGAGGGAAGCGGGATTCTAGCGCGGAGTAACGCTGAAAAGGTCCGGAAACTAAGGGCTTGCGGCTATGCGGGGTGTAATTTTTGCGACGCGGGAGGCCCTTATGGCCCGGGCTAAAGGTCCCGAGCGCCGCTCGAGCTCGCTTTGAAATCCGCGTAAGCGAGCGCCAACCCTTCGTCGAGGGAGATGCGCGGCTGCCAG
>CAYOVM010000365.1:0-2459 GCA_964407355.1 uncultured Enterobacteriaceae bacterium
CCGCGTCCGCGGGCTTGGCCCCTTCGGCGGGTTTAGCCCGCGCTTCTTCGGGAGTAAGCGGCTTGATGGGAACGGTACGGTCGTAGTCCATAGGGCGATGTTACGCCTGCGGAATGGGCCTCGCTTAGTACAGGCTGCTCGGTCGGATCTCCAGCCAGGTCGTACCGGGTGTGCGCTCGACCAGGACGAGGTCCTTCTTCGGATTCATCAGGTAAGTGAGGTGGCAGACGTCCCGCACACCCGAGAGGGCCTCCGGCTTGAAAATCGCTCCGTTCATGCCGGCGCAGCGGGCGGACTGGACGAGGAGGCCGCTGCTGCCCTGCTTTCTGAGGTAGCTCCCCAGAGGCTGCGTGTAGGCATAGCTCGCGCGGTCGACGAGACGCTTCTCGATCAGCTCCTTGCCACGCAGATCCATGAGGATCGCGTCACAGCGCACTTCGAACAGGCGCCGCTCGTTGGCGATGACCCTGTCTTCGCCGGCGTAGCTGTCCTGGACGAAGCGATGGCGGTGGTACACGGTCTCGTAGACGGTGGTCTCGAGCTCGAGCGAGCCGTACCACACGCCGAATTGCAGGCCGTCCGAGAACCGGGTCCCCTGGCCGTTGAAATTGGCGAACGGATAGGTGATCACCGTCCCGTAGTCGAACGGCCGCGTGATGAGCGGCGCGTCGCTCGGAATGCGGCCGAGCGCCTCCGCCGCGACCGCCACCGCCTGGTGCGCGGGATCGTCCGAGAGGTCGTCGAACAGGTCCTGGGAGACTCGGATCGTCTGGATGTTGCGCACCAGGTCGCCATGAAAATCGACCGCATCGCCGATGAGCTCCTCGTACATGACGGCGGCGGATGTTGCGCCCGCGGCTCAGCGGCCGCGCTCGAAGTCGAGATAGCGCCGGACCGCGAGCAGCCCCTCGAAGCCCTGCTTCATCAGCTCGAGCGGGGCACGCCCGCCGAATCGCCGGTTCGGCGTCGTCACCCAGCGGTAGGCGAGATCACGGTCCTGCGGAAAAAGGATCCGCAAAGCCTTGTGGATGCCGAGCAGATGGCCGGCGCGCGCGAGCAGGTCCGCGTTGTCGGCGAGCGGCTCGCCCCGGCGGTAGCGGGCGACCGTGGAGCGCGACTGCGCCGAAAGACCAAGCAGCGCCGCCTGGTCGGCCGCGGGCAGCTTCCAGTGCTCCAACAGGGTCACCAGCATGCGCGCCAGCTCTTCGCGGTTCTTGCGGGCGTGGAGATCGACTGCCGGTGCGCGTTGCAGTTTCGCATGCATGTACCAAATGGTACTTGATCAGTACTACTAAATACAAGTTCCCGGTCTATCGTCAAACCCAGTTTGACATGCTAGGCTTAGCGAGTGAACTGTGCAGAACGCCTAGTCGATATGTTCGGCAGCCAGGCCGAGGTCGCGCGTGCTTTCCAGCTCGACCGCGCGGTCGTGCACCACTGGATGAAGACCGGCTACGTGCCGGCTCGCTGGGCTGGCGAGGTGGAGCGCGTCACCCAAGGCCGAATAAGCTCGGCCGACGTCATTAATGAAGCAAGCGCCAAGAACCCGGTGCGCGTGAAATCGCGCCCCGACGATGCCCCGTTCGGAATTCTTTCTGAGAGCGATCCCATGAGCCAGTACGCCCCCGCAAAGCGCATCCAATCCTTCCATCCGCCGCAGCGCACGCTGATGGGCCCCGGGCCGACGGAGATCCATCCCAGGGTTCTCACCACGATGAGCCAGCCCGCCATCGGCTATCTCGATCCGGTGTTCGTCGAGATGATGGAGGAGCTCAAATCGCTGCTGCGTTATGTGTACCAGACCAGGAACCCGCTCACTTTCCCGCTTTCCGGGCCGGGCTCGGTCGGCATGGAGTTCTGCTTCGTCAACATGGTCGCGCCGGGCGACAAGGTCGTCGTCTGCCAGAACGGCGTCTTCGGCGGCCGGATGCTCGAGAACGCGATCCGCTGCGGCGGCACGCCGGTGGTGGTGGAGGACAAATGGGGCGAGCCGGTCGACCCGCAGAAGGTGGAGGACGCGCTGAAGAAGAACAAGGATGCGAAAGTCCTCGCCTTCGTGCACGGCGAGACTTCGACCGGCGTCCAGTCGGACGCGAAGCTCCTCACGCAGATCGCGCACAAGTACGGCGCGCTGGTGATCGTCGACGCCGTGACCACGCTCGGCGGCACGCCGGTCAAGACCGACGAGTGGGAGATCGACGCGATCTACTCCGCGAGCCAGAAGTGCCTGTCGTGCACGCCGGGGCTGTCGCCGGTGTCTTTCTCCGAGCGGGTGATCGAGCACGTGAAGAAGAGAAAGGACAAGATCCACAGCTGGTTCATGGACATGAACCTGCTGTTCAACTATTGGAGCGCAGGGGCGCGCACCTACCACCACACCGCGCCCACCAATTCGCTGTTCGCGCTGCACGAGGCGCTGCTGCTCATCCGCGAGGAAGGGCTGGAGAACGCCTGGGCGC
>CAYOVM010000366.1:0-2430 GCA_964407355.1 uncultured Enterobacteriaceae bacterium
TCGCCCTTGCCCGGCTCCGGGCTGAAGTACTTCTCGAACTTGCCCGGCTCGTCCTTGTGCGCGTCGGCATCGGGCGGCGGCGTGCCCTTGCGGGTGATGTTCGGCCATTTCACCGACTGCTCGGCGTTCAGCTTCAGCCAGCGCTCGGCCTTGCCGTCCGAGTCGGGCAGGATCGCCTTGGGCGGGCACTCCGGCTCGCACACGCCGCAGTCGATGCACTCGTCGGGATGGATGACGAGCATGTTGTCGCCCTCGTAGAAGCAGTCCACGGGGCACACTTCCACGCAGTCCATGTATTTGCACTTGATGCAGTCTTCGGTGACGACGTAAGTCATTTCTGTTCTCTTCTGCCTCCGCGAAAGCTCGATTATCGCATTGCGTAGGGAACTCGTTACATCGGCGTACTACAGGGCGTACGTGGTTCGGCTACAGCGCCCTCCACGAGTGTGCGAAATGTGGTTCGTGCGCCTACAAGAGCATTGCCCGCCGCTGCCGGGCGGCTCAAGATACATGGCTTGCTCCACAGGCCCAGATGAACAATCCGCGCACCGACCGCCGGCGCCGGCGCCTCCTGCCCCTGCCCCTCGCAGGGCCGCTCGCCATCATCGCGGGTGCGCTCGCGGTGCTGCTCGTCGCCGGCCGTGAGCTGTTTTCCGCGGCGCACGACTACGTCGCCGCCGGCAAGGCGTGGCCCCAGGACCTGCTGGTCCACCTGCTGCTCGCCGCGGGCGTCTCGCTCGTGATCCTGGCGGTGCTGATGACGCAGCGCGCGCTGCGGCGCATCGCCGCCGCCGAGGAGACCGCGCGAGACAGCGAGGAGCGCCTGCTGCTGGTCGCGAACAACATCCCGGCGCTCATCTCCTACGTCGATCGCGAGCAGCGCTACCGCTTCAGCAACCAGACCTACACCGACTGGTTCGGCATCGCCCACGAGGAGATGGCCGGACGCACCGTCGCCGAGGTATTCGGCGACGAAGCCTATGGCCGGATGCGCGAGAACATCGAGCGCGTGCTCGCCGGCGAGGAGGTGGAGTTCGAGTTCGCCACCGCCGAAGGCGGACGCCGCCGCACCCTGCAGATCTCGTGCGTGCCGCAGCTCGGCCGCGACGGCGCGGTGCAGGGCTTCTACATGCTCGGCAACGACGTGACCGCGCTCAAGCGCGCGCAGGAAGACCTGCGCTTCGCCGCGATCCAGCTGCAGCAGGATGCCCAGCGCCTCGAGTTCCTCGCCCACCACGACGCGCTCACCGGGCTGCCCAACCGGGCCATGTTCGCCGAGCGCGCGCGGGAAGCGGTGGCGCACGCCAAGCGCCACGGCAAGAACGCCGCCTTCCTGTTTCTCGACCTGGACAACTTCAAGCAGATCAACGACCGGCTCGGCCACGAGGTGGGCGACGGCCTCCTGAAGGCGATCGCCGCGCGGCTGCGCGCCGCGGTCCGCGGCGACGACTTCGTGGCGCGCATCGGCGGCGACGAATTCTGCGTCCTGATGCAGGACATCGCCGATCCGCGCGAGGCCGCGGCGGTGGCGCAGAAGCTGCTCCACGAGCTGCACTCCACCTACCGCGTCGGCGAGCACGAGCTCGTTTCCGGCGGCAGCATCGGCATCGCCTGCGTGCCCCTCGACGGCGACGATGTCTCCACGCTGATGCGCCTCGCCGACACCGCGATGTACCGCGCGAAGGAGAGCGGCCGCAACGGCTACCAGTTCTTCTCCGCCGCGCTGGGACAGGACGCCGCCGCCGCAGCGGCGCTCGCCGACGAGCTGCGCTCGGGCCTCGAGCGCGGCGAGCTCTTCCTCGTCTACCAGCCGCGCGTCGACGTCGCCACCCGCCAGGTGGTGGGCGCCGAGGCGCTGCTGCGCTGGAACCATCCGCGGCTCGGCGTGCTCTCGCCCGAATCCTTCCTCCCGCTCGCCGACGAGACCGGCCTTCTCGTGCCGATCGGCGCCTGGGTGCTGCGCGAGGCCTGCGCGCAGGGCAAGCGCTGGCTCGAGGCCGGCATCCGGCCCCTGACCGTGATCGTCAACGTCACCGCGCGCCAGCTGCGCCACGGCAGCCTCGCGCAGCAGGTGCGCGAAGCCCTCGCCGCGAGCGGCCTGCCGGGCGACGCGCTGCTGATCGAGCTGCCCGAGACCGCGGTGCGGGCGATTCCGGAAGCGCTCGAGGACGCGATGAGGGGCGTGGTGGCGGCCGGCGCGCGCCTCGGCGTGGACGATTTCGGCACCGGCTACGCCTCGCTGCCGCTGCTGCAGCACCTGCGCGTCGGCGCCGTGTGCATCGACCGGCAGCTGATCGCCGGCGTCCCGAGCGACAATGAGCGCGCCGGCATCGCGAGGGCTCTTATCGCCCTCGCGCGCGGCCTGAACTTCGAGGTCGCGGCGAAGGGCGTCGAGAACCACGCGCAGCGCGAGTTCCTCGCCGACAGCGG
>CAYOVM010000367.1:0-2402 GCA_964407355.1 uncultured Enterobacteriaceae bacterium
GCGATGGGATGGCCCATCTGGAAGGTGGGCGCGAAGTCCATCTCGCCCACCTGCCGGCGCACCGCCTCGACGATCTTCGGCCGGCAGTGGCCGGCATTCACGCACCACAGTCCCGCGCAGCCGTCCAGGATCTGGCGGCCGTCGTCGGACCAGTAGTGCATGCCCTCGGCCCGCACGAGCATCCGCGGCGCCTTCCTGAACTGGCGGTTCGCGGTGTACGGCATCCAGAACGCGGACGCCTCCAGATTCGCTTGAATATCGGCTCGTTTGTTCATGGGGAATGCACCTCGGGGATCCGGCGATCGAGCTTACTCCAATGGCATTACACTGTGCGTTACAGGGTGCAGAGAGGGAGCCGCCGTCATGCGGCAACGCAGGAAACGCAGCGCCGCGATTACTCTCGTGCTTGCGGGCTCACTGTCGGGCTGCGGCGAACCGACGCCGCAGCGCGACGTGTACACCTCGCTCGCCGATTGCCAGCGAGACTGGCAGACGGCGGACCAGTGCCAGCCCGCCACCGGCAGCCAGCATTCGCGAAGCTGGTACTACGGCCCCGGCTACTACGGCAGCTCTTATGGCAGCGGCCAGCCGAAGCCGAGCCCGAATGCGATCGAGGCCTTCAGGAGCGAGCGCGGCACGGCGACGCGCGGGGGCTTCGGCTCCACCTCGCGCTCTTTCTTTACAGGAAGCTAGTGCGCCGCGAGACGGAAAGCCCGCGCCCCGACTGGCGACGGCGCTGCGAAGAGGACGGCTTCGGCTTCCATTCCATGGGCGGCGTGTACTGGGACGAAAGCGCGTGCTACGCCTTCGACGCGGCCCAGATCGACCGGCTCGAAGAGGTCACGAACGAGTTGCATGCCTTGTGCATGAAGGCCGCAGAAGAGGTCGTGCGCAGCCGGCGCTTCGAGGAATTCGCCATACCGGCCGCCTTCCACGATTTCGTCGCCCAGTCCTGGCGGCGCTCCGAGCCCTCGCTCTACGGGCGCTTCGATCTCAGCTGGGACGGCCGTGGCGAGCCCAAGCTCCTCGAGTACAACGCCGACACGCCGACCGCGCTCCTGGAAGCGAGCGTGGTGCAGTGGCGCTGGCTCGAAGAAACCCGCGGGGAGGCAGACCAATTCAACTCGATCCATGAGAAGCTCATCGAGCGCTGGAAAGCCATCAAGGCCTCCTGGAACAGGAACGTCCTGCACTTCGCCTGCGTGCGCGACAGCGCGGAGGACCAGGCCAACGTCGAGTACCTGCGCGATTGCGCGCTGCAGGCCGGCTGGGATGCGCGGCCCCTGTTCATCGAGGATCTCGGCTGGAACGGCAAGCGTTTCGTCGACCTGGAGGACGAGGCGGTGGAGGCGCTCTTCAAGCTTTATCCCTGGGAATGGCTGGTGCGCGAGAAGTTCGGCGCCCATCTCGCCGCCGATCCGACCGCATGGATCGAGCCGCCGTGGAAGATGCTGCTCTCGAACAAGGCGCTCCTCGTCGTGCTATGGGAGCTGAACGACGGCCACCCGAACCTGCTGCCCGCCTACTTCGACGAGAGCCCGCTCGCGGGTGAGTACGCGAAGAAGCCGCTGCTGGCGCGCGAGGGGGCGAACGTAACTTTGCGCAGAAGGTTCGGCGGCCGTCCCGGGATTCTGGAGCAGCCCGGAGCCTACGGGCAGGAGGGCTTCGTCTATCAGGGGCTCGCGCCGCTGCCCGAGTTCGAAGGACGCTATCCCGTCATCGGCTCCTGGATCGTCGGCGACGAGGCCGCGGGAATCGGGATCCGGGAAGACGACAGCCCGATCACGCGCAACACGAGCCGCTTCATCCCCCACTACTTCAGCTAGGAGCCCGCATGGATTTCATCAAGCTCTCGCTCGCCGGATTCGACGATTTCCTGGTCTATTTCGGGCTGTCGCTGGTTTTCGTCGCCGCGTTCCTCGCGATCTACGTGCACGTCACGCCGTATCGCGAGATCGCCCTCATCCGGGAAGGCAACGCCGCCGCCGCGGCGAGCCTCTCCGGCAGCCTGATCGGTTTCACCCTGCCGCTCGCGAGCGCCGTCATCCACAGCGTGAACCTGGTGGACATGGCGCTTTGGGCGGCGATCGCCCTCGTGGTCCAGCTGCTGGCGTATTTCGCGATCCGGCTGCTGGTGCCGGACATCGGGCGGCATATCCCGGAGGGCAGGATGGCCTCCGGGATTTTTCTCGGCGCAACCTCGCTGGCGGCGGGCATCCTCAACGCCGCCAGCATGACCTACTGAGGTCGAGGTCCTAGCCCGAGTACGGCACGACCTTCTGCCGCTGCTCGCCCAGCCCCTGGATTCCGAGCGTCATCACGTCGCCCGGCTTCAGGAACACCGGGGTCGGCTTGACGCCGAGGCCGACGCCCGGGGGTGTGCCGGTGCAGATGATGTCGCC
>CAYOVM010000368.1:0-2384 GCA_964407355.1 uncultured Enterobacteriaceae bacterium
AATGAGGCGTTATTTGCTGGTGCTGCTCGGCTGCGCGGCGCTCACGCCGTTGCACGGCCACGCCGAGCCGCGCCCGCTGTGGGAATTCGGGCTGGGGGCCACCGCGCTGCGCCTGCCGGACTACCGCGGCGCAGCCGAGAGCCGCAGCTACGTATATCCGTTTCCCTACCTCATCTATCGCGGAGAACGGGTGCGGGTGGATCGCCAGGGAGCGCGCGCGGTGCTGCTCGAGTCGCAGCGCGTCGAGCTCGATTTCAGCGCCTATGCGACCCCGCCGGTCGACAGCTCGAAAAACCAGGCCCGGCAAGGCATGAGCGACCTCGATCCGACGCTCGAAGCCGGTCCGCAGCTCAACTTCATGCTGGCGCGCGACCCGTCAAGGGACTCGCGCCTGGATCTGCGGCTGCCGCTGCGCGCCGTGATCGCGACGGATTTCCAGCACGTGCGGCGGGCGGGATACGTGCTTTATCCCCACCTCAACATGAGCCTGCGTCCGGAGGCGTTCGGTGGGAGATGGAACGTCGGCCTGCAGGCCGGGCCGCTCTTCGGCACGCGCGAATATCACCGGTATTTCTACGGCGTGGATCCGCAGTTCGCGACGGCGCAGCGTCCGGCGTACGAGGCGGGCGGCGGCTACTCGGGCGCGGTCGGCCTCGCCACGCTATCGCGGCGCATGGGCAGGCTCTGGATGGGCGGGTTCGTGCGCTACGACAGCCTGAAGGGGGCGACCTTCGAGAACAGCCCGCTCGTCAAGCAAAGCCACAGCGTGATGGCCGGATTCGCCTTTGCGTGGGTGTTCGCGGAGTCGGATCGCAAGGTCGATGCGACTGAATAAGCCCTTTTTTTGACGCCGTAACTTCGCTCTTCCAACCATGACAAACCCTGACACCGGCCCGGTGGAGCGGGGGGCACAATTTTGCTTTCCTTAACGCAGTCCCCGGGGGCGGGGGCCTGTGAAAAAACGCGTCTCCATAGAGAACCTGGCGTTCGGCATGTACATAGCCGAGCTCGACCGGCCATGGGCCGAGACGCCCTTCGCGTTCCAGGGCTTCTTCCTGAAGACCGAGGCGCAGCTCGACGTGTTGCGACAGTGTTGCAGCGCCGTCTACATCGATCCCGAGCGCGGCCCGGACTCGGGCGAGCCCGGCGCCGTGCGCCAGCCCGCGAACGCCTCCGCAGCGGGGTTCACTCTTCACGGAACCGTCAACTACCGCGTCGCGAAGAACATCGAGAGCGAGTTTCCGCGCGCGCGCTCGGCCCACGCCTCGGGCGGCGCGGCGGTCGAGGAGGCTTATCGGGCGTTGCGCGTCGAGGCGGAGATGGACGGCCGCGTCCTTACCGACGCGATCGCGACCATGACCGACAGCCTGGTGGAAATGCCCGACGCGCTCACCCTCGTCAGCCAGCTGGCGACGAAAGGTCCGCGCCTTCGCATGCGGGCGCTCAACTGCTCGATCTACATGATCGTCTTCGGCAGGTACCTCGGGCATTCGCGCGAGCAGCTCGAGCTGATGGGGCTGGTCGGCTTGCTGCAGGACGTCGGCAAGCTGCGCCTGCCCGCGGCGCTGCTGGAGAAGCCCGGACCTTACTCCGGACGCGAGATGGAGCTCGCGAGAACGCACGTGGACCACATCGGGGACATGCTTCAGGGCTGCAAGGGCCTGCCGCCGCGCGTCGCGGAGCTGGCGGCGCTGCACCACGAGCGCCAGGACGGCAGCGGCTATCCGAAGGGCCTGCGGCGCGACGAGATCGGCCTCATCGGCTCGATGGCGGCGATCGTGGACTCCTTCGACGCGATGACCACGCCGCGGCCCTTTCCCGTGCAGCTTTCAGTAACCCAGGCCTACGCCGTGCTCTACAAGCAGCGCGGCAGCGCGTATCACAGCACCCTCGTCGAGGAATTCTGCAGGTGCTTCGGCGTCTTTCCCGTCGGCTGCCCGGTGGAGCTCAACAGCGGCGAGATCGGCATCGTCACCGCGCAGCACCCGGTGAAGCGGCTCAAGCCGCGAGTGATGCTCGTGACCGACCCGGCCGGCAACCCGATGTGGCCCCACAAGATCCTCGACCTCGCGCGCGAGCCCAAGATGTCCGCCGAGGAGCCCTACCGGATCCGGCGTACGCTGAATTTCGGCGCCGTGCCCGTCGACCCCGGCGAGTTTCTGCCCTCGTAGCGCCTGTTTACAAACCTTTACGGGCCTTGCAAAGCTTGACTTGGCTCCGAGCGCGCGCGCGCGGACACTATAAGCGTTCGTCCATGATGGCCGAAAAACGGGGAAAGGCCAGGTCGAACGCCCGATGGCGAAACTGCCTGCGGGCTCCTTGTGGCCCAGCCGAGATGGCCGGGGTCAATGGTTAAAGGGCGCCTTCGGGCGCCCTTTTTTTTC
>CAYOVM010000369.1:0-2383 GCA_964407355.1 uncultured Enterobacteriaceae bacterium
TCGCGCCGGCCGCGACAACGGCGGCGGTCAAGGCGGCGGCCGCGAAGATTTCATCGGACGAGGCGGACGCGGCCCCGGTCGCTCCGCAAGCTTCGCCTTCCTTGCCCGCCGCCGCCCAAAGCGGCGGCCAAATAGCCGCCGCGCCGCCGGCGGTGCGCGTGCCCGAACCGGTCGCGCCGGTCGATGCCGGCGGGCAGCCTTTGCCGCCCGATCCATCCGCGGACGACGTGGTGGCCCAGCTCGCGGAGCAGGCGCAAATGTTACGCACTCAGGCATTCGCGCTGCGGCAGCAGGCGGCGGAAATGCGCACGAACGCGCAACTGCTCCGCACCAATATCAAGCTGGTAAGCACGAACGTAGAAGACTCGGACAGCGCTCTCACCAAAGCGCAGGAGCAAAACACGGCCCGGCGCGGCGTCGTCGACCAGGGGCCGGCCGCGCTGCAAGCCTCGGAGGCAAAGGCGGCAAACGTCGCGTCGCGCGCGCCCGAAGGCGAAGCGCGCGCCCGGCAGGAGCGCGCTCGCTCGCAGCCCATGGCGGGGGAAGCGAGCGATCTCGTCGCCAAAAGCGACGCCAATGTCCCGCGAGACGATCCTGACGCCGCGGCAAAGGCGCGGGAGCAGTCCGGCAAGCTGGGCAAGGTGAGCGCCGACATCGCCCGAGTCGACGACGCGGTGGCGCAGGCCGGCCAGGCGGCCGGGCAGCTGGGGCAGGACGCGGCGCACGCCAAGCAGCAAAACAGCGCGGCAAAAGCCAAGATCGACGCCGCGCGGTCCTTTGTCGACGAAAACGATGCGCGTCTTGGCGAGCTGCAAGGACGCAATACCGCCGCGTCGGCGGAATTGAAAGCCCTCGCCGAAGGTCCGGCGAAGCTGCAGACGGAAGCCGACGCGCTGAGCGCCCACGCCGACGGGTTGATGGAGCGCTCTCAGCAGATCGAATCGCAGCTGCACGAGATCCAGGCGAGCCACGCGAGCGCCCTGCGCGGCGTGCCGGCGGTTCCGGAACCCGCCGACGCGGGCGAGCTTCCGGCGGAGGCGGAAGGGGCCGGGGAGGAAACCGCCGAGCCGGAGGCGATCCCGGAAACCGAAAGCGCCGACGAAATGCTGGAAGCCGGGGACACGGAGGCGGCGGGCGGGGACCTGGAAGCGCAGGCCGGGGACACGGAAGCGGCGGCCGGACCCGGCGCGGCGCCGAAACCCCCTCCGATCAATTTGGGCAAAGGCCTGGGCTGGCTCACGGGCGAGGAAGAGCCCACGGAGGAAGAGCGCCGCAAGGCGATGCTGGCCGAGGACGAGCGCTATAAAGAAGCGCTGAACGTCGCCGCCGGCAGCGTCGACGAGGATTTTTCCAAATTGTCGGCCGGCGAAAAGCGCATGCGGGCGCTGCGCATCGTCGGCAAGAACTTGTTCGGCGGCGTGGGGAAAATCACCTGGGCGGACGTCGGCAAGGGCGGGGTAAAGCTCGCCAAGGCGTTGATCGACCCGCGCAGCACGCTGGCGGGCGTCATCGGCGGGCTCAACATGATCGCCAACGGCGTCGCCGGTTTCGTGCGCGAGCCGTCATGGGGCGGGCTGCTCAAGGCGGCGGCCGACGTCGCGCTCGGTCTGACGATCATCCTGGGCTCCATCACCGCGCTGGCAGGGCTGATCATCGCGGCGATGGTGGCCCTCTCCGTGGTCACCGTGGGCGCCGCCGCGCCGGTCACGGGCCCGGTGATCGCTTTCTGCACCACCGTCATGACCACAGTGGGCGGGTGGACCTTCTACGTGGGGCTCGTGGCGGCGGGCCTGCAGGCGCTGGTGTTCCTCAAGGACTTGTACATGGCGGGCACCGCCAAAACCGCCGACCAGCTCGTCGAGCATGCCGACGCGATGACTCAGGACGCGTCCAACACCGGCAACGCTTTGCTGCAGGCGGGGATGGGCAAGCTCGCCCAGGTCGGCGGACGCCAGATGCAGGGCGCGATCGCCAAAGCAGGCGGCGGGGTCGGCTTCGCAAGACAGCTCGGCCAGCGCAGCCTGCTGGGCCAGGCGGTCCGCGGCAGCCGTCTCGCGGCGCGAATGTCGGGCGGCGGCCGCGGGGCGCGGGTGCTGGCGGGCGCGCGGATTTTCGGCCGGGGAGCGCTGCGCAGCGCGCGAGGCACCGTGCGGAGCATTGCCGGCGCCGGAGGGCGCGTGGCCGGCCGCGTCGGGCGCGGGCTGCGCGCCGCGCGCCGCCTTGGTTTCGGCCGTACCGCGCGCGTTCTCGGTCAGCGCAGCGTGCGAGCCTTGGGCCGAGGCGGGCGCAGCTTGCTCGGAGCCGCGCGTCGCATGCGGCAAGGCAGCGTCAAGGCGTGGTTCCGCGAAGGAATGGCGGATATCCGCTCCGGCTTTTCGCGCGA
>CAYOVM010000370.1:0-2371 GCA_964407355.1 uncultured Enterobacteriaceae bacterium
CCGGCCTCGGCAGCCGGTTCCTGCCGGTGACCAAGGCGAGCCCGAAGGAGATGCTCCCGATCGTCGACAAGCCGCTGATCCAGTACGCGGTCGAGGAGGCGGCGGCGGCCGGGATCACCGAGATGATCTTCGTCACCGGGCGCAACAAGCGCGCCATCGAGGACCATTTCGACAAGGCCTACGAGCTCGAGACCGAGCTCGAGAGAAAGGGCAAGAACGTGCTGCTCGACATGGTGCGCTCGGTGCTGCCCGAGGGCGTGCGCTGCATCTACATACGGCAGGCGGAGCCGCTCGGCCTGGGCCACGCCGTGCTGTGCGCGCAGCCGGTCGTCGGCTACGAGCCCTTCGCGGTGGTGCTGGCGGACGACCTGATGGATTCGCAGCCGCCGGCGATGGCGCGCATGGCCGAGGTGTTCGCCCGCGAGGGCTCGTCGCTCCTCGGCGTCGAGGAGGTGCCGCGCGACCAGACCCAAAGCTACGGCATCGTCACCATCGACAAGATGCAGGGCGACCTCGCGCGCATCCACAGCATCGTCGAGAAGCCCAGGCCCGCCGAGGCGCCGTCGAACCTCGCGGTGATCGGCCGCTACGTGCTGACGCCGCGCATCTTCGATCTGCTGAACGACGTGACGCCCGGCGCGGGCGGCGAGATCCAGCTCACCGACGCGGTCTCCAGGCTGCTCTCGCACGAGCGCGTGCTCGCCGTGCGCCTGCCGGGCCGGCGTTTCGACTGCGGCTCCAAGCTGGGCTATCTGCAGGCCACGGTGGAGCTCGGCCTGCGCCATCCCGAGATCGGCGAGGACTTCCGCCGCTTCCTGAAGGCGCGCTGATTTTTTTTGCGCTTGCTTCGGGGTCGGATAAACTTTCGGCATGCCCGAGCCCGAGAAAGCCTGGGCCTTCCTCGAAGACTCGGATCTGGTGGCGAGCGCGGAGGAGGTCCAGGGCGCCGTCAGCCGCGTCGCCGCCGAGATCGAGAAGCGCCTCGCCCGGAGATATCCGCTGGTGCTCGCCGTGATGGGCGGCGCCGTGGTGTTCGCCGGGCAGCTCCTGCCGCGGCTTCGCTTCCCGCTCGATTTCGACTACATCCACGCATCGCGCTACGGCGCCGCGACGCAGGGCGCCGGCGTCGAGTGGAAGGTCAAGCCGCGCGAGGTGAGGGGACGCACGGTCCTCGTCCTCGACGATATCCTGGACCACGGCGAGACCATGCGCGCGATCAAGGACGGGCTGCTCGAGCTCGGCGCGGACGATTTTCATTGCGCAGTGCTGGTGGAGAAGACCCTGGACAAGAAGAAACCGATCGCGGCCGACTTCGTCGGCCTGAAGATTCCCGACCGCTTCGTTTTCGGCTGCGGCATGGACGCGAAAGGCTACTGGCGCAATCTTCCCGAGATCCGCGCCATGCGCGGCCGCTGAGCATGCTCGCGATCATCGGCGGCACCGGGCTCTCGAAGCTCGGCAACATGGAAGTCACGCAGCGCAAGGTGGTGCGCACCCCGTACGGGGAGCCTTCGGGCGCGTTGATTCTCGGGCGCATCATGGACTGCGAGGTGGTGTTTCTCGCCCGCCACGGCTACGGCCACACCATCGCTCCGCACCAGGTGAACTACCGGGCCAACCTCTGGGCGCTCAAGGATTCGGGCGCGCGCTCCGTGGTCTCGGTCGCCTCCGTGGGCGGGATCCGCAGGGACCTCGGCCCGGGCGTGCTGGTGCTGCCGCACCAGATCATCGACTACACCTGGGGCCGGCCGTCGACTTTCTTCGAAGGCTCGGGCGCACCGGTGAACCATATCGATTTCACCGAGCCCTACTCGAACGAGCTGCGCGCCAAGCTTCTGAAAGCGGCCGCGGCGTGCAAGGAGAAAATCGTGGAGAAAGGCGTTTACGCGGCGACGCAGGGCCCCCGGCTCGAGACCGCCGCCGAGATCACCCGCCTGGAGCGCGACGGCGCCGACGTCGTCGGCATGACCGGAATGCCGGAAGCGGCGCTCGCGCGCGAGATCAGCCTCGAGTACGCCGCGATCAACGTGGTCGCCAACTTCGCCGCCGGCCGCGCCGAGAGCGAGCACGCCATCCCGCTCGAGCGCATCTCCGCGGTCCTCGACGAATCGATGGGACGGGTGCGCCGCATCATCGAGGCGCTCTGCAAGAAATGATTCGCGAAGTCCTGCGTATGGGCGATCCTCGCCTGCTCCAGGTGTCGAAAGAAGTAGCTCGGTTCGGAACCCCGGAGCTGCAGAGCCTGCTTACGGACATGCGCGACACCATGGCGCACCTCGACGGCGCCGGCCTCGCCGCGCCGCAGATCGGCGTCAACTTGCGCGTGGTGATCTTCGGCGTGACCGCGAACCCGCGCTATCCCGGCATCGAG
>CAYOVM010000371.1:0-2360 GCA_964407355.1 uncultured Enterobacteriaceae bacterium
TATCCCAGTGCTGGCGATCCTCGGTGCAGTACCAGTCGTTATGCTGGACATCGTCGAAGGCGAACACCACGCCTTCCACGTACCCGACGCCATCGACCGCCGAGAACGCAGAGTAGGGTCCGTAGTTGACCTCCGCGGCTTTTCGCCTGAACTGCAGGCAAAGCGGCCCGGCGATGTCCAGCCGCGAGTAGTAGACGTCTGTGGCCTCCGCGCCGGTCGGCGTCCAGTGATGACGCTCGTGGCGCGCGATCGGATCCGGGTGATCGTCGGCGAACAACGCGGACCCCCGGAAGGTCAGGCGGTTGTACAGCGCGGACCGGTAAGGCGCGCCGTAAGGCCGGCCGAATACGACGTTCAGAGGCATCTCGGGCAGGAAGCAATCGCCGTGCGAGGCGGGGGGTGACAAAAGGCGGAAATAGTGCCTCAGCGTTCGGCGCGGGGTTTCGTATGCTGGACTCCTGGGACAAGGGAGGCGCCATGGCAAGCACTGTGCGCAAGGAGCCGGCGGCGGAGCAGCCGGGCATCGGGCGGTTTCTGGGGCTCGAGACGCTGGTGGAAGGGCGCAATCTCGCGGGGCGGCTGCAGGGAAGCGATGTCTTCCGCCACTACGTGACGCGGCGCATGCGCCTGGTGGCGCCGGCGATCCTGCTGTTCCTGGCGACGAGCGTCGCCTGCACCGCGGCGAGCATCGTCTACGTCGGCGGGGCACGCTCCTCGTTCCTCGTGCTGCTCGCGGTCGTGTGCGCGCCGGTCGTCCTGGTCGGGAGCCTGTTCGTGGAGCTTTACGTGTTCTTCTCCTGGCTCGAGGGCCGGGCGCTCGCGCGGGCTTACCACCGCTCGGCGCCGCCGCGCGGCCCGATCAGGGCGTGGCTCGCGAGGAAGCTGAAGGCGGATCTCGGCGCGATGCCGCGCGTCCCGTGGGGCTTCGCGGCGCTGTTCCTGTTCGCGCCGCTCGTCCTGCTCGCGCTGGTCTCGGCGAAATTCGCGGTGGCGGTGATCGTCCTGGGAATCGCGCTGCCGATCGCGTACGCGCGCCTGGACCGGTAAGTAAGGTTATTCTTCGCCCTTCATGGGCGAAGGGGAGCGCGGGGTTCTGAGGAAAAACTGGGAGCGCTACGGCGCGATCGCCGCCGTGGCCGCGGGGCTGCTGCTCACGCTGCACCTTCAGCTCGTGGCGGCGCTGCTCGCCGGGCTGCTGGTGCACGAGCTGGTGCATGCGGTGGCGCCGCGCATCTCGTTCGGCATGCGCGGCAGCCGCGCCCGGCTGATGACCGTCGGGCTGGTGGCGGCGCTCGTGATCGGCGCGCTCGTCGCCGGCGCGCTGCTCGCGGTGGCGTTCTTCCGCAGCGAGGGAGCGAGCCCGGCGAACCTGCTCGCGCGCATGGCGGACATCATCGACGCCTCGCGCGCCTCGCTGCCGGAATGGATCCGCATGCAGCTTCCCGAGGACGCCGAGGCGGTGCGCGAGATGCTCGTCGGCTGGATGCGGGAGCACGCGAGAGAAATGCAGATGCTCGGCCGGTCGGTCGGCGTGTCGCTCGTGCACGTCCTGCTCGGGATGGCGATAGGCGCGATGGTATGCCTGCGCGAAGCGCGCGGCGGCGACAAGGCGACCCCGCTGGTGGAGGAGGTCGAGGCGCGCCTCTCCGTGCTCGCGCACTCCTTCCGCAGCGTGGTGTTCGCGCAGGTGAAGATCTCGGCGGTCAACACCACGCTCACCGCCCTGTACCTCGCGGTGGTCCTGCCGCTCCTCGGCGTGCAGCTGCCGCTCACCAAGACCATGATCGCGGTCACTTTCTTCGCGGGCCTGCTGCCGGTCATCGGCAACCTGATCTCGAACACCGTCATCGTCATCGTCAGCCTGTCGCACGCGTTCTCCACCGCCGTCGGCTCGCTGGTCTTCCTCATGGTGGTGCACAAGCTCGAGTACTTCCTGAACGCCCGCATCGTCGGCCAGGAGATCAAGGCCTCCGCGTGGGAGCTGCTGTGCGCGATGCTGGTGATGGAGGCGGCCTTCGGCGTGCCGGGCCTGGTCGCCGCGCCGATCTTCTACGCCTACGTCAAGGCGGAGCTCAAGACGCTGGGTGTGATCTAGTGCGGGTCGAGCTGCGCTGCGCGACGCTGCCGTTCATCGGCGCCATCGCGGAGCACTACTGGTTCGTGACCTTCGACGACGCCGGCGCCTGCGATCGCTGGGAGGTCTGGCAATCGAAGAACGCGGGCGGCACGAGCTTCGGCCACCTGCACTGCAACTTCAAGGGCCCGGACGACGGCGTCGGCGGCGGCCCTTCGCGCGTGGTTGCGCAATGGGCCGGCGAGGACGCCCTCCGCCTCCTCGAGGCGCTGAAGAGCGCGGAGAA
>CAYOVM010000372.1:0-2318 GCA_964407355.1 uncultured Enterobacteriaceae bacterium
GCCGAACTTGTAGAGACTGCCCGCGACACTGGTCAGATCCGCAAACATCGAGTTGCCGACCGCGGCGGCGACTTCGTAATCGGACAGGGCATCAAGCCCGATGTACACGATCCCGCCCAGGTGGATCACGGACGTCCAGTCGAAGACCGGCCGCCAGTCGCTCATATCGTCATAGGCAGGCGACAAGAGGGACGCTGTCCGGCCGGTCGTGAGCTTTTCCATGAGGGGCAGGAGCGAGGCGACCAGCTTGTCGAAGTAACTCTTCTCGTAGTTGAGCGTCGAAGCGAGCGCATGCGCGATCGGATCGTAGAGTTTCTTTCGCCGCGCATAC
Organism: uncultured Enterobacteriaceae bacterium; assembly: GCA_964407355.1. Classification (GTDB taxonomy): domain Bacteria; phylum Pseudomonadota; class Gammaproteobacteria; order Burkholderiales; family SG8-39; genus SCGC-AG-212-J23. The sequence goes on from CAYOVM010000372.1 coordinate 332, forward strand.
TCGACCAGGGTGACGGCACGGAATCCTCGCGTTTGCAGGCCCTTGTCGAGGCTCTTCTTGTCGATCGCCATCGACTCCAGCTCCTCGCGCCACCCGGCCGCGGCCGGTTCGCGGTCAAGCCAGTGCTCGAAGTAATCGATCAACAGAGGTTCGACGTTCGAGGCGTAGCGATTGATCTGCTCGTAGTCGGGCTTGCGGCCGAGCGCCACTAATGCGCGCGCCATGACGTTCACGAATCGCCATACGAATTCCTTGAATGCTGCCGACTGGCCCTCGGAAGGCAGCTGGCCGGCGATCCTGGTGGCGACTTCGGTGATCCGCGAGAAGCTTCCCACCGGGTTGTACCGGGCCGAGAGCCCGGGATGGCCGAGATGGAACATGAAGAACTGACCCAGCCGCCCGGCCCTCTTCGCTTCCGCGTACATGCGCCGCAGGAGATCGAGGTCGCCTTTCGGATCGAAAACGATCACGACCTCGCCCCGGCGAATGTCCTGGGCAATGAGAAGCTCCGCCAGCCGTGTTTTCCCGACCCGCGTCGTACCGAGCACCAGCGTGTGCCCGACCCGATCGCTGATATCCATCCAGATATCTGACTCAATCGGCTCGACGCCATGGAGCGCCGGATCGCCGCTTAGGTTCTCGATTGCGGCTGGCGAACTGCGCAAGAGACGCGCAGTAGGGGCGAATATCCCGGGCGTCAACAACGCCTGGTTGAGAGGCAGCCTCGCTTCGTGCAGCCGCTGGGTGTGCCGTTGATCCCAGCGGAAGCCTCTTCCGACAAACAATCGGTCGTCCGACCATGGGATCTCCTCGGAATTCACTACATAGCGGCGCTGGATGCGGAGGTTCCAGCGGTAGCGTATGACCTGGCACCCTTGCGCAGCCCGCGCTGCTGCGAGCAAGAGAAAGATCGCCCCGAGCGTCCATGCCACCGCTTGCGGGAGGAGGAACGTGGTTGGGCTCACGCTTACGGCGATGCCGCAGACGGAGGCGACCGCCGCGGAGCATAGTTCGTAAGCCGGGCGGAGCCGCGCCTCGAGTGGATAGGTCAAGGCGAACGCTCTTTTTGGGCCGGAGCCGTTCGCACCAGCACCGGGTTCGCAGGTGGAACGGGGTTCACGAACCGCGCAGGGTCCCCAATCACCACGCCAGAGAGTTGCGAGATGGGCCGCCCTCCCCGGACTACGTGGTAAGTCAGGATGTTGACGCCTTTGTCGGCTTGGACATGCCAGCCTGCGCGCAGGAGCTGCCGCTGGATGCCCTTTCCCTGCTGAGCTGCTTCGTCGGCAGCGGAGGAGGTGCCTCTGCCATCCTCGCCGTGGACCTTTGCGAACTCCCGGAAGATGCGCGGCGAGACCAGGAGCATGCCCTCCGGCACGAAATGCACTAACGCGCCGGATTCGTTGAACCGCAGCCGTCCGCTCCCCAGTCCCTCCTGCACCCAGCCCATGAACCGCAAGGCGCCTTCGGGCGCTCCGGCGCCGCTCTTTAGGGTGCCGCCCGCGACTCCGAGCCATGCCGGCTCTACAGCGGCACGCAGCATCGGCGCGGAACGCTCCGAATTTTGCGCCGCCACGTCCGCCTGAGGCTGCGTTCGCTCTTCTACCGCCTCCAGATACTCCTCGACCGCGCGTGCTTCCTGAACGGTCTCGTGCATCCCCTCGTCTCCTTTTTCCTTATCGGGGTTACGTTCCTTGATGTCGACTCGCCCCTGCATCGCCGCCGGATAGAGCTCCGCTCGCTCGAACAACACCGATAACGGAAAGCGCAGAACCGTCAACGGATGCTCGTAGTCAGGTCCGATCACCGTCACGTCCCATACGGCACCGCCGGTTTTCGGATTGGGAATAGCTGCCCCATATTCCTGCCAGGTATCGAAAAGCCGCTGGTTGTCGCGAGGAATCCCGTCCTCCACCGAATCCATGGCGATCAGGTATGCCCGAACCTCGTCGGCGAGCCGCTTGGACACGAACCAGATATCCCCGCC
>CAYOVM010000373.1:0-2316 GCA_964407355.1 uncultured Enterobacteriaceae bacterium
CAGCTTGACTATCGCAGCGAGATCGCGCTGTGGGAGTCGAGCGTCGAGCTGGCACCCTGGAATGCGCGAGGACATAACAACCTTGGTTACGCCTATCAGCTCGCCGGGCGTATTCCGGAGGCGCGGCGGGAGTATGAGACGGCGCTCCTCTTCGATCCGAAGCATGCGAAAGCGAGGTTGAACCTGCACTTCCTCGCGCCAGCCGCGCCTGCGCTCGAAAAGTTGACCCCTGTCAAGGGCCGTCCATAGAGGCGCGGCTGTAAAATCGGGGTGAATGAACGATCGCATAGCGCAGGGCGACAAGGCTGGGAAAGATGAGCTCGCGAAGCAGAAGCGCGCGCGCCGCCAGCTCAAGGGTCGGCAGGTCGATCCGAAGGCCCTCGACGAGGTCCGGGCGCTCCTTGGCGACGCACCTCGCCGCGCCGACCTGCTGATCGAGCATCTGCACCGCATCCAGGACCGCTACGGCCATCTTTCCGCCGCGCACCTCGCGGCGCTTGCCCGGGAAATGAAGCTCGCGCTCACCGAGGTGTACGAGGTGGCGACGTTCTACCACCACTTCGACGTGGTGAAGGAAGGCGAGACGCCGCCGCCGGCCCTGACCGTGCGGGTTTGCGACTCGATTTCCTGCGCGCTCTTCGGCTCGGAGGACCTGATAAGGAAACTTTCGCAAAGCGCGGGGAAGGACGTTCGAGTCCTCCACGCGCCCTGCGTCGGCCGCTGCGAATCCGCCCCGGTGGCGGTGGTGGGCCAGAACCCTGTCTTGAACGCCACGCTCGAGGCCGTTCAAAAGGCGGTTTCGTCCCGGAAGACGACGTGCGAAGCGACCCGCTACATCGATTACGCCGTCTATCGCAAGGGCGGCGGATATTCGCTGATAAAAGACTGCCTCGCCGGAAAACGCACGCGCGAGGAGCTCACCAAGATCATGGAGGATTCGGCGCTGCGCGGCCTCGGCGGCGCCGGGTTCCCGACCGGCCGCAAGTGGAAGATCGTCGCCGCCGAGCCCGCGCCGCGCCTGATGGCCGTGAACATCGACGAGGGCGAGCCCGGTACCTTCAAGGACCGCTACTACCTCGAGCGCGATCCGCACCGGTTCCTCGAAGGCATGCTGGTGGCGGCGTGGTGCGGCGGCGTGGGCGAGATCTACATTTACCTTCGCGATGAGTACGCCGGGTGCCGCGCGATTCTCGAAAAAGAGCTCTCGACCCTGAAGGCGAAGGCGGACTTTCCTCTGCCGCCCATCCATCTTCGCCGCGGCGCAGGCGCCTATATCTGCGGCGAGGAGTCGGCGATGATCGAGTCGATCGAGGGCAAGCGCGGCATGCCGCGCCTGCGCCCGCCGTATGTCGCGCAGGTCGGCCTGTTCGGCTATCCGACGCTCGAGCACAACATGGAGACGGTGTACTGGGTGCGGGAGATCGTGGAGAAGGGCGGCCCGTGGTTTGCCTCCCAGGGACGCAACGGCAGGAAGGGCCTGCGCTCGTTCTCGGTCTCCGGCCGCGTGAAGAAGCCCGGCGTGCACCTCGCGCCCGCCGGCATCACGATCAAGGAGCTCATCCAGGAGCACTGCGGCGGCATGCTGGAGGGGCACGAGTTCTACGGCTACCTGCCAGGCGGCGCCTCGGGCGGGATCCTGCCCGCCTCGATGGGCGACATCCCGCTCGACTTCGACACGCTGCAGCCCTACGGCTGCTTCATCGGCTCCGCGGCTGTAGTAGTTCTGTCGAACAAGGACAAGGCATCGGCGGCGGCGCGCAACCTGATGAAGTTCTTCAAGGAGGAGTCGTGCGGCCAGTGCACGCCCTGCCGCGTGGGCACCGCGAAGGCGCTCGGCCTCATGGACGCGCCCCAATGGAACCAGCCGCTGCTGAAAGAGCTCTCACAAGCGATGATGGACGCCTCGATCTGCGGTTTGGGGCAGGCGGCGCCGAACCCGGCGCTCAGCGTCATGAAATTCTTTCCGCACGAAGTAGGTTGACCTTAAAGGCTGCGTTGACGATAAAGGCTTATTAGCGCCATGGACCGCCTGAACACCCAGCAGCTCGCCACCCTCCCGATCGAGTTCAAGCTCAACGGCAAGACCGTCGTCGGGCGCCCGGACGAGCCGATCATCGAGACCGCGCGCCAGAACGGCATCTCGATCCCGCACCTTTGCTACTCGCGCGCGCTGCGGCCCGACGGCAACTGCCGCGCCTGCGTGGTCGAGGTCAAGGGCGAGCGCGTGCTCGCCCCGTCGTGCTGCCGGTTCCCGACGCAGGGCATGGAAGTCACCACCGACAGCCCGCGCGCCCTCGCCTCGCAGAAGATGGTGCT
>CAYOVM010000374.1:0-2314 GCA_964407355.1 uncultured Enterobacteriaceae bacterium
GGATCATCGCCGACCCGGAGGCGGTGCATTTGACCGTGCATGAAGGGACAGTGACTCTACGCGGAGCAATCGACGGCAGCAGGCGCGACCGCGCGTTGCGCGCGACGCTCGCGGTGCCGGGCGTGAAGGCCGTGATCAATCGGCTGGACACCGACAGCCCGGCTCCTCCGATGGGCAACGAGCTCTCCGAGCTACCGCCGGGGCTGCGTCCCAGCTAGCAGGCCGTAGACGCAAGAACCGGCCGCGCGCGGCCTGCTACTCTTGCGCAATGAGACCCGCGCTTTTCCAGGCGACGCGGCTGCGCGCCTTCATCGCCGGCGCTTTCGAGCGGGCCGGCCTTCCTCCGGCCGATGCTCAGGCGGTCGCACAGCTCATGGTGGAAGCGGACCTGCAGGGCGCGGACGGGCACGGCATTTTCCGGCTTCCCCAATACATCCGGCGCATCCAGGCGGGCGGCGTCAATCCCAGGCCCAACATCCGCATCGAGCGCGAGCGCACGGCGATGGCGATCGTCGACGGCGACAACGCGCAGGGCCATCTCGCCATGAAGTTCGCCGCCGAGCTCGCGATCCGCAAGGCGCGCAGCGCGGGCACCGCCTGGGTCGGCGTGCGCTGGGGAAACCACGCGGGCCCGGCCTCGCTCTACGCGAAGATGGCGATGCGCGAGGGCATGATCGGCATGTACTTCGCCGTCGGCAACGCGAACCACCTGCCGCCCTGGGGCGGGGTGGACATGCTGCTCTCGACCAACCCGATCGCGATCGCGATTCCCGCGCTGGAGGAGCCGCCGATCGTGCTCGACATGGCGACCACGGTGGCGGCCTTCGGCAAGGTGAAGACTCGGGCGCAGCGCGGCGAGACGATGCCCGAGGGCTGGATGGTGGACCGCGACGGCAAGCCGCTCACCGATCCGAAGCGCATGGACGAGGGCTTCCTGCTCCCCTTGGGCGGACATGAGGCAGGCTATAAAGGCTACGGCCTCGCCCTCGTGTTCGGCATCCTTGCCGGGACCCTGAACGGCGCCGCGATGGGCCGCGACGTCGTCGACTTCAACCACGACGACGCCACGCCGGCCAACACCGGGCAGGCGATCCTCGCCATCGACATCGGCGCCTTCGAGGACCCCGGGATCTTCAAGCGCCGCATCGACGCGCTCGTGCGCGACATCCGCGGCTCGCAGCGGATGAAGGGCGTCGAGCGGATCTGGCTTCCGGGCGAGCAGAGCCACGCGAAGTACAGCGAACGATTGGAGAACGGCGTCCCGGTCCCGCCGGCGCTGCTCTCGTCGCTGAACGAGCTCGCGGCAAAGCTCGGGATGCCGGGCTTGGAAGAGAAAAAGGGGGCGGACCGCGCCGCCTAGAACAGGACTCCGGCCGTGAACTCGTGCGCCCGGATGCGTCCATCCAGCCGGAATTGCTCGAACGACGTGCCCGACGGGTTCGCCAGGGGACCCGAATGGATCTTGCCGAGGTCGGAATAGCGGTAGCCGAAGTCCAAGGCGAGACTACCCGCTTTCCACTGCACGCCCGCCGCCACGCTCCAGGCGAGGCTCGTCGTCGAGCGCGGCTTGAGGGAACGCTCGTCGCTACCGATTCCGGGGGTGAAACGCTCCGAATGACTGCCGTTCCACCGGTTGTTCGCCACGCCAACGCCCGCGCCGAGATAGGGCGCAAGGCCCCAGAGCGGCGCGAAGTCGCGGTAGCCGTTCAGCATCGCGTTCCAGCTGGTCGCCGAGCCCTTGTGATATTCGGGGTACGTGTTGCCGCTCACCGCCGAGGTCTCTTCGAATTTGTGCTTGCGGTACGAAAGCGCGGCTTCGACGCGCCACTCCGGCGCCAGCCGCCGCCCTATTGCGCCGGTCAAGAGAAGGCCGGGGTCGAGTTGAAATTGCCTCGGGGAGCCGTTCCGCGCGTTGACCCACAACGCCCCTTGCGGGTTATGCAGGTCCACCTGCTCCGGCACCGACCAGCCGAGGTCGAACCGGTAGTAGTGAGGACGCTCCTGCGCGGCGGCGACGCCGGACTGCAACAGGATAGCGCCGAAAAGGATTCGTACTCGTACAGCGTGCATCGACTCTCCCCCTTCTTTTTTTGTACTGCCCTACCAGACCTTCACGCGGCGTTGCGCTCCGAGCGGCGGCGCTCGTTTTCCTTCAGGAAGCGCTTGCGCAGGCGGATCGACTTCGGCGTGATCTCGACCAGCTCGTCGTCGCCGATGAATTCGACCGCGTACTCCAGCGTGAGCTGGATCGGCGGCACGAGGTCGATCGCCTCGTCCTTGCCCGAGGCGCGGATGTTGGTGAGCTGCTTGGTCT
>CAYOVM010000375.1:0-2305 GCA_964407355.1 uncultured Enterobacteriaceae bacterium
CTTCACAGCTGGAAATCGAGCCGCAGCCGCTGCTGCAGCGTCGCGGCCTCGCGCAAAGCCTCCTTCAGGATGCGCCGGTCGAGCGAGTTGAGCGCGTCGGGGTCGATGCGGTTCTCGGCGCCGGGCTGCGGCTGGCCGAAGTACTGGTGGCGCAGCCGCAAGGCCTGGATGAAATAGAACGCCTCGACGGCCGAAGCCGCCTCGGCCGGAGGAAGCGCGCCGGCCGCCGCCGCTGCCTGCAGGCGCTCGGCGGTTCCCGTGGCCGGCAGCCGATGCGCAAGCGCCCAGACGCGCGCGGCATCCACGAACGGCCTCGCGCCGAACTTCTTGAGATCCAGCGCGCCGGCGAACTCGCCGGACTCCTCCAGGCGCAACCCTCCCAGGATCCCCAGCGGCGGCCTGGAGTCGAGCGCGTTCTGCGCCATGGCGCGCAGGAAGGGCCGGTGCGCGCAGGCCCGCTCGAGCAGCCAGTCGCGCAGCTCGCTCACGAACTGCGGCTCGCCGGCGACCGCGCGCAGGTCGAAGAAGATCGCGGCGTTGAGCAGGGCCTTGGGCATGGGGTTGTCGATCCAGCCGGCGAAGAGCGTGCGCCACTGCGCCCGGCTTGCGCACCACTGCGGGTTGCGCGCCATGATGTTTCCCTTGCACAGCGGGTAGCCGCAGCGCTCGAGCATGAGATTCACGTCGGCCGCCAAGGCGAGAAGGAGCTCGCGATCGGCCTCCTGCTCGAAGACGAGCCCGTTGTCCTGGTCGGTGGCGAGGGTCTGCTCCGTGCGCCCTTCGCTGCCGAGCGCCATCCAGCAATAGCGGCCGGCGGCGCGCCGGTCCCGGGCGCCGATGCGCACCGCGGCCTGCACGACGCCGTCGCTCAGGGCGCTCATCATGCCCGTCAGCTGCTGCGTGCTCATGCCCTGCGCGAGAAACTGGCCGAGCAGCCGGCGCACCTCGGCGGCCGCCTCCGCGAGCTGCTCGCCGCTTTCCGCGGCGCGAATGCGTTTCCACGCGCCGTGGACGCTCGCCTGCTGCATGGAGAACAGATCGCGCTCGGAGACCACGCCGGCGAGGCGGCCGTCGTCCACGATCACGACGTGCCGGATCCCGTGGCGCGCCATGGCGAGCGCCGCGGCATGGACCGGCGCCGCGGCATCGAGCACCACCGGCCGGGCCGACATGACGCTCGCGATCGGCGCCGCGAGGTCGTTCGCGCCGAGCACGACCCGCCGCAGCAGGTCCGCCTCGGTGAAGATTCCGACCGGCACGCGCGCCGCGTCCGTGACCACCATCGAGCCGACGCGCTCGCGCGCCATCGCCCGCAGCACCTCCCGGATCGGGGCTTCGGGCGCGCACGATACCGGCGCGCGGCGCAGCGCCGCGCGCAGCTGCCCATGCATGCGGCCTTCGTCCGCGAGCGAAGCGGCGGCCTGGGCGCGCAGCGCCGCCCTCGACTGTTCCAGCAGGCTCGACAGGTGGTCGGTGCAAAATGCCCTGAACGGCGGGCTCTTGTCGAGGAGCTCGCCGAAGTCCTCCTCTCGAAGCTCGTAGAGAAAGACGTCGCTCGCCGCTTCGAAGACGTACGGCGTCGGCCCGTGCGCGAGCAACGCGGCGATGGGGAAGCACTCGCCCGCGCCGTGAACCAGATCGATACCGCCTTCGCGCCCGAGCTGCGCGGAGGGTTTGCCGTTTACGACGCCCTGCTTGACGATGTAGAGATTCTGCACGCGGCCGCGCTCCGGCCCCGTGATCTGCGCGCCCGGCGGGAAGTAGGCGAGCCCGAGGCGCGCGGCGAGCCATCGCAGGGTCTGCGGCGCCATCGCGTTGAACGGCGCATGCGACCGCAGCATCTCGGCGGTGGCCTGGACCAGCAATCCATGGCCTTCGGCCTTCAAGTGACTTGCTTGAGCTGCTCCAGGATCGCGGGGTTCTCCAGCGTCGAGACGTCCTGCTTGATCTCTTCACCCTTTGCGATCGAGCGCAGCAGCCGGCGCATGATCTTCCCCGAGCGCGTCTTGGGCAGGTTGTCGCCGAAGCGGATGTCCTTCGGCTTGGCGATCGGGCCGATTTCCTTGCCCACCCAGTCGCGCAGCTCTTTGGCGATCTTCAGCGCTTCGTCGCCGCTCGGGCGCGGACCCTTGAGCACGACGAAGGCGCACACCGCCTCGCCGGTGAGATCGTCCGGGCGCCCGACCACCGCCGCCTCCGCCACGAGCTTCGTGTTCGCGACCAGGGCGGATTCGATCTCCATGGTGCCGAGGCGGTGGCCGGAGACGTTCAGCACGTCGTCGATCCGGCCCATGATGCGGAAGTA
>CAYOVM010000376.1:0-2299 GCA_964407355.1 uncultured Enterobacteriaceae bacterium
CGTCCCGCGCCGCGCCATACGCTCGACGCGTCCGCCCCAGCCCAGGCGCCTCCAGTCGGCGATGCGCTGCTCGACGTCGACCGCGCCGTGGCGCTTCAGGATCTCGACTGCCCGCTGCGCGAGGTCGTCGTTGACCGCGTTGACGGTGATCAGGGTGCCGCCGCGGCGCACACCCTCGGCGTAGAAGTTGGCCTGTTCCTCCGGCATGCCGCGCGCCCTCAGCGCGCCGACGATCCCGCCGGCGAGCGCGCCGAGCGTAGTGCCGCCGAGAAGCGCAAGCCCCGGCCCCGCCACGAGAAGCGGCCCGAAGCCGGGAATCGCCATGGTCGCCGCCCCGACCAGCATTCCCGCCAGCGCGCCGAACGCCATCCCCCTGCTCGCGCCGCTGGCCGCGGTCGCCGCCTCGCGCAGCAGGTCGCTTGAAATGACGCCGACGTCGCGGCGCTGGAAGCCGCTTTTCAAGAGCTCGTCGACCGCCTGCTGCGCTTGCGTTGGATTTTCCAGAATGCCGATTACCGTCTTCGCCATCTCGCTTCTCCTTTGCGGGGGACCCAGCGGCTAGAGTCCTCGCGCCCGCGCGAGTTCAGCGTGCGGCACGATTCCGCCATAGAAGCGCAAGGGTCTAGAAGAAGGCGGCAGGCCGCGCTGCCTATGCTTTCTCGTGGCGTCCGCGCACGACCGGGTCCTAGCATTGCAGCAGGCGTTCGATCGAGTCGTCCGCCGTTTGCGCCGCGGCGGGCCGCCCGAGCGCGCGGGGCGGCGGCTGTTGATCGTCCAGATCGACGGCCTGTCGCGCACGGTCCTCCAGCATGCGCTCGCGTCGGGGCGCATGCCGTTCATGAAGCGCCTGCTGCGCGAGCGGCATTACGAGATGGAGCCGATGTCGGTGGGCCTGCCGACCTCGACGCCGGCGTTCCAGATGGCGACCTTCTACGGCGTTCGCCCCGACATTCCGGGCTTCCATTATTACGACCGCGACCGGCAGGGCGACATCCACTTCCCGCGCGCCGGCCACGCCGCCTGGGTCCAGGAAAAGCACGCGGCGGACCGGCGCGGCATCCTCCAGGGCGGCAGCGCCTACGGCTGCTGCTTCACCGGCGGCGCGAAAAACAATTTCTTCACCTTCGCGAGCCTCACCCGGCCGAGCGGCCGCGGCCTGCTGAGCGCGCTCTCGCCGTTCGTCGTGGTGCTGTGGGTGGCCGCGGAGAGCCTGCTCGGCACTCTTTACGAGTTGGCCAAAGCCGTGCCGCGCTTCATCTCGAATCCCGGGCGGGCACGGCGTGGATGGCGCTGGCTGTGGCTGAAGATCGGGATGTCCATCTGGGTGCGCAATTTCTTCACCATGGCGGTCTCGCGCGATCTCTACGCGGGTGTGCCGGCGATCTACGTCAACTACCTCGACTACGACGAAGCGGCGCATGCCTACGGCCCGCGCAGCCCCCGCGCCCTGCAGGCGCTGCGGGGCGTGGACCGCGCGTTGCGGCAGGTATGGCGCGTGGTGCGGCGGGTGCCCGAGCACCGCTACGACGCGTACATCCTCGCCGATCACGGCCAGACCGCCTGCACCGGCTATCCCGAGCTGAGCCGCGGCAAGCAACTCGAGCGCTGGATCTTCGACGCGTTCCTGTATCCGCCCGGGACCGGTGCGCCCGAGCCGCGCCGCGCGAGCCTGGGGGACGGCCTGCGCGCCCGCACGCGCGAGAGCCGGGCGCTGTGCCAGAAATTCATGAACTACCTCGACGAGGACTACTTCCGCCGCGACGATCCGCAGGCGTACCAGAAGTGCGGCGTGCGCGCGATCGCGGCCGGCCCGAACGCGTTTCTCTATGTGCTGGGCCGCAGGACGCCGCTCGACGCCGATGCGCTCGAGGAGTATTTCCCCGGCTTGCCGGCCCAGCTCTCGCAAAGCCCCGGCATCGGTTTCGTGCTCGCGCGCCAGGCCGCCGAGGGCGCCGCGAACGGCGCGCCGCTGTGCTTCTGGCAGGGACAGCGCTTCGAGCTGAGCGCGTCGCAGCCGGGGCCGTTCGGCGCGCGCCCCGACACCGCGCTGGTGCTGGAGGGCATCGCCGACCTCATGAAGATGCCGAGCGCGGGAGACCTGGTGATCTACGGCGCGGACTCGCCCAAGGGCGGCGTGTCGTTCATCTCGGAGCGCGGCGCCCACGCGGGACCGTCGGCCGACGAGATGCAGACCTTCATCGTGCATCCCGCCGGCGTGCGCCTGCCGCCCGGCATCACCCATCCGACGCAGCTCTACGGCCACTTCATCCGGTATCAGGATCCGGATGCATCATGGATC
>CAYOVM010000377.1:0-2287 GCA_964407355.1 uncultured Enterobacteriaceae bacterium
GAGAGCAACGCATACTGGGTCGCAGTGAAGCGCAGATTGCACAGCGCGGAGAGATAGGCGACCACCGTGACGCCGCCGATGCCGCTCGCGAAGTTCTCGAAGCCGACCGCGGCGGCCATCCCCAGGTTGGAATGGCCGGCGGCGGCGAGCGCGGCGAAGCTCAGGTTCGACACCGCCATGAGGATCAGGCTGATGAGCACGGCGCGCTTCATTCCCAGCTTCCCGTACAGCGTTCCGCCGACGAAAATCCCGACGAGCAGCGCGACGAAGCCGATGCCGACGTCGTAGAACGCGACCTCGTCGTTGGCGAAGCCGAGGTCCTGGAAGAGCAGCCTGAGCGTGAGGTTGGCGAGGGTGTCGCCGATCTTGTGGATCAGCACGAAGAGAAGCACCACCAGCGCGCCCTGGCGCCGCAGGAACTCGATGAGCGGGCTGAAGTACGCGACGATCGCCTCGAGGACGCCGTGAGGCTTGGCCGGCTCGCGATGGCGGACGGGCTCGCCCATCGCCGCGCCGACCAGCATCGCCGGGAGCGCGAAGAAGGCGCAGGCCGCATAGGCGGCGCTCCAGCCGAACCTGGCGGCGAGGACCAGGGCGAGGGCGCCGGCCGCCGCCGCGCCGATCCGCCAGCCGTACTGCGACATGCCGGAGCCCGCGCCGAGCTGGCGCGGCTCGAGCAGCTCGATGCGATAGGCGTCGATGATGATGTCGAAGGTCGCGCCGGCCACGCCCATGGCGACCGCGGCGATCGCAACGACGTACAACGAGTCCTTCGGCTCGGCCATGCCGAGAAACGCGACGGCGACCATGACGAGCACACCGACCAGCCATAGCCAGCTGCGCCGCTGCCCGAACCGGCCGATCAGCGGCAGCCGCACGTTGTCCACGATCGGCGCCCAGATGAACTTGAAGTTATAGGCGAGGATCGTGAGCGCGAAGGCCGTCACCGCGCTCTTGGTGATGCCTTGCTGGGCGAGGCGCGTCGTCAGGGTCGCGCCGATCATCGCGAACGCGGCGCCCGAGGAAATTCCGAGGAACAGGGCCGCGAGCGGGGCGGACTCGAAATAGGGCCGGATGCCTTCCGGTAGCCTGCTGCGCCAGTCGCGTGGGGCGGTCCGGCCGTTCGCGCTAGAGGGGGTAGTCATAATCGATCGTCAGGGGCGCGTGGTCGGAAAAGCGCTTCTTCTTGTAGATCGATTCTTTGCGCGCCGTGGCGGCGACCCCGGGCGTGGCGATCTGGTAGTCGATTCGCCAGCCGACGTTCTTCGCCCAGGCCTGGCCGCGGTTCGACCACCAGGTGTACTGGTCGGGCTTGTCGTTGATGCGGCGGAAGACGTCGACGAAGCCGAGCTCGTCGAATACCCGGCTGAGCCAGGCGCGCTCTTCGGGGAGGAAGCCCGAGTTCTTCTGGTTGGAGCGCCAGTTCCTGAGGTCGATCTCCTTGTGGGCGATGTTCCAGTCGCCGCACAGGATGATTTCCTGCTTGCGCTCTTTCAGCTTCTTCAGGTGCAGGACGAAATCCTTCAGGAAGCGGAACTTCGAAGCCTGGCGGTGCGGGCCCGCCGAGCCGGACGGCATGTATAGCGACACCACCCACAGCTTGCCGAAGCGCGCCTCGACGTAGCGCCCCTCCGCGTCGAACTCCTTGTTCGCGAAGCCGCGGCGGATCTCATCGGGCTGCTTACGGCTGTACAGAGCGACGCCGCTGTAGCCTTTCTTCTCGGCGAAGCCATAGCAGGACGCATGCCCTTTCAGCGCGTGCAGCGCGGCGTCGAGATCCGGCTCCTGGCATTTGATCTCCTGCAGGCACACCACGTCCGCGCGCTGCGCGGCGAGCCAGCGGAAGAGACCCTTCTTCGCCGCCGAGCGGATGCCGTTGACGTTGAGGGTGATGACTCGCAACGCAGGCTCGGGCGGCGGGACTTCAGCCGCTCGGGAAGCTCGAGGCGCCGCCGTGGGCGGCGGACCACTGCGCCGGCGCGTTCAGGAATTTCTCCACCTCGGAGATCTGGCCGGGCTTCAGGTAGGCGTCCTTCTTCACCACCGCGAGGACGTCCCACCAGGTGGCGAGGTGGTGCAGGCGCACGCCCAGATCGCTCATGATCTTCTTCGAGTCGGGGAAGATGTCGTAGTAGAAGTTCACGAACACATGCTCCACGACCGCGCCCGCGTCGCGCAGCGCCTTGCAGAAATTGATCTTCGAGCGCCCGTCGGTGGTGAGATCCTCGACCAGCAGCGTGCGCGCGCCCTCGCGGATGTCGCCCTCGATCTGGGCGTTGCGGCCGAA
>CAYOVM010000378.1:0-2281 GCA_964407355.1 uncultured Enterobacteriaceae bacterium
CAGCCCGATAAATTGGGCGACCCAAGGCCCCGCCACCGTGCGGGGCCTTTCATTTTCAGATCGCCGGCATCAGCCGGCCGGTGTCTGACACCGATTTTGCTGCACGCTTCCCGCACACGCGTGTCCTGCGCCGATGCTTCGCTGTCACTGAAAGCGGCTCGGCAGCGCCACGATGAGCGCGAAATTCGGCGAGTCGGGGGTGAGGCCGATGTTGACCTGGATGTCGATCAGGCTGCGCCGGGAAAGAAGCGTCGCCAGGCCGAATTGCAGCGTGGCGACCGCGGTGTCGGTCCCCGGGATCGAGTTGCCGTCGATTTGGGTGCGGCCGGCGCGGTTGAGCTCGAAGTTGCCGCGGATCGAGGTCCGGGGGCTCGCCGCGAGGATCGTGCCGAACTTCAAGCCGAAGGAATCGCCCGGATCGATCTGGGCGCCGTCGTGGCGGCGCTCGAGCACCGCGGTGTACGACCCGGTGCCGAAAAATACCAGCGGATCCTGCCGCTTCACGAGCGTGAGCGCGCCCTGCAGGGCGTGAAACCCGCTCCCCACGGAAGGCGCGCCGGTGTGAAAGTCTCCGGTGGGCGCCCGCCAGGTTGCCGAAGCGAGCAGCCCTGGCCGCTCCGGGCGCTCGTCCACGAGCTGCTTGGTGAAGCCGATCTGCAGATCGCCGAAGCCGGACGAGCGATCGGTCTGTCCGAGCTGACCCGCGGTGGACTGGTCGTTGCGCAGGACGACGTACGGGACGCGGATTTCCACATGCGATTCGTACGGCAGGCCGGCGCGCAGCGTGAGCCTCGTCTCCAGGCGGTCCTGTTTGACGTCCTGGCGCGCGACCGTCGGCGTGCCGGTAAGGTTGACGATCTGGAGCGCGTCCGAAGCCTTGTAGGTGTACTCGAAGGCCGGCTCCAGCTCGTACACGCCTCGGGGCAGGACCAGCACGCTTTCCCGGGTGAGCGTGCGCTCCAATGCCCGCTCGCCTTCGTCGGCGGCGCTCGCCGCGGAATCGCTCCGCGCAGCAGGGCTCTGCGCGAAGGCGCCGCCGTGTGCCAGCAAGACCGCACAGGCGAGCAGGCTCGCCCGGCGGCGGATCTTTATCGCAAGGCGCTTCGAATCATGTCGCTCGAGGGGCGTAGCTCGTCCTGCAGTCGGGGGCCCAGCCGGCTGGGAGGCTTCTCGCCGCCCGGCCGATCCACGGCGAAGGCGACCTTTTGCCACGCTTTCTCGAAAACTTCCACCTCGACGCTGCGATTACCGAACGCAGGATCGGCAATCAAAACGCGATCGCCGCTGCGGCCCCTGAACACCACGAAATGCGGATAGCGGTCGAGGATCACCTGCACGATCGCCGGCCCGAGCTTCTCCAGATCGGCGAGCGACATGCCGCTGTAGCCCTCGGCCTGAAAACCGCGCGCCTGCGCGTAGCGCTTCAGGTCGAGCAGCGAGAAGCCGCGGCGGACCTTGACGCGCAGGGGATCGGTCTTGCCGAGCATCGCCTGGGCCACCTCCCTCTCCGAGACCGGATCGCCCTGATGATAGGTGAGCAGCGTGGCGAGCGCCGCCGCGCCGCAGCTCACATCCCACTGCTGGATGACCACATTCGCCTGGCGGATCTCGAGCAGGGAGCGCACCGGCTCGCGCCCCTGCGCCGACGCTGCGCCCGCGACAGCGTGCAGAAGAATCAAGAAGAGAACGAAGAAGGCCCGGCTTGTCCGCCGGGCCTTCTTGCGCACCGCCATAAGAATTGGAACGGAAGGCTTACAGCACGCTCACCGAGACCGACGGGTTGACCGTGATCGTCGGATTGACCGTGATCGTCGGGTTCGCCACGTTGCTCGGCGAGACAGTGACATCCAGCAGGCCCCCGGTCACTTGATCGAGCTGCGCTTCGCTCATCTTCGTCGGCTCCGCGAAAGCGGGCGCGGCGGCGAGGCTGAGAACTACGGCTGCGGCAGCAATGCGTTTCATGTGAACCTCCATTCAGGAGTGGTTTATAGGAACGAGCGCTGAGATCTGTTTCAGCGCACCCCCGCTCATGCAATCGCGAGTCCCGCCCCCTCCGCATGCCCCACACGAACGCTCGCCTTTTTCAGCACTGCAATCCGAGGGCCCGCCAAAGGAGAAGGACCGGGAATCGCCAGGCCTTGAACACCTGAGCGGAACCGTCCAGGCCGGGCCGGTTATCCGGGTACCAAGGCCCCGCCTCCGCGCGGACCTTTTCTTCTGGTTTTTCCCGTGAAGTCGAACGCCACCTGCGGCTTCTTCCCGCACACGATGTCCGCGAGCG
>CAYOVM010000379.1:0-2275 GCA_964407355.1 uncultured Enterobacteriaceae bacterium
AAATGAAAGGCCCCGCACGGTGGCGGGGCCTTGGGTCGCCCAATTTATCGGGCTGCGCCTAGATGGGCGCCTCTTGCATCCGCGGCGCCGGCCGCGGCAGGCCTCTCAAGGTCCGGTATCCCGACAGATCGCCGGGAATCCCGATGTGCTGCCGTTGGTTCGGCGGCCCCTTGAAACCTGGATCTAATCTACTCCTTCGCGCGCGGCCGTCAATAAGCGGCTGGCGCTGTTTTGCTCCGGATCAAAAACGGCCGCCCTGTCAGGCCCAGAGGCCGCGCAAGGCGGCAGCCACGTCGACCCGCGGCTTGCCGGCGAGCGCTTTCTCGTCGTGCGGGCTGCCGCCATGGCTCACTTCCTGCAGGCAGCGCATCACGGCCGCGGTCAGGAAGCGGCTCTTCGCGCCGTAGACGTGCTTGTCGCCCATGCGCGATTGCTGGGTGACGTAGTACTTCAGCGGCGAGATGAGGTGGAGGTCGGTCTTCGCGCGCGTCATGGCGACGTAGAGGAGGCGGCGCTCCTCCTCGATCTTGCCGGCGTCGCCGGTGGAGTGCTCGTTGGGGAAGTTGCCGTCGCTCACGTTGAGGATGTGCACCGCGTCCCATTCCTGGCCCTTGGCGGAGTGGACGGTGGAGAGGACGAGATAGTCCTCGTCGAGGTGCGGCGTGCCGGCGAGGTCGCTGGTGGCTTGCGGCGGATCGAGGGCCATGTCGGTGAGGAACGCGCGCCTCTCGCCGTAGTTTTCGGAAATTTTTTCCAGTTGATGAAGATCGGCGGCGCGCACCTGGGCGGCGTCGTACTTGCGCTCGAGGTGCGGCTCGTACCACTCGCGCACGCGCTGGAGCTGGCCCTGCCAGGGGCTCTGCGGATTTCCGAGATAGACGATCAGGCTGGAAAAATCGCTCCAGCCGTTGATGGATCCGTCGTCTTTGAGGGAAGTCCACGAGAACCCGCCTGCCTCGAAGCGCGTGAAAAGGCGCTCGGCGGTGGCGGGGCCGACGCCGGGCGAGAGCTGCAGGGCGCGGAACGCGGCGACGCGGTTCTTCGGGTTGTCGGCCCAGCGCAGGATGGCGAGGAGATCCTTGACGTGCGCGGCCTCGAGGAACTTGAGCCCGCCGTACTTCACGTAGGGGATGTTGCGCCGGACGAGCTCGAGCTCCAGCGTGTCCGAGTGGTGCGAGGTGCGAAAGAGCACCGCCTGGCGCTTGAGGAGCACGCCGCGCTCGCGCGCCTCGAGCACGCGCTCGACCACGTACTGGCCCTGGGCCGCGTCGTCGGCGACGGTGACGTATCTCGGCTTTTCGCCGGTGTCCTTAATGGAATACAAATCTTTTTGAAAACCTGAAGAACCTTCACTCATGAGCGCGTTCGCGGCGTCCAGCACGGGCTGCGTGGAGCGGTAGTTCTCCGCGAGCGTCACGGTCTGCGCTTCGAAGGTCTTCGCGAACGTCAGGATGTTCTCGACGCTCGCCGCCCGGAACGAGTAAATCGCCTGCGCGTCGTCGCCCACGACCGTGAGGCCCGCGCCGCCGGGGCGCAGGCGCTGCAGGATCTGCGCCTGCAGCACGTTGGTGTCCTGGTACTCGTCGACCAGGATGTGGTCGAAGAGCGCGCTCGTCTCGGCCGCGAGCGCCGCGTCGCCCATCATCGCGTGCCAGTAGAGGAGGAGGTCGTCGTAGTCGAGCGCCTGGTTGGCGAGCTTGCGTTCGACATATTTTCGAAAGAGCGCCTTCAGCTCGTCCTCCCACTCGGCGCACCAGGGGAAAACCTCATCCAGCGTGGCGCGCAGCGGGCCTTGCGTATTCACCTTGTGCGAGTAGATCGCGAGGCAGGTGTCCTTGCGCGGGAAGCGGCGCGTCTCGCCGTCGACCTTGGAGTAGCCGAGCTCGTGGCGCACGAGGTCCATGAGGTCCGCCGCGTCGCCGCGGTCGAGCACGCTGAAGCTCTCGTCGAGGCCGACGCGCGCGCAGTTCTTGCGGATGAGGCGGTTGGCGATGGAATGGAAGGTGCCGGACCAGGGGAGCTTTACTAAAAAATCGTTCTTGAAAGCGGCAGAAACGATGCGCTGCGTCCGCCGCGTCATCTCCAGCGCCGCGCGGCGGGTGAAGGTGAGGAGCAGGATTCTTTCGGGCGGGACTTTCTCGAGCACCAGGTGCGCGACGCGGTGCGCGAGGGTGTTGGTCTTGCCGGTGCCCGCGCCGGCGATGATGAGCAGCGCGCCGGCGCCGGAAAAGCGCGCGGCTTCGCGCTGCTTTTCGTTCAGCTTGTCGAAGATGCC
>CAYOVM010000380.1:0-2254 GCA_964407355.1 uncultured Enterobacteriaceae bacterium
GGTCAACCCGCAGATGCACACGCTGGGCGGCGAATGCCCGATCCTGCTGCGGACCGCGGGAAGCGACCGCGTCGTCTCGGTCAACGGCAACATGGCGGCGCCCGCGCGCGCCACGCCGGAGGAGTTCCGCCGCCGGGGCCTCGAGCACGTCCCGGACGAGGACATCCTCGCCGCCGGCGTGCCGGCGGCCTTCGGCGCGCTCGTCACCGCGCTCGAGCGCTTCGGCACGATGCCGCTGCGCGAAGTCATCGCCCCGGCGATGGCGCTCGGGAAAAACGGCTTTCCAGTCTCGCAGGGTTTGGTCAACCAGGAGAGATACGGCCTGCGGGACCTCGCGCAAAAGCTTTCGGCGTGGCCCGGCAGCAAGCGGCTCTACTATCCCGCGGGCGTTCCGGAAGTCGGCTCGCTGCTCAAGAACGAGCCGCTCGCGCGGGTCTACGATTACCTCGCGCGCGCGAAAGATCCGCAGGCCGCCTTCTACAAAGGCGACATCGCCGCCGAGATCGTCAAATACTCGAAAGAGCGCGACGGGCTGCTGGAGCTTTCCGATTTTGCGAGCTTCAAGACTCGGCTGGAAGAGCCTGAAAAAATTTCTTTTGGAGAGGCGCAAATCTTCAAATGCGGCTTCTGGTCGCAGGGGCCGGCGATGCTGCAGGCGCTGGCAATTCTCAAGCGCTTCGATCTCAAAACGCTGAACCCGGGAAGCGCCGATTATCTGCATCTGCTGATCGAGACCATGAAGCTCGCCTTCTCCGATCGCGAGCAGTACTACGGCGATCCTTCGCAGGTCCTGATTCCCGCGGAAGTGCTGCTTTCCGAGTCCTACAGTAAAGAAAGATCCAGATTAATAAATTCGCGGCGGGCGAGCGACGAGCTGCGCCCGGGCGACCCCTGGCGCAATGCCGCGCTGCTGCCGGCCGACGAGCGCTTCACGCCGCAGCCCTGGGGGCCGGGCACGGTGCATGTCGACGTCGTCGACGCCGCCGGCAACATGGCCTCCTTTACGCCGAGCGGCGCGTGGATCAAGTCGGCGCCGGTGATGGAGGCGCTCGGCTTCCCGCTGTCGACGCGGATGATGACGTTCTACCTCGGGCCGAAGAACCATCCCAACGTGGTGGCGCCGGGCAAGCGCCCGCGCACCACGCTCACGCCCTCGCTCGCGTTCCGGCGCGGCAAGCCGTGGATGAGCTTCGGCACCATGGGCGGCGACCAGCAGGAGCAGTGGTCGCTGCAGTTCATCCTGTATCGCGAGGCGTTCGGCATGACGATCCAGCAGGCGATCGAGGCGCCGAAGCTCTCGACCGACCATTTTCCGGGCTTCTTCGCCCCGCACGATCACCATCCGAAGCATGTGCGCATCGAGGCGCGCTTCGGGGACAAGGCGATCCAGGAGCTGCGCCGCCGCGGCCACGACATCGAGCTCGCGCCCGACTGGACAGAGGGGTTCCTTTCGGCGGCGGAGATCCACCCGGACGGTCGGCTCGAGGCCGGCTGCGATCCGCGCGGCTCGAAGTCCGAGACGTTCCCTTCGTTCGCCTACTGCTGGTAAGAAAGGTTCTTCGGATTCAAAACTTGCGGGCGCGCTCGATCTCGAGCACGCGCCCGCGCAGGAGGGTGATCGTGGTGGTGAACGGATCCGCAGGCGTCGGCATGTAGGTGTAGGTGTCGAGAGAGCGATCGCGCCGCTGCAGGTCCGGCGTGCCCGCGATGCCGAGCAGCTCGCCCTCGCTCATGCCGCGCTGGATCGAGATGTACTTGCGAAAATCGAGGCCGCGCACCGGAGCCGGCGCGGCCGCGGTGCGCAGCGCGAAGTCCCGAGCCTCCGCCAGCTCGCGCCGCGCCAGCCTCGGCTCCAGGCGCTCGTCCTGGCAGCGCATCGTGTAGCAGGCCAGCGCGTCGGGCGTGACGAAGCCGCCGTTCGCGTCGGCGCCGATCACGCTCACCTTCGCGCCGGCCGGCGGCACGGTGTTGGAGTAGGTGACCGCGCCCTTCTCGTCGACCCAGCGGTATACCTGGGCTTGGGCCGCGCCGGCGAAGGCGAGGGTCAGCGTGAGGGCGAGGACGGGAAGGGCCGATGCCATGGCCGGAAAATAACGCCGGCGGCCCCGCCTGTCCACGGGACTTACTTTTGGTTACGACTTGCGCTTGCGCTTCGACGGCCGGGCTTTTTTTGCCGGGGCTTTTCCACCGCCGCCGGCCAGCTTCTTCCGCGCGAGCGCGGCGCCGGCGCCGAGCGCCTTGAGCTTCGCGACCG
>CAYOVM010000381.1:0-2238 GCA_964407355.1 uncultured Enterobacteriaceae bacterium
GATGAAATCTTCGCGGCCGCCGCCTTGACCGCCGCCGTTGTCGCGGCCGGCGCGACCGGCGCGGCTGGCGCGATCGGCGCGGCTTCGCCGGGCGCCTCACGTGAAGATCGCGGCGGCTTCGGCTCTGCCGGAGGCGCACCCGCGACCCGCAGCCCGCGCGAAGCGGCCGCGGCCTCGGGTAAGGGCGGCTCCTTTTGCTCCTCCTTTTTCTCCGGCGGGTCCGCGCGTCGAGCCGGCGCGACGACCGGCTTTGCGCTGTCGACGAAATCGATGCCGTAAGCGGGCGGGCTCAGCGCGAGCGCGCGCTCGCCGGCGGACGATGGTTGCGGCGAGGCGGCGCTCTTCCGGGCCACCTTGCCGGCGGCGGCTTTCATGCCTTGAGCCGGGCGCGCAGCGCGGCGATGGCCGCGTCGCGCTGCGCCGTATTCGCATCGGCTTTCCACGGCAGCCCGCGGTATCGGCTGAGCAGGTAGGCCGCGAGGTCGGAAATCCGGTAGCGTGCGGCCGACTGCAGCGTCGCCGCCTCGCTGCCCTCGATATTCAGTTGCGCGTGCTCGTCCAGGAGCGGCACGAGCGCCTCGACCACGCCTTCGGGCAGCGACAGCAGCCGCTCGCCGAGCCGTCCGGCGAAGTGCCCCGGCAGTCCCCACCGGTTGTGGGTGCGGTCGTTGCGCATCGCCGCGGCGAGCGCGGCGGCGACCGCGCGCACATCGGCGGCGGCGGCGCGCCAGCCGCCAAAGCGTCCCTGCAGCAGCGCCTCCGCGGCGGCGTAGCGCCGCGCGGGCGCGGCGGAGGCGTCGCGAGCGAGGGCGACCAGCGCCCGCTCCGCGCCCGGAATGGCGGCGAGCTCGGCGATGTCCCGGTCCCCGACGGAAGGCTCCTCCGCCGGCGCCGAGAACGGATCGATCCGGTCGAGGATCGCGCGCACCCGGGCGTCGCTCATCGGGATGTGCTCACGGCACGACCACCTTCGCCTGGTCCCGCGCGTTGCGCTTGGTTTCGTCCTTCAGCTCGGCCTGCTCGTTCCATTTTTTCAGCGCTTCCTTGTGAATCCCGGCGGGATTGCCCGCGGACTGCAGCGCCGCGGCCTTTTTCTTCGTGGTGCCCTTGGCGTCGGTCTCGAACCCCCAGGACACGCCGCCCAGGTAGGCGCCGTTGGTCTCGTCGAAGGCAAAGGCCACGGCATCCACCGCCACCTTCTGCCCCACCGCGCGGTTGAGCTGGATCCCGTCGTACATCCACGCATCCTTGGCGTCGGTCTTGCTCTTGCGGTAGCCGAACTTGGTCGTTTCGGCCGCGCTGCCCGTGTCGTCCTGGCCGTAGATCGGCGATTTCTTGCCCTTCAGCCGGTCGACCGCCCAGCCCGCCTCGCCCGCCGTGGCGTCGGTGGCGCGGGGCTTCATGTTGTCGAAGAGATAGGACGCGTTGTCCTTGGTCGGCCGGATGGTCTGGACGAAAGCGATCTTGTCCGACCGGTAGGTTTCGGCGGATGTGTATGTGACGCCGATCTGCGCGCCGACCTTGCGCGCCGTGTCCTTGCCGTTGTCGTCATCGAGCTCCGAGTAGGGATCGACGTCGAACTTGGCGTCGCCGTTCTTGAGCTCCACGCGCGAGATCGCCTTGCGCGCGGCGCTGACGCGCCGCGGCGCCGGCGCGCGCGCCGGCCCGTGGCCGTCGACGATGGCGCCGGCGATCGCGTCGGCCTCGAGCTCCGCGGCGTCTCCCGGCGCGCCGATCTCGAGCTTCGTCTGCGCCGCCGCCCCCGGGCCCTGCTGGATCGTGTGGACGAGCTCGTGGGCGATGAGCCGGTCGCCCTCCCTGCTGCCGGGCCGGTACTGCCCGCGCGCGAAGTGGACGTCGCGGCCTACCGTGTAGGCGCGCGCGTTCAGCATCCGCGCCGCCTTCCCGGAGCTTTCGCCCGTGTGGATGCGCACGCCGTGCAGGTCGGCGCCGGTCGCCGCCTCGACCCGCCGGCGCAGAGCCTGCGGGACCGCGCGGCCGGTGTCGGCGTTCGCGCGCGCCAGCGCGGCCGAGGCCTCGCCGTTGTCGACGAAATCGATGCCGCAGCGCGGCGGAGCGAGCGCGGCGCCGTCCTTGCCCGCGGACGAATGCGGCGACGGATCGCCGGCGCTCTTCCGATGGATTCTGGCGGCGCGGCTGTGGATGGCCATTACGCACCTTTTCCTTCCTTGGCGTGCTCGCGGCGGATGCCGCGCTGCACGGCGTCGAGCGTCACCA
>CAYOVM010000382.1:0-2220 GCA_964407355.1 uncultured Enterobacteriaceae bacterium
CCTTGTGCACCGGATCGGTCTTCGGCAGCAGGCGCGCCACGATCGTGTGCCCGGACTCGTGGTAGGCGGTGTTGCGGCGCTCTTCCTCGGGCATCACCATCGAGCGGCGCTCGGCGCCCATGATGATCTTGTCCTTGGCGCGCTCGAAGTCGTCCATGTCGACCAGGCGCTTGCTGAAGCGCGCGGCGAAGAGGGCCGCCTCGTTCACCAGGTTCGCGAGGTCCGCGCCGGAGAAGCCGGGCGTGCCGCGCGCGATGATGTCGGGCTTCACGTCCGGCGCGAGCGGCACCTTGCGCATGTGCACCTTCAGGATTTCTTCGCGCCCGCGGATATCGGGCAGCGGCACCACGACCTGCCGGTCGAAGCGCCCCGGGCGCAGCAGCGCCGGGTCGAGGACATCGGGCCGGTTGGTGGCGGCGATCACGATGACGCCCATGGTCGCCTCGAAGCCGTCCATCTCCACCAGCAGCTGGTTCAGCGTCTGCTCGCGCTCGTCGTTGCCGCCGCCCAGGCCCGCGCCGCGCTGGCGGCCGACCGCGTCGATCTCGTCGATGAACACGATGCAGGGCGAGTGCTTCTTCGCCTGCTCGAACATGTCGCGCACGCGCGCCGCGCCGACGCCGACGAACATCTCCACGAAGTCGGAGCCGGAGATCGAGAAGAACGGGACTTTCGCCTCGCCGGCGATGGCGCGGGCGAGGAGCGTCTTGCCGGTCCCCGGCGCGCCGACCATCAGCACGCCGCGCGGGATCCGGCCGCCGAGCTTCTGGAACTTGGTCGGATCGCGCAGGAAGTCGACCAGCTCGGCCACTTCCTCCTTCGCTTCCTCGCAGCCCGCGACGTCGGCGAAGGTGACGGTATTGGTCGACTCGTCGAGCATCCGCGCCCGCGACTTGCCGAACGAGAACGCGCCGCCGCGGCCGCCGCCCTGCATCTGGCGCATGAAGAAGATCCACACGCCGATGAGCAGCAGCATCGGGAACCAGGACACGAAGATGTTCATGAGGAGCGAGGGCTCCTCCTCGGGCTTGGCCTCGACCTTCACGCCGTACTTGAGCAGGTCGGAGACGAGCCAGATGTCGAGCATGCCGGGCGAATAGCTGGTGACGCGCTTGCCTTCGGCGGTGACGGCCTTGAGCTGGCGGCCCTCGATCGTGACCTTGGCGATGCGTCCGGCCTTGACCTCCTCGAGGAACTGCGAATATTCGAGCGGCGCCTGCGCCGCCTGGCGGGTGTTGAACTGGTTGAACACGGTCATCAAGACGAGCCCGATGACGAGCCAGATGACCAGGTTCTTCAGCATATTGTTCAAGGGTTTAACTCCTAAGAGCTGCGCAAGGCGAATAGGCCATGTTACGCCGTTTTCGCAGGGCACAACAGGCCGCGGGCGACGACATAAGTCTCGTTCGATTCCCCTCGGGAAGCTGTGGGTTTGACCACCTTAACTTTTCCAAAGCACTCCTTCAATCGTGCCACGAGGTCTTCGAACGCCTCGCCCTGAAAGGCTTTGACAACGAAAACGCCGTCCGGCTTCAATGCCTTGCCACAAAATTCAACCGCCCCCAGCGCCAGATCCAGCGAGCGCGCCTGGTCGACGTTCGGTATCCCCGACAAATTGGGCGACAGATCGGAAAGAACGACGTCGGCCTGCGCGCCCTTCAGGGCCGCGGTGAGACTTTCTTCTCGGAAATCGGCCTTGAGCACCGTTACCCCTGGTATGGGGGCGATATCCAGCAGATCAACCGCAATTACGCGCCCGGCGGGTCTCACCCGCTGGGCGGCGACCTGCGACCAGCCCCCCGGCGCCGCACCGAGATCGACCACCGTCGCGCCGGACCGGAAGAGCTTTTCCCGCTCGTCGATCTGCAGCAGCTTGAAAGCGGCCCGGGAGCGCCAGCCCTGCTCCTTCGCCATGCGAACATACGGGTCGGTAACATGCCGCCGCAGCCATTGCTTGCTGGACTTCGCCATAGCGCGGCATATTAGTCTGCCGATGACCCCTCAAGAAAAAAAACTCCTCAAGGCGCAGGCCCACAGCCTCAACCCGATCGTCGTCATCGGCGCCAAGGGGCTCACCGACGCGGTGATCGCCGAGATCGATTTCGCCCTGAAATCGCACGAGCTCATCAAGGTCCGCGCCGGCACGATGGACAGGCACGAGCGCTCTGAGGCATTTTCGGCGATCTGCGAGCGCACCGGCGCCGAGCCGGTGCAGCACGT
>CAYOVM010000383.1:0-2216 GCA_964407355.1 uncultured Enterobacteriaceae bacterium
GTCGGCTTCGTATTCCAGCACTACGCGCGGTTCCGCCACATGACGGTGTTCGAGAACGTGGCCTTCGGCTTGAGGGTAAAGCCTCGCGCCGAGCGTCCGACCGATGCGGAAATCAAGAAACGGGTTTTCGAGCTGCTCAAGCTGGTGCAGCTCGACTGGCTCGCCGATCGCTATCCGCACCAGCTGTCCGGCGGCCAGCGCCAGCGCATCGCCCTGGCGCGCTCGCTGGCGGTCGAGCCCAAGGTGCTGCTGCTGGACGAGCCTTTCGGGGCGCTCGACGCCAAGGTAAGGAAGGAGCTGCGCCGCTGGTTGCGGCGCCTGCACGATGAAGTGCGCGCCACCACTGTGTTCGTGACGCACGACCAGGAAGAGGCGATGGAGGTGGCCGACCGCATCGTGGTGATGAACAAGGGCCGCATCGAGCAGGTCGGCACCCCCGACGAGGTCTACCAGCACCCGGCGACGCCTTTCGTCTATGAATTCCTCGGCGACGTCAACCGGTTCCACGGCAGGTCCGAAGGCAAGGCTTCCGGAGAAAAATCGCAACTGCAGCAGCCCGCCTACGCGCGCCCTCACGAAATCGAGATCTATCGCGATGCGAGGGTGGAGGGATCGCTGCCGGCGACCGTCGAGCATATCGCCCCGCGCGGCGCGATGGTGCGGGTAGAGCTTTCCGCCGGCGCCGCCGCCGGCACAGTGGAAGCGGACCTCACGCGGGAACAGAGCCGCGACCTGGGGCTCGTTCCCGGTCAAACCGTCTACATCCGGCCGCGCGCGCTGCGTGTCTTCGAGCGCCAGGCGAGCCAGGCTGCGTAGAGCGCGAGCGCGACGAACCAGGCGAGCGACCATTCGGCGATCGACAGGCCGAGGAAGGTCCAGTCGACCACCGCGCATTCGCCGGTGCCCGAGACGAGCCTCTTCAGCGTCTGCGACAGCGGGAAGTTTTCCAGCATGAAGAAGAGATCCGGCCCGCATGCCGGCACCTTGTCGGCCGGCAGGTGCTGCAGCCACACCTGCCTCGACGCGATCGCCGCGCCGCCCGCGGCCACAAGCGCGCCGAGCACGCCGTAGACGATCCCGCCCTTCCCCCGGGGGCCGTGCGCGGCGGCAATCAGAAAGACGAGCAGCACGCCGTAGAAAAAACCGCGCTGCAGCAGGCAAAGCGGGCAGGGCTCGAGGCCGCGGAGATACTGCAAGTAGTACCCGAAGCCGAGTAACGCCGCGCATATCAGCGCAGGTATGGCGAAGGGGAGGCGCCTCATTCAGCCCTCGGATGAAGCATGGGCGGGCTCGG
Source organism: uncultured Enterobacteriaceae bacterium (assembly GCA_964407355.1). Taxonomy (GTDB): domain Bacteria; phylum Pseudomonadota; class Gammaproteobacteria; order Burkholderiales; family SG8-39; genus SCGC-AG-212-J23. The sequence continues at coordinate 1,295 of CAYOVM010000383.1, forward strand.
CGCGAAAGTCCGCATAGGCAAGCGCCAGGCCTTCCTCGAGCGGGATGCGCGGTTGCCAGCCGAGCGCGCTCAGCTTTTGCACATCGAGCAGCTTGCGCGGCGTGCCGTCGGGTTTCGAGCGGTCGTGGACGATCTCGGCGTCGACGCCGACGACTTTGCGGATGCGCTCCGCCAGCTCGCGGATCGACAGGTCCTTGCCCCAGCCGATATTGACGATGGGCGGCTGTGCGTCGCCGAGGATCTCCTTCGTCCGCTCCTCCGCCAGGCTCATCAGGAAGATGCAGGCGTCGGCCATGTCGTCGCTGTAGACGAACTCGCGGCGAGGCGTGCCGCTGCCCCAGACGACGACGCTGCGCTCGCCGCGCGCTTTGGCTTCGTGGAACTTGCGGATCAGCGCGGCCATTACGTGGCTCGTCTGCAGATCGTAGTTGTCGCCCGGGCCGTACATGTTGTTCGGCATCGCGCACAGGTAGCGTGTGCCGAACTGGCGGTTATAGGCCCAGCACATCTCGATACCCGCGATCTTCGCGATGGCGTAGGGCCGGTTGGTCGCCTCCAGCGGCCCCGTGAGGAGATACTCTTCCCTGATCGGCTGGGGGCAATCGCGCGGATAGATGCACGAGGAGCCGAGGAACAGGAGCCGCCGCACGCCTGCGCGATACGCCTCCTCGATCACGTTGGTCTGAATGGCGAGGTTCTGGAACACGAACTCCGCGGGATAGGTATTGTTGGCATGGATACCGCCCACCCTCGCGGCGGCCAGGAAAACGACTTCCGGGGTTTCCTGCCGGAAAAATTTCCGGACCGCGGCGGAGTCGGTCAGGTCGAGCTCCGCATGCGCGCGTGTCAAGACGTTGCGATAGCCCGTGGCGCGCAGCCGGCGCACGAGCGCGGAGCCGGCGAGGCCGCGATGTCCTGCTAC
>CAYOVM010000384.1:0-2164 GCA_964407355.1 uncultured Enterobacteriaceae bacterium
CTAGCGCCGCGCCCAGCCGAGCCAGACGATCGCGGCGACGACGAGGAAGGCGCCGGCGATCTGCGAAGGGCTTACCGCCTGGCCGAGGAATATCCAGGCGAGGCCGAGGACCGCGATCGGCTCGAAGTTGAGCGCCACCGTCCCGGAGGCGCCCTCCAGCCGCGGCAGCGTGAGGAACAGCGTGGTCATTGCCGCGCAGTAGAAGACCGACAGGATCGCGAGGCCGAGCCAGCCCGGCCCGTCGGCCGGAAGGGCATGGATCCCGGCGGCGCCCGCCGCAACCAGCACCACCGCCGCGGTGACGGTCGTCATCACGAAGGTGCGCAGCCGGCCGTCCACGCTCTTGATCCAGTGCGCGTTGGCGAAGAGGACGATCGAGTAGCTGAGCGCGGCGCCGAACGCCCAGGTCACGCCGGCGCCGATCTCCGTCCAGCGCTGCGCGAGCTGGCCGAAGCGGATGTCGAGGGCGAGCGCCAGCCCGAAGAGCGCGAGCGGGATCGCGAACATCACCCCGGGGCGCGGGCGCTCCTTCCCGCTCGCCCACGACAGCAGCACGAAAAGCAGCGGGCAGGTCTGGAACACCAGCAGCGCGAGCGCCGCCGGAATCATCGCCACCGCCGAGGAAAGGCAGTAGCTCTGCACCGCGACCAGCAGCCCGAGGAGCGCGAGGCGCGGCAGCGTTCCGCGCTGGAACGAGATGCGCACGCCCTGCATCCGCATGAGCGCGAGCAGGAAAAGCGCCGTCACGGCGGCGCGCACCGTGACCGCCGTCGCCACGGCCGTGCCGTGGTCGAAGGCGATACGTGCCGCGACGTGGTTGGTCGCGAAGCACGCCGCCGCGACCATCATGATCGCGACGCCGAGGTGCGCAGGCAGCTTTGCTTCCATCGGGATCGCGGCCGCCCTGGGCGGCGCTACAGCATGCCCTCGGCTTCGATGAAGCGCACGATGTCGGCGAGCCCCTGCCCGGACTTGAGGTTCGAGAACACGAACGGCCGCTCGCCGCGCATCCGGCGCGCGTCGCGGTCCATGACCTCGAGGGATGCGCCGACCATCGGCGCGAGGTCGATCTTGTTGATCACCAGCAGGTCGCTCTTGGTGATGCCCGGCCCGCCCTTGCGCGGGATCTTGTCGCCCGCGGCGACGTCGATCACGTACAGGGTCAGATCGGAGAGCTCCGGGCTGAAGGTCGCGGCGAGGTTGTCGCCGCCCGACTCGATGAGGATCAGGTCGAGCCCGGGAAAGCGGCGGTTCAGGCGCGCCACCGCCTCGAGGTTGATCGAGGCGTCCTCGCGGATCGCCGTGTGCGGGCAGCCGCCGGTCTCGACGCCGATGATGCGATCGGGCGCGAGCGCCTCGTGCCGCACCAGGAACTGGGCGTCCTCCTCGGTGTAGATATCGTTGGTGACGGCGGCGATGTCGTACTTCTCGCGCAGCGCCCGGCACAGGGAAAGCATGAGCGCGGTCTTGCCGGAGCCCACCGGACCGCCGATGCCGATTCGCAGCGTACCTTTGTCCGTGCCTTTATCCGAGCTTTTATCCGAGCTTTTACCTATCATGACCTGAAGATTCTCGAATACTGGGTTTCGTGGCGGGACGAAAGCAGCGCGAGCCCGGGCGCGAAATTGCCGAGCTCATCATCGCTCATCTGCGCGGCGCGCGCGGCAAGCGGCGCTATCCGTTCGCCAAGCGAAAGCAGGAGCTTCTGGCCGTCGGTCTGCCCGAGCGGAACGGCCTTCACCGCCGCCATGACCTGGTTCTCGAGCCAGCTCCACAGGTAGGCCTGGAGGGCGTCGCGCGGCTCGATCTCCCAGGCGTCCACGGCAGCGGCGAACGCGGCGGGGAACGCCGGCTCCTCCAGCGGGACCGGATCGATCCCGAGCTGCGGAAGCAGCTTGTTGAGCGAATACCCCATCTGCACCGTCTCCGCGCGCAGCTCGGCGGTCTCGCGGCTCGCGAGGAATAGATCATTCCAATGCTTGAACCGCTTTTCATTCGCCGCGGAATCGATCATTCGCGCCAGGATCGGAGCTTCCATCGGCCCGACCGAGAATTCCAGGACATCGCCGATCCAGCGGCCGGCGCTTGCCGCGTCTTTGACGATTCCCGCGTCGATGGCGGATTCGAGTCCCTGGGAATAGCTGTAGGCGCCCACCGGCAGCGT
>CAYOVM010000385.1:0-2106 GCA_964407355.1 uncultured Enterobacteriaceae bacterium
TGAGGTTGTTGCTGGGGCCGCTCCCCGCGCCGGTGACGAGGATGCGCCGGCTCATCGGGCGTGCCGGGCCTCCAGGCACCTGATGGCCTCGGCGGCGTCCACCTCGCCATAACCTTGATTCCGATCCCATGGTCCGGGCTCGGAGCGCGCAGCGCTCTCCACCAGGATCTCGCGGATCTCCTGCGCGAACAGGTAGTTCTGGCGACTGAGCAGCCGCGCCACGACTCCGGTGACGTGCGGCGCCGACATGCTGGTCCCCGACATTTGCCTGCGCGCAGAAACGCGCGGCTTGCCGTAGCCCGCGCCCGCTCCGGTCGAAGTGATCCCTTCGCCGGGAGCGACGAGCTCGGGCTTGTTGCGCCCATCACGGGTCGGACCGCGGCCGCTGAAAGCGGACACTGCGGCCGGGGCGTCGTTGTTGCAGCTTGCGACAGTAATCGCCTGCCGGGCAGTGCCCGGCGTGGTCAGCGTAATTGCGTCGCTCTCCTCGTAGTCAGCGAATCGCGACTGCATGTACCCAGGCGCCTCGGCCGGAGCGCGCTCGATCCATGCGTCGTAACGGACCGCCTGCTCCGGACCCTCCCCGACCCGTGCGGCTTCCAGCTCGATCAGCCAAGTACCGGCGCGAATTCCGTTGCTGCGCTCGCCCAGGCTCAGCTGAATAGAAATACGCGCGTCCCCGCCCCACGGCGTGCGCCGATCGGAGGTGATGACCACCTTCTCGCCGCCGGAGAAGTCGAACTCAAGCGGCGCGTCCCCGGGCGCGACCCAGCTGCTGGCCTGATCCTCGCCCGGGGCACGCAGCCGGACCCTGAGCTCGCAATCGCGCGCGTACCAGATTTCGACTTCGTTCGGCGATGGATCGGCCTGGGCGACTACTCCGCTTCCAATCGGCAGAAGCAGGCCGTTTTCCCACGGAATCCCGCCGCGCTCACCCTGCTTCAGACTGCCGCGGCGGTAAATGCCCTTGATGTCGCGGTGCTCGTTGCCCGCGGCGAACACGACGGCGCGTCCGGACCTGGAGAGCAGCGCATCGATGATCCACTCGACCGCAAGATTGCCGTCGTGACCGCCGCCGTTGAAGCCCATGCTGAGATTGACGACGCACGGCATGTTCAGCTCGTCGGCCTTCTCGAAGCAATAAGCCACGGCGTGCGCGAGGTTCACCGAGTTACCCAAGGTGCCGTGCGGGTCGTTCACCTGGCGCAGGACGTCCTCCCTGTTCAGGTGGACGAAGACGAGCGTCGCCGCCGGCGCGACTCCTGTGTACGCTCGCGGCGGAAACTCGGTATCGGCGGTCGTCCCATTCCCGGCCGCGATGCCGGCCACGTGGGTGCCATGGCCGCAAATCGCCGATTCGGCATTGAACGGGTAGTGCCTGACCGACTTGAACGGATCGGACCGGCGCAGCGCGGCGTCGATATCCTTGTTCGAGTACTCGACGCCGTACTTGTATTTCGCGGGGCTCTTTTCCCTGCCCCGGCGCCTGAGCCCCTGATCCCAGAGGTACCGGACACGGCTTTTGCCGGCCGAGTCCTGGAAATCCGTGAGCCTGAAATCCAGGCCATAGTCGACGATCCCGATCACCACTCCCGCACCCTGGCTTTGCCGGTCTTTTTCCCTGGGCAATTCGTCCCAGCCGCGAATGCGCCCGACCGAGCGGTCGAGCTGCAGCCGGACGTTGCGAACCGCCTCGACCTCGATAATTCCGGGATGCCTGGCGAGCTCGCTCAGATTGGCAGCGGTGGCCCGGAAAGTGGCGCTGCAATAGCCGTCGATGATCTGTACGAGGCGGCTGATCCAAGCCCGGCTCTTCAGCCACTTCATCGCTTGGGAATTCGCCACTTCGATGAATGCATCGACCGTTTCATCGGTCTTTTTCCGTAGCCGAGGATCGATCTTGTGCTGATGGGCGGTGTCCATGGACCCCCTGGGGTTGAGCAAACGAGTAAACAAAGGTCAAGGATGCAGGGTTTGCCCGCCTTTGAAAAGCCAAGGAAACCGGAAATCCTCCCGGCCGACCCCTCCCCGGCTCCGGTAGACTAGCGCCACACGAACCGGACGCGCCGATCCGGACCGCCGCCTCTCTGGAGAATTGAGTCATCC
>CAYOVM010000386.1:0-2102 GCA_964407355.1 uncultured Enterobacteriaceae bacterium
GGCTGAACGAGCTTTCCGCCGCGCAGGCCGCCCGGCTCATCGAATCGGGCGAGGCCACGAGCGAGGCCCTCGCCGCCGCCTGCCTCGAGCGCATCGCGGCGCGCGACGCGGAGCTGCGCGCCTGGGCGTTCCTCGATCGCGAGCAGGCGCTCGCGCAGGCCCGCGCGCTCGATCGCCTGCCGCGCCGTTCACGGCTGCACGGCGTGCCCTTCGGGATCAAGGACATCATCGACACCGCGGACCTGCCGACCGAGTACGGCTCGCCGATCTACCGCGGCCATCGCCCGAAGGCGGACGCCGCCTGCGTGGCGCTGCTGAAGCACGCGGGCTGCCTGATCCTCGGCAAGACGGTCACCACCGAGCTCGCGAACAACCATCCGGCGCCGACGCGCAATCCGCACGAGGCGACGGATGGCGAGATCCACACCCCGGGCGGCTCGTCGAGCGGCTCGGCGGCGGCGGTCGCCGATTTCATGGTGAGCGCCGCGCTCGGCACCCAGACCGGCGGCTCGGTCATCCGCCCCGCCGCCTACTGCGGCACCTTCGCCATCAAGCCGAGCTTCGGCAGCATCAACCGCTCGGGGACGAAGTTCGTCGCCGAGTCGCTCGACACGATCGGAATTTTCGCGCGCGCGGTCGAGGATCTCGCTTTCTCGCTGGAAATTCTCAGCGGCAAGCCGGCCGCGGAGCTCGACTCGATAAAGCCGAAACCCAGAATCGGCCTGTGCCGGACGCCGCGCTGGCGCGAGGCCGACGCCGCGACGCGGGTGAACCTCGAGCAGGCGGCGCGGCGCCTCGCGCAGGCCGGCGCGCGCGTGAGCGACTTCGAGCTGCCGGCCGACAGCGAGCTCCTCTTCGACCGGCACAAGCTGATCATGGGCTACGAGTCGGCGCGCGCGCTCGCCTGGGAGCGCACCAACTTTCCGGACGCGATCAGCGAGACCCTGCGCCCGCGCCTGGACGAAGGCTGGAACGTCGCGCGCGCCGACTACGACGCGATGCGCGAGTTCGCGCGCCGCTGCCGCCGCGCCCTCGCCGATCGCATGCGCGACTTCGATTTCCTCCTCACGCCGAGCGCCACCGGCGAAGCGCCCGCGTCGCTCGAGAGCACCGGCGACCCGGTCTTCAACCGCGCGTGGACGCTGTTCGGCGTTCCTTGCGTCACCGTGCCCCACGGCAAAGGCCCGCACGGATTGCCGCTCGGCGTGCAGCTCGTCGGGGCCTTCGACCGCGACATGGCGCTCCTCTCGTGGGCGCGATGGGTGGACGAGAAGCTGCGCGGCTAGCCCAGGCAGCCGCGTCGGCTCTCAAGCGACGCTCTGGCTCGCGAGGTAGTCCTCGTAGTTTCCGCTGTAGTCGACCACGGTCGCCGGCTTGCCCGCTTCACCGGGCTTCAGCTCGATGATGCGTGTCGCGAGCGAGGAGACGAACTCGCGGTCGTGCGAGACGAAGACGAGCGTGCCGGGATACTTCTCGAGCGCGCCGTTGAGCGACTCGATCGACTCCATGTCGAGGTGGTTGGTGGGCTCGTCGAGGAGCATCACGTTCGGCATCTGCAGGACGAGCTTCGCGATCAGCATGCGCTGGGCCTCGCCGCCGGAGATCACCTTCACCGATTTCTTCTGGTCATCGCCCGAGAAAAGGAGCTGGCCGAGCGTCGCGCGCACGATCTGGTCGTCGTCGCCCTTGTCCTTGCGGCGCCATCGGCCGAGCCACTCCGAAAGGACATCGTCCTGCGCGAAGTCCGCGGCGGGATCCTGCGGCCAGTAGCCCGGCCGCGCCTTCTCCGCCCATTTCACCGTGCCCGTGTCGGGCTTCAGCCTTCCCGGAAGATCCTCGGGCAGCAGCGAGCGCAGCAGCGTGGTCTTGCCGACCCCGTTCGGGCCGATGATGGCGATTTTTTCGCCGGCTTCGATGTTGATGTTGAGGTTTTCAAAAAGCTTCTTTCCGTCCCCGTAAGATTTAGAGATTTTTTTAACTTCAACTGCAAGCCGATGCAGCTTCTCCTTTTCATCCACCAGGAAGCGGATGAACGGGTACTGGCGGCTCGAAGGCTTCACGTCGTCGGGCTTGAGCTTCTCGATCTGCTTCATGCGCGAGGT
>CAYOVM010000387.1:0-2102 GCA_964407355.1 uncultured Enterobacteriaceae bacterium
TAGCCCGAGCACAGCAGGAACACCGCGGCGAACAGGTACCACTGCAGCTCGAGCCAGGCGTTCGAGGCGATGCCGAGCGCGTAGCGCGAGGTTGCGTTGCCCGCGCTGATGAGCACCATCGCGAGGACCAGCCAGTACACGGCACGGCCGACGTGCTCGTTCAGCCAGTCGATCGCGCGCGACAGCGCGAGCAGACCCTTCATGGACTCCTCCTCCCCGGGAAGATCGTACGAGCCCGAACGGCTTTGTCAGCTCGCCGGCGTCAGCTTGTTGTAAGTCGTCGCGGAGCGCATCTGCAGGGCACGCGCCTGGACGGCTGCACGGAGCTTCGGCTTGTAGCCTAACGCAAAGAACAACTCCGCGCAGAGGAAGATCGGCGCGATGAAGATCTGGAACAGGTTGTCCGCGAGCGCGGGCTTGCGTCCTTCGAAGACGTGGCCGGCGAGCTGCAGGATCCAGCCGCCGACGAACAGCACGCCGAACGCGCTCCAGCCGACGACGGCGCCCTGGGCGGCGAGCCAGTGGGCCGCGAGCACGAACAGCGCCGTGAACACGGTGGTGCCGAGCGCGAGCAGCGGATCCAGGAACACGTAGTAGATGAGGATCGCGCCGGCGAACAGCAGCGCGCCGGTGATCAGGAACGGGCCGGCGCCGAACTTGAGCCACGCCAGCGGAATGAACAGGGAGATGACGATCATCGGGACGCCGACAAAATGCGTGGCCTTGTTCCGCGCGTCCTGGTGGTACGCCGCGTAGGTCCCCATCTGGTCTTCCAGCGTTTTCATGACAGCTCCCCGAAAGCCACTATAATCAGCATTTTAACCACACTCCATGGTCGTCACCCACGGGTCGCTGCCCGCGCGTCAAGCTGGACGCGGCCGGGCGGTGACGATCGGCAACTTCGACGGCGTGCACCGCGGCCACCGCGCGCTGCTCGAGCGGGTCACCGGCAAGGCGCGTGAATTGAAAATCGACTCGTGCGTGCTCACCTTCGAGCCGCATCCAAGGGAATTTTTTGCCGGCGGGCAGGCGGGCGGGGACGCGGAAAAGCGCGCTTCTTCGCCCGCTCGCCTGACGCGCCTGCGGGACAAGCTCGAGCTGATGGCCGCCGCCGGCGTCGACCGGGTTCACGTTTCGCGCTTCGATGCGCGCTTCGCCTCGCTTTCGGCCGGGGACTTCGTCGAGAACGTGCTGGTTCGCGGCCTCGGCACGCGCTGGCTCGCGGTGGGTCGCGACTTTCGCTTCGGCAAGGGACGCGCCGGCGACTATGCCACGCTCGAGGCGGCCGCCGGCCGATACGATTTCAGGCTCGAGTCGGTGGCCGACGTGATGCTCGATGGCGAGCGCGTCTCGAGCTCGGCGGTGCGCGCGGCGCTGCAGTCCGGCGATCTGCGGCGCGCCGAGCGCCTGCTGGGCCATACTTACAGCATCAGCGGGCGCGTCGTGCACGGCGAGAAGCTTGGTCGCGGCCTGGGGTTTCCGACGGCCAACATCCCTCTGCGCCGTCCGCCGCCCGTTGCCGGGATCTACGTCGTCGAAGTCGAAGGCTTCGGCCCGGCGGTGGCGAGCGTGGGCCGGCGCCCGACGGTCAATCCGCTCGCGCTGCCCCTGCTCGAGGTGCACCTGCTCGAATGGCACGGCGATCTGTACGGCAAGCACCTGCGCGTATGCTTTCTCGAGAAGCTGCGCGACGAAGAGAAATACGCGGACCTGGCCCAACTGAAAGAAGCTATCGCGCGCGATGTTCGCCGCGCGCGGGAATACTTTGCGAGACATGGCTGACTACAAAGACACGCTGAACCTGCCCGAGACGCCGTTCCCGATGCGCGGCGACCTCGCCAAGCGCGAGCCCGAGTGGGTGAAAAAATGGCAGGAGAAAGGCGTCTATCGCCGGCTGCGCCAGGTGGCGAAGGGCCGGCCGCGCTTCGTGCTGCACGACGGCCCGCCGTACGCGAACGGCGAGATCCATATCGGCCACGCGGTGAACAAGATCCTGAAGGACATCATCGTCAAGTCGAAGACCATCGCCGGCTTCGATGCCCCGTACGTGCCCGGCTGGGACTGCCACGGCATGCCGATCGAGGTGCAGATCGAGAAGAAGT
>CAYOVM010000388.1:0-2098 GCA_964407355.1 uncultured Enterobacteriaceae bacterium
GACTGAACGAAAGTTCTATGGCTTGCGGGGACGCTTGCCAGGAAAGGGACCATGTCGAGCCGTGCTTTTTCGCGCGCCATCATCGCGCTTGCCGTATTTCCAGCAGTGCTTGCAGCCCAACCGGTGCGGGAAGACCCCGCTGAAAAGCAGGTGCGGGAAGATCCCGCTGAAAAGCGCGCGCCGGATGACGCCGCCGTCGTCGTGTCCGCGTCGCGTACCGAGCAGCGTCTAAGGGACGCCATTCCGCATACCACGGTGATCACCCGGCAGGACATCCGCGACTCCCAGGCGGTCGATCTGCCCTCCCTCCTGAGCCGCGAGGCGGGCCTCGAATTCACCCAGAGCGGCGGCGTCGGGTCGAACAGCAGCCTCTTCATGCGCGGCGGCCGCAGCGCGCAGACCCTCGTGTTGATCGACGGCGTGCGGGTGGAAGACGCCGCTTTCGGGACCACCGCGATCCAGCACATCATGCTCGACGAGGTCGAGCGCGTCGAAATCGTGCGCGGCAACGTGTCTAGCCTGTACGGCTCCGGCGCGATCGGCGGCGTGGTCGAGGTATTCACGCGGCGGGGCAGCGGGACGCCGGGCCCGAGCGCCGAAGCGAGCGCCGGCTCGCGCGGGGCCTGGAAATTGCGCGGCGGCTACGGCGGGCAGACGGGCGACACCCGTTTCAACGTCTCGGCCTCGCGCTTCGACACTCGCGGCTTCTCCGCCATCGATACGCACGCGGCGCCGAACGCCAATCCGGATCCGGACGGCTATCGCAACGACAGCGTCTCCGCCAACATCGCCCAGCGCCTGTCCGCGGCTCACGAGGTCGGGGCCGCGTTCTTCAGGTCGCGCGGCCGGCTGGACTACGACAATGCCTTCGGCGCGCCGACCGATATCAACCAGTCGGCGCAAGACCTGGGCATGGCGCAGGTTTTCTGGGAGGCAAAATTCGTCGAGCGCTGGAAGAGCCGCGTCACGCTCGCGGAAGGGACCGACTACCGCACCGACCTGCTGAACGGCGCGCTCAACAATTCTTCGAACACACGCAACCGCCAGGTGATCTGGGACAACCAGCTCCGCCTCGCGCCGGCGCACGAGGTCTCGATCGGCCTGGAAGAGCTGGACCAGGAGCTGAAGAACTCCGGGCTTCTCCCGCAGGAGCGCGCGCGCCGCGCCGACATCGCGCGGCTAGGCTACCTCGGGCGCGCCGGTAATCACTCGCTGCAGCTTAACGGCAGGACCGAGCACTACACGGATTTCGGCACCGCCAATTCGTACTTCGCAGGATACGGCTACGACGTGACCGAGCAGTGGCGGCTCCTCGCTAGCACCAGCACGGCCTTCCGCGCGCCTACATTCATCGACCTCTATGGCTTCGGCGGCAACCCGGCGCTCAAGCCGGAGCGCGCGCGCACCAACGAGCTCGGCCTGCAATGGGCCGCGGGCACCGACCGCGTGCGCATCGCCTATTTCGAGTCGCGCTCCCAGGACGCGATCACCTTCGACCTGCAGACTTTCACCGTGCGCAACGTGCGCAAGGCGAGCGTCAAGGGAATCGAGTCGAGCTACAGCGGAACTATCCTGGGAATCGATTTCCGCGCGGCCTTCACCGTCCAGGACACGACCGAGCAGGAGCCCGACGGCGAAGAGCTGCCGGCGATCCGGCGCGCGCGCAGATACGGCTCGCTGGCCGCCTACCGCAGCTTCGGCGCGCTCAGGGTCGGCGCGGAGCTGAACGGCTCCGGCCGGCGGCCGGACAACGACATCGCAACCTTCTCGCGCATCCAGGAAGCGGGCTACACCGTCGTCAATTTCACCGCGCGCTACGATTACACGAAGCATGTCTACGTCGCCGCCAAGCTCGCGAACGCTTTCGACGAGCGGTATCAGCTCGTGAACGGCTTCAACACGCCGCGCCTGGGCATGTTCGTCACTGTGGGCTGGCAGCCCTAGTGAGAGAAGGCAGGGCGGGAATGCAGGCCGGCGCGGCGCCGCGCCTCGTCGAGGAGCTCGCAGAGCTTCGCCGTGGAAGTGATCGCGCGCGGGCCGTGTCGGTGCATCTCCTCGCTGCGGATCGCGAGCAGGTTGCCGTCGCGCACCGCGCGCA
>CAYOVM010000389.1:0-2095 GCA_964407355.1 uncultured Enterobacteriaceae bacterium
GTGATCTCGCACCGCTCGGGCGAGACCGAGGACACCACCATCGCCGACATCGCGGTCGGCACCAACGCGCTGCAGATCAAGACCGGGTCGCTGTCGCGCTCCGACCGCGTCGCCAAGTACAACCAGCTGCTGCGCATCGAGGAGGACCTGGGCGACTCGGTGAGCTATCCCGGCCGGAGCGCCTTTCCCTTCCTGAAATGAGAATCCTTGCCGGGATCCTGGGCGCGCTGATCATCCTGATCCAGTACCCGCTCTGGCTCGGCAAGGGCGGCTGGCTGCGCGCCTGGCACGTGGAGAACGACCTTTCGGCGCAGAAGGCGAAGAACGACGGGCTCGAGGCGCGCAACGCCGCGCTCGCGGCGGAGGTGCGCGACCTGAAGCAGGGCACCGAGGCGATCGAGGAGCGCGCGCGCTACGAGCTCGGGATGATCCGCCAGGACGAGGTGTTCTTCCAGGTCGTCACTCCCGGTCCGGCAGATCCCCGGCAATCGCCTCCAGCAGGTCCGTCCGCGTCACCACGCCCGTAAGCCTGCCGCGCGCGTCGAGCACGAGCGCGAGCTCGACCGGGTGCTGCTTGAAGATCCGCAGCGTATCGAGAAGCGAGCGGTTGTCGCGCACCGAGACCGCCTCGCGCAGCGCGGCCTTCAGATCGAACGGACGCGATTCCAGGGCGAGCTCCAGGAGATCTTCCTTGCGCACCACGCCTTCGAGCGCCGCCAGCGAGCCGCGCCCGACCGGAAACTCGCGGTGCGCGCTGTTCCGGAGCTTCTCCAGAATCGCCGCCTTCGGCGCGGTCGAGTCGAGCCACTCCACCTCCGCCGCCGGCGTCATCTCGGTGGTCACGGGCCGCTCGGCGAGGCCCAGCACTTCCTTCACCATGCTTTTCTCCTCGGCGCCGAACACCTCGACCGAGGCGGCGGGCGGCGCGCTGCCTTCCGGACCGGCGGTCGCCGCCGCCGGCACGCCGCCGAGCATGCGCAGCACCGCTTCCGCGACCCGCGCCCGTCCGGGCGCCGCGCCGGCGCCCTTGCGCCGGTTGCGCTCGCCCCACTGGTTGAGCAGCTCGATCAGGATCGAGAAGCCGATCGCGGCGTAGAGGTACCCCTTGGGCAGGTGGATGCCGAAGCCGTCCACCACGAGCACCAGGCCGACCATCAGCAGGAAGCCAAGCGACAGGATGATGAGCGACGGGCGTGCGAGGATGAAGGTGGACAGGGGCTTGCTCGCCACCAGCATCAGCACGACCGCGACGATGACGGCGGTCATCATCACGTACAGCTCGTCGACCAGTCCGACCGCCGTGATGATCGAGTCCAGCGAGAACACGGCGTCCAGCACCACGATCTGCGCCACCACCGGCCAGAACGCCACGTGCGTCACGCCGCCCGCATTTTCCGGCCGCTGCACCTCCAGGCGCTCGTGAATCTCGGTGGTGGCCTTGACGAGCAGGAAGAGGCCGCCGACGATCAGGATGAGGTCGCGCCACGAGAGCTCGAAGCGCCAGAACGAGACGATCGGCGTGGTGAGCGACATCACCCAGGTAATGCTCGCGAGCAGCCCGAGGCGCATGATGAGCGCGAGCGAAAGGCCGAGGATGCGCGCGCGGTCGCGCTGGGCCGGCGGCAGCTTGCCCGCCAGGATGGCGATGAAGATGAGGTTGTCCACGCCGAGCACGACCTCGAGAACGACGAGCGTTACGAGGCCGACCCAGACGGTGGGATCGGTGAGCCATTCCATGGGAGCGCCTCTCTAGGATCGGATCGAATCGGCTTTCACGGGTTTATACTAGTCCGGATGAAACTCTCTCACGAACAGCTCGATCGCTTCGACCGCGACGGCTACCTCTTTTTCCCGAGCCTCTTCAAGCCCGGGGAAATCAAGGTCCTTACCGACGAGGTCCCCGCGCTGTACGCGCAGCGCCGGCCGGAGAACGTGCGCGAGAAGACCGGCGACGTGGTGCGCACCAACTTCGCGGCGCACATGTACAGCTCGCCGTTCGCTCGCCTGGCCCGGCATCCGCGCATGGTCGAGCCGGTGCGCCAGCTGTTCGACGAGCCGGTGTACATGCACCAGTTCAAGATCAACGGCAAGCAGG
>CAYOVM010000390.1:0-2072 GCA_964407355.1 uncultured Enterobacteriaceae bacterium
CCGCGAGGGCGGCAAGACCGTCGGCGCCGGCGTCGTCGCGAAGATCCTCGAGTAACCCGATAAATCGCAGAGACAGGGGCATAGCTCAATTGGTAGAGCGTCGGTCTCCAAAACCGAAGGCTGGGGGTTCGAGACCCTCTGCCCCTGCCAAATAGACAGTTAAAGGGACAATGGCTACCGCTGAAGCGCAGGAGGGAATGTCCGCCGCGGACGTCGCGAAGCTGGTGATCGCTGCGGGGCTGGTGGTCGCCGGCATCGTCGGCTACTACTGGTTGCCCGAAGGCACGCTGATCCTGCGCGTCCTCGCGGTGCTGGGCGGGCTGATCGCAGGAGCGGCGCTCGCGTGGTTCACCGTGCCGGGCCGCGAATTCGCGGTGTTTGCCGGCGAGGCGGTCGCGGAAGTGAAGAAGGTGGTCTGGCCCACGCGCAAGGAAACGATTCAGACGACGGCCGCGGTATTCGCGTTCGTCCTGGTGATGGCGGTATTTCTATGGCTAAGCGATAAGACACTCGAATGGGTTCTCTACGACCTGATTCTCGGCTGGAAGAAGACATGAGCAAGCGCTGGTACGTGGTGCACGCGTATTCGGGCTTCGAGAAGTCCGTGCGCAAGGCGCTCGAGGACCGCATCAACCGCGCGGGCATGACCGACAAGTTCGGCAAGATCCTCGTGCCGGTGGAGGAGGTCGTCGAGATGAAGGGCGGCCAGAAGCACATGTCGGAGCGGAAATTCTTCCCCGGCTACGTCCTGGTCGAGATGGAGATGAACGACGACACCTGGCACCTGGTGAAGAACACGAACAAGGTCACCGGGTTCGTCGGCGGCACCGCCACCAAGCCCGCCCCGATCCCCGAGAAGGAGGTCGAGGCGATCATGCAGCAGATGCGCGAGGGCGTGGAGAAGCCCAAGCCCAAGGTGCTGTTCGAGATCGGCGAGATGGTGCGCGTGAAGGACGGCCCGTTCACCGATTTCCAGGGCACGGTGGAAGACGTGAACTACGAGAAGAGCCGCCTGCGCGTGGCAGTCACGATTTTCGGTCGGTCCACCCCCGTCGAACTTGAGTTCGGGCAGGTCGAAAAGGCTTAGAGTTTTTTAGTTTCTAGTGAAGTGAAAACCGGGGAGGGCGCCGTAAACAATCGGCGCCCGCCTGAACCCGAAAGGAGACTTAGATGGCAAAGAAGATCGTCGGCCAGATCAAGCTCAACGTCCCGGCCGGAAAAGCGAACCCCTCGCCGCCCATCGGGCCGGCGCTCGGCCAGCGCGGCCTGAACATCATGGAATTCTGCAAGGCGTTCAACGCCCAGACGCAGAAGGTGGAGCCCGGCCTGCCGCTGCCCGTGGTGATCACGGCGTATGTCGACAAGAGCTTCAGCTTCATCATCAAGACGCCGCCGACCACGGTGCTGATCAAGAAAGCGGTGGGGATCGAATCGGGCAGCCCCCGGCCGCACACCGACAAGGTCGGCAAGATCACGCGCAAGCAGGTCGAGGACATCGCCAAGCTGAAGATGCCCGACCTCAACGCCGCCGATCTCGAATCGGCGATGCGCATCGTCGCCGGGAGCGCGCGCTCCATGGGCGTAATCGTGGAGGGCATGTAAATGCCGCACATCTCCAAGCGCAGGCAGGCGCTCGCCAAGAAGGTCGATCACGCGAAGTCGTATCCGGCCATGGAAGCCATGAAGCTGGTGAAGGAAACCGCGACCGCGAAGTTCGACGAAGCGGTCGACGTGGCGGTGAACCTCGGCATCGACGCGAAAAAAGGCGACCAGACGGTGCGCGGCTCGGTCGTGCTGCCGGCGGGCACCGGCAAGAAAGTTCGCGTCGCGGTCTTCGCGGCCGGCGACAAGGCCGAAGCGGCGAGGGCCGCCGGGGCGGACCTGGTCGGCATGGAAGACCTCGCCGAGCAGGTCAAGGCCGGCAAGATGGACTTCGACATGGTCATCGCCGCTCCGGAAGCGATGCGCGTCGTGGGCGCGCTCGGCCAGATCCTCGGGCCGCGCGGCCTGATGCCGAACCCGAAGGTCGGGACGGTCACGGCGGACGTGGCAGGGGCGGTGAAGAACGCGCG
>CAYOVM010000391.1:0-2067 GCA_964407355.1 uncultured Enterobacteriaceae bacterium
GCGATAGCCGTCGGTCTCGAAACGCGAGGCGTCGCCGATCGCGTTGAGCGAGCCCCATTGCCCGCCGAACTTGAGCGCGCCGCGCTTGGTGCCGTAGCTTCCGAACAGCACGCTCGCGTCCCCGGTGGGCCTTTCCGGGCCGTCCTCGGTCTGCACGCTGATCACGCCGCCCGCGGAGCTTCCATACATGCTCGAGAACGGCCCGCGCAGCACTTCGACGCTTTGCGCCGAGCCGAGGTCGAAGTTGGCCGCCTGGCCCTGACCGTCCGGCATGCTGCCCGGAATGCCATCCGCGTAGAGCTTGATGCCGCGCACGCCGAAGGTCGAGCGCGCGCCGAAGCCGCGCGACTGAATCTGCAGATCCTGGGCATAGTTCTGCCGGTTCTGGACCGTGATGCCCGGGACTCGTCCGAGACTCTCGGAGAGATTCACCTGCGGCCGGCCCTCGCGCAGCTCATCGCCGTAGATGCGGTCGATCGACGCGGGGATTTCCAGGCTGGGCTGAGGCGCGCGCGTCGCCGAGACGACGACGGCGTCCTCCTGCGCGAAGACGCTGCCGGCGGCAAGCGAAAGCAACGGCAGGAAGGAAAGTCTTCGCATGTTCTTGTCCGCGCTCGGGAGTTGGAATAGCCTACCGCGAATATCTCGCGGAGCAAACCGGAAGTGGGCCTGGCACGGCTGTCTTGCTTAGTTCTCCTCCTTCTTGCGGCCTGCCGGTCGCTCGCCGCGCCCGACCCCGCGCTGGTCGAGCGGCTGCGCGAAGGCGGGTACGTGCTTTACATGCGCCACGCATCCACCGATTTCAGCGAGGGCGACTCGAACAGCCGCTCCTACGAGGACTGCGCGAACCAGCGCAACCTCACCGAGAAGGGCCGCGATGAGGCGCGCGCGGTAGGCGAACACCTCAAGCGGCTGCGAATTCCCGTGGGCACGGTGCTCGCGAGCCCGTTTTGCCGGACCATGGAGACGGCGCGTCTCGCCTTCGGCAAGGCGACTCCTGTGCGCGAAGCGCGCGGCGGCCCGGCCCGGACGGAAGATCCGAAACGCTATGAAGGCTTGAAGAACCTGCTCGCCTCGTCCGTCGCAAAAGGCGAGAACCGCGTGATCTCCAGCCATGGCAATCCATTCCACGCCGTAGCCGGGCCGCCCTATCTCGCCGAGGGCGAGATCGCAGTAGTCGAGCCGCAGGGAAACGGCCGGTTTACCGTGGTGGGGCGGATCAGATTGACGGACTGGTGAAGTAAGGCCCGGTCGCACAAGGACCCGGCTAGGCGGCTTTCTTGCCGCCTATCAGGCTCTGCAGCTTGGAGCCGAGCTTCGCGAGCCGCGCCAGCGTGGCGCTTTCGAGCTTCAGCATGTCGTCGGTCCAGCTCGAAACCGATTCCATCAGCGCCAGCGTCTCCTTTACGCGCTTCTGCGCCGCCACGGGCTGCTCCCCGAAGCCGGGGTCGTCAATGCAGTCCTTCAGCACCTGGATGGTCGGGTCGAATTCGCGCGCCTTGCGCTCGCGCACGATGGTGCGCATCAGCTCCCAGGGGTCCTGCGCCGCCTCGTAGTGGTCGCGCCGGTCGCCGCTCAGATGCACCACGCGCACCAGCTTCCAGTTCTGCAGCTCGCGCAGGCTGTTGCTGATGTTGGAGCGCGCGACCTGCAGGATCTCGGCGAGCTCCTCGGCGTGCATCGGCCGTCCGGCAAGGAACAGCAGCGCGTGCAGCTGGGCGACGGTGCGGTTCACGCCCCAGCGCCAGCCCATCTCGCCCCAGTGCATCACGAAGCGGCGCCCCGGCGAGCCGACGGCCAGCATCAGCGGATCGGTGGTCTTCATCTTGACGCCATGCTACATCCGTCATACATTTCTGTCAAGACAGAAATAACAGGAGGCTTCGATGCTTCGAGTCTTGGTTCTGGGAGGGGCGGGCTTCATCGGCCGCCACGCGAGCGCCGCGCTGGCGGCGCGCGGCCACGCCGTCCTCATCGGCACGCGGCGGCCTGCACGCGCCGCAAAGCGGCTTCCGCCCCGCCTCCATGGCTGCGAGCGGCGCGAAGTTCACCTCGAGCGGCTGACTA
>CAYOVM010000392.1:0-2066 GCA_964407355.1 uncultured Enterobacteriaceae bacterium
GGCGCCTGCTCAGGGTCCCGAGCGACGATCTGGCGCTGGGAGCTTTCGAGGACTATGGGGATGTCTACCGGGCGCGCTCGGGCGCCGCCTACCGCGGCCTGACCATGCGGCGCGTCGACCTGATGGAGGCGATAGCGATCCTGGTGAAGGCGCATGCCACGATCGGCGGCGCGCGCGAGCATTCGGTACGGGATACGAAACCGATCGGCTAGCCGCCCGCCGCCCTGCGGACAGAATGATTTCCATGGCCGAGGAACGGTCGAAGATCCAGCGCAAGCTCCTCCAGCGCCAGACCCAGCCGGTGCGCCTGCGGGTCGCCGCGGCGGTCGCTTACCAAAAGCTCACCGGCAGGACGCGGGAGGCGGCCGCGTCGGGCGATTACGCGGTCCAGATGAACGCCATGGCGCTCGCCCTGAGCCAGCTCGCCGACGTGTACTACGTGAACAAGCAAGGCAAGCTCCAGAGGATTCCGACCGAGGAGCTCGCGCTCGGGGCGTTCGAGCAGTCGGCCGACGTCTATCGCACGCGCTCAGGCAACGTCTATTCCTCGCTCTGGATGCGGCGCATCGACGTGATGGACGCGGTCGCCATCCTGGAGAAGGCGCGCGAATCGATCTACGGCGCCAAGAGCGCGGCGGAAAAGTCCACCGCCCCGCAGGACGGCAACGGCAATCGCGACGGCTAGCCGGCGCGCTTGCGCGCCGCGGCGGGCACCGCGGCCGGCTCCTGGCCCTGCTCTTCGTCCTGCTCTTCGTCCTCTTCTTTCAGCGTCTCGCCGGTCAGCTGCTCGCTATGCATCGCCGCATCGCGGATCGGCCGCGAGCGCTCGTGCGCCTCGCGCGCCTTGTCGAAGCACTGCTCCGCCGCCTTGGTGTCGCCGCCCTTCACCAGCTCCTCGCCCATCTTGGTGAGCAGCAGCACGGTCTCGTCGAAGGCGCGCACGCTGTCCCAGAGCCGCGCCTCCACCTGCTCGGTGATCGAGCTGAGCAGGGTCGCCGCCGAGAAGGCGTGCCCGGTGTGGCAGCGGTAGCGGATGATCTTGCCGTCGCGCAGCCGGGTCAGCACGCCGTGGCACTCGGGGCAGGTGAAGGGGCTGAGCTTGCCGTAGCGCATGACGTGCTCGTCCAGCGCCTCCGCTTCTTGCGCGATGCGGACCTCGTGCTCGAGCTTGCGCTGCTCCGCCTCGGGAAGCTGCAGGTCCGGGGGCGCATCTTCGCGCACGAGCGAGGCGAGCAGGGCGCCGATGCGGCCCGCGGGCAGCTTGTGGTCGATGGCCACGTTCTCCATCGCGTTGAGCGGCATCGAGCGGTGCATGGCGTCGGCCGGGTCCTGGACGATCGTGGTGCCGCCGCGCAGCTTGATGGTCCACAGCCCCGCGGTGCCGTCGTCCAGAGCGCCGGAGAGCACCACGCCGATCGTGCGCGCGCCGAAGATGTAGGCGGCCGAGCGGAAGAGCGGATCGACCGCCGGCCGGAAGCGGTTCTCCTTGGGGCCCCTGGTCACGCGTATGTAGTCGCGCTCGAGCAGCATGTGATGGTCGGGCGGCGCGACGTAGATCCGCCCCGGCTCGATCGGATCGCCGTCCGCCGGATGCATCGCGGGCAGCGCGCCGCTGCGCCGCAAGACGTCGGGCAGCATGCTCTTCACGCCCGGCGAGAGATGCCAGACGACGAAAATCGCGGCCGGCAGGCCGGCGGGCAGCCCGGCGACGACCTTTTGGAGGGCGTCCATGCCGCCCGCGGAAGCGCCGACGACCACGATGTCCTTCTTTGCCATGGCAGATCGGTGCAATAACCATGCCTCGCGCGCGACGAGGGCGAGCCTGAGCGCGGGGGCCGCTCGCTCAGTCTTGCGGGGCGGAAGCTACGAGGACTCTTCCATGAGCAGGATCACGCCCTCTCGCTTTTGCTTGCCGGTGATGAGCGGCGTGCAGGCGACGTGGCAGCGGATCTTCTTGCCGCGCCGGTTGACCGCGTCGAGGGCGATCTCCTTCTTCTGGGCTTCCCCGGACAACACGCTGCGCATCATGCCGCGCAGCTCGCCCACCGGCAGGCCGATGTCGAGGT
>CAYOVM010000393.1:0-2055 GCA_964407355.1 uncultured Enterobacteriaceae bacterium
CGCATCTCGCAGAGCATGCGCGATGCCGCGTACGAGGCCTCGGTCGAGCTCGCGAAGGAGCGCGGCGCGTTCCCGCTCTTCAACGCCGATTTGTACCTGTCGGGCACCAGTTTTTCATCGCGCCTTCCTTCCCCGTTGAAAGAGCAGATCAAAAAGCACGGGATCCGCAACTCCCACCTGCTTTCCATCGCGCCCACCGGGACGATCAGCCTCGCGTTCGCCGACAACGCGTCGAACGGCATCGAGCCGCCCTTCTCCTGGGTCTACACCCGCAAGAAGCGCATGGCCGACGGCTCACTGCAGGAGTTCCCGGTCGAGGACCACGCCTGGCGGCAATACAAGGCGGCGGGAGGCGACATGGATTCGCTCCCGCCCTACTTCGTGACGGCGCTGGAGATCTCCGCGCGCTCGCACGAGCAGATGGTCGCCGCGGTGGCGCCCTACATCGACACCAGCATCTCGAAGACGGTAAACGTGCCGGAGGATTATCCCTACGCCGACTTCCAGGACCTGTACCTGCTCGCCTGGAAGTCCGGCCTGAAGGGGCTCGCGACCTACCGGCCGAACAAGGTCCTCGGCTCCGTCCTGTCGGTGAACCCCACGCCTCCGCAGGATTTCGTCCAGGACGATTTCAACCGGCGCATCGCGATCAAGAGCGTGCCCGCCCCCGTGCTCGCCAGCCTGCGCTGGCCGGGACGGCCGGACCTCGCCGGCGGCAATCCGGCGTGGACCTACATGGTCGAGCACCCGCGCTATCACTTCGCAGTGTTCGTCGGCCATGTCGAGAACGGCGCGCCGCATGCCTTCGAAGTGTGGGTGAACGGCAGCGAGCAGCCGCGCGGCCTCGGCGCGCTCGCGAAAACGCTGTCCATGGACATGCGCGCGAACGACCGCGCCTGGCTCAAGCTAAAGCTCGACGCGCTCGCCAAGGCGGGCGGCGACCAGCCCTTCGACATGCCCTTCCCGCCGCGCGGCGAGAAGAAGACGATGCCTTCGATCGTCTCGGCGTTCGCCCAGCTCGTGCGTTACCGCGTCGAGCAACTGCAGTCCGGGCTCGCCGACGAAACCTTCAAGCTGCTGCCGGCCGACGGCTCCTCGACGGTCGTGGACACGATGTTCGCGCTCAAGGAGCCGAAGACCGGCACCGACGGCACCATGTCGTGGACGGTGGATGTCCTCAACCCGCGCACCGGCGATGATTTCGTTCTGGGCTTGAAGGAAATCACTTTGCCCGACGGCGTCACGAGGCCTTACTCGATGTGGCTTTCGGGTGAATACCCGCGCGCCCTCGACGGCCTGTGCAAGATCCTGTCGCTCGACATGCGCGTGCTCGACCCCGCCTGGATCGGCATGAAGCTGCGCAAGCTCCTCGATTTCCCCGAGCCGCTCGGCGACTTCATGGCCTTCGTCCCCGGCAGCCGCAAGCAGCAGACCTTCCCCTCGACGGTCTCCTACCTCGCGCGCCTCATCCTGCACCGCTACGCCATGCTCGGCATCCTCGACGAGGACGGCCTGCCGCGCCAGCAGATGGGGATCCTGGAAACGCCTTCGGAGAAAGCAAGCCCCGTGATCGCCGGCGCCCGCTGCCCCGAGTGCGCCAACACCACCCTCATCCGCAAGGACGGCTGCGACTACTGCACCGCCTGCGGCTATGTCGGAGTTTGCGGATAGCGAACAGAACCAGACCGCGCTAGGTGTTCAAGCTCTCGCTCGTTCCTCTGCTGCTCGCCGCGCTGGTCTCGGTCTTTTTCGGCATTCGTTACCTGCTTTGCAGGGAGTACATGCCGTATCACGCGGTGGTCGCGGGCAAAGCATGGTCGCAGCTCGAGCCCGGCGTGCAGACCGCCATCCTTGGCATGCTGAGGATCGTCGGCGGTGGGATTCTTGCGTACGGCCTCGCCCTGCTCTGGCTGCTCCTGCCGCTGAACCGCGGTGAGCCTTGGGCCGCGTGGGCGGCGCTGACCGTCTCGGCGGCCATCCTCGCGCCGACGCTGTACGTCACCATCATGCTGCGCAGGTTCCAGCCGAAGGCGAAGACACCCATCGTCCCGACCG
>CAYOVM010000394.1:0-2051 GCA_964407355.1 uncultured Enterobacteriaceae bacterium
TCTCCGCGACGTCGCCGTCGGGCAGGTCGGCGGGCAGGTCGTAGAGCTTGCGGATTCCCGCGCAGTCGGGGACCGTCTCGATGTCGAACGCCAGGACGGGCGTCATCAATCCGGGAACACGCCGGTGGTCAGGTAGCGATCGCCCCGGTCGCAGACGATCGAGACGATGACGGCCTTCTTCAGCGCCGCCGAGATGCGAAGCGCCACGTGCATCGCGCCGCCCGAGGAGATGCCGGCGAAGATGCCTTCCTCGCGCGCCAGGCGGCGCGTCATGTCCTCGGCCTCGGACTGGCTCACGTATTCGATGCGGTCGACGCGCTTGGGGTCGTAGATCTTCGGCAGGTAGGCCTCCGGCCACTTGCGGATGCCCGGAATCTGCGAGCCTTCTTCCGGCTGGCAGCCGACGATCTCGATCTTCGGGTTCTTCTCCTTGAGGAACTTCGAGCAGCCCATGATGGTGCCGGTGGTGCCCATGCTCGACACGAGGTGGGTGATCTTCCCCTCGGTGTCGCGCCAGAGCTCCGGTCCGGTGCTCTCGTAGTGCACGAGCGGATTGTCGGGGTTCGCGAACTGATCGAGCATCACCCCCTTCTTGTCCTTCACCATGCGGTCGGCGAGGTCGCGCGCGGTCTCCATGCCGCCTTTCTGCGGCGTGAGGACGATCTCGGCGCCGAAGGCGCGCATGGTCTGGCGGCGCTCGACCGAGAGGTGCTCGGGCATGACCAGGATCATCCGGTAGCCGCGCATCGCAGCCGCCATCGCGAGCGCGATGCCGGTATTTCCGGAGGTGGCCTCGATCAGGGTGTCCCCCGGCTTGATGCGGCCGCGCTCCTCGGCGTGCCGGATCATCGAGATCGCCGGCCGGTCCTTCACCGAGCCCGCCGGGTTGTTGCCTTCCAGCTTCGCCAGGATGACATTGCCGTTCTTCTGCGCCGCGGCGCCCGGCAGGCGCTGCAGCCGCACCAGCGGCGTATCGCCGATGAAGTCCTCGAGAGTCTTGTTCATTCCTTCATCAGCTCCTTGACGTACGCCGCCACGCCCTCCTCGACTCCCATGAACGCGCCGGGCAGGCCGGCGGCGCGCAGCGCCGACAGATCGGCCTGGGTATAGCTCTGGTATTTCCCCTGCAGCGCCGCCGGGAACGGGATGTATTGAATCAGCTTCTGCTCGGCGAGCTCCTGCGACGAGGCGCGCGTGCCGCGCAACGTGTTGATCACCGCCGCCGCCACGTCGTTGAAGGTCTGGGCGCGGCCGGTGCCGCAGTTGAAGATGCCCGACACGTCGCGGCGCTCGAGCATCCAGAGGTTCACCGCGACGGCGTCGTCGACGTGCACGAAATCGCGGCGCTGCTCGCCGTCGCCGTAGCCGCCCGAGCCGGCGAACAGCTTCACCCGGCCCTCGGCCCTGAATTGCTGGAAAGCCTGATACGCGACCGAAGTCGTGTTCGTGCGGTAATGACGCTTGTCGGCCTTGTGCCACTCGTTCGGACCGTAGACGTTGAAGTAGCGCAGGCCGGCGATCTGCGCCGCCGTTTCCGGGAGGATCCTGCGCACGTGCTGGTCGAACAGCAGCTTCGAGTAGCCGTAGATATTCAGCGGTTTTTCGCAGCGCGGCTCTTCCCTGAACTCGGCGCTCGCGCCGTAGACCGCCGCGGAAGAAGCGTAGATCAGGGGAATCTCCTCCTCCTGGCACCACTCGAGCAGGCGCTTCGAATACGCGTAGTTGTTCTCCATCACGTAACGGCCGTCGGTCTCGGTGGTGTCCGAGCACGCGCCCTGGTGGAGAACCGCTTCGACCGCGCCGTCGAGCTTGTCGATCGCCGACAGGAATTCAGACTGGTCCAGATAATCCGCGATCTCGCAGCGGGCCAGGTTGCGGAACTTGTCGGCGTGCGCGAGGTTGTCGACCGCGATGATCTCGCTCACGCCTCGGGCGTTCAGCGCCTCGACCAGCCTCGAGCCGATGAAGCCGGCGGCGCCGGTGACGACGTAGTACGTCATGCGTTCCGGCTCTTTCTGCGCTCGGCCCGGAACAGCTCGTCGAGGGTCACC
>CAYOVM010000395.1:0-2050 GCA_964407355.1 uncultured Enterobacteriaceae bacterium
CCGGCGCCTGAACCGGCGCCGCAGGCGCGGGCGCCGGCACGACGGCGGCAGGCTTCGCCGGCGCCGCGGCAATCGCGGTCTGTCCCTTGTATTCCGGCGGGTCGAGCAGGAACGTGTATTCGCGCACCAGCCGGCCGGTGTTCCACTGCAGCTCGACAAGCATGTCGAGGAACGGCTCGTTGACCGGCTGTGTAGTCGTGAGGCGCAGGTAGGAGCGGTTGTTGCGGCGCTCGATGGCAAAGCGCACGCTGTTCAGCGCCGCGCTGAATTCGATGCCCGCGCCTTTGAACGCCTCCGGCGATCCGAGACGCGCCACGAGGCCGTCTTCCTCGCCGGGCTGCAGCGCGACG
This sequence comes from uncultured Enterobacteriaceae bacterium, assembly GCA_964407355.1. Classification (GTDB taxonomy): domain Bacteria; phylum Pseudomonadota; class Gammaproteobacteria; order Burkholderiales; family SG8-39; genus SCGC-AG-212-J23. The sequence goes on from CAYOVM010000395.1 coordinate 351, forward strand.
ATCTCGACTTCGGCGTTCAGCGGCTGACCGAGCGCGGACAAAACAGTGAGCTTGCCGAGCCCGGCAGCGTGCGCGGCCGGCAGCGCCGCCAGGCACAACGCGGCCGCGACTATTGAGATGGCGCTCCATCTACCCACGCTTCCCCCGCATAAAGTTCTTCTAGGCCCGACCAACTAACATAACATCATGATGTTAGGCTGGCAAATCGAGAATTTCCGTGAATACTGCGCCCCGTTGGACTTCGGGCCTCCCGGGCGGAATTTCGCGGTTATTGCTTAACCCCGGCGTCCAGCAGGATGCGAAGCATACGGCGCAATGGCTCTGCCGCTCCCCAGAGCAGCTGGTCCCCTACCGTAAAGGCCGCAAGATAGTCCTTGCCCATGGGCAAAGTCCGCAGCCGGCCGACCGGCACCGTTAACTTTCCGGTGACCGCCGCCGGGGTGAGCTCCGCGAGCGATTCCTCCCGCCGATTCGGCACGACTTTCACCCAATCATGAGCTTGCGCCAGCATGTCCTCGATCTCGGGCAGCGGCAGCGGACGCCTCAGCTTGATGGTCAGCGCCTGGCTGTGGCAGCGCATCGCGCCCACGCGCACGCACACGCCGTCGACCGCGATCGGACTGCCGTTACGGCCGAGGATCTTGTTGGTTTCGGCGTTCCCCTTCCACTCTTCGCGGCTCTGGCCGTTGCCCATGTCCTTGTCGATCCACGGCAGCAGGCTGCCGGCGAGTGCCTGGCCGAAATTCTCCTTGGGTAATCCCGGAGAGCGGATAGCGTCGCTGACCTTGCGATCGAGCTCGAGAATCCCGGCATCCGGATCGTCGAGCAATGCCTTCGCGCTGTCGCCCACCTTCGCCATCTGCGCCACGAGCTCGCGCATGTTGGCGGCGCCCGCGCCCGAGGCCGCCTGATAGGTCATGCAGGTCATCCACTCGATCTCGTCGCGCTGGAAGAGGCCCGCCATCCCCATCAGCATCAGGCTGACGGTGCAGTTGCCGCCGATGTAGTCCCTGACTCCCTTCGACAGCGCGCTCTTGATGACCGGCATGTTGACCGGATCGAGGATGATGACCGCGTCGTCCTTCATCCGCAGCGCGCTCGCGGCGTCGATCCAGTAGCCCTTCCATCCGGCCTGGCGCAGCCTGGGATGGATCTCGTTGGTGTAGTCCCCGCCCTGGCAGGAGACGATCACGGGCAGCGATTTCAGCGCGGCGATATCGGTCGCGCTCTGGACCGGCGCGGTGTCCTTGCCGATCTTCGGGCCGGCGCCGCCGGCCTTGGAGGTGGAGAAGAAGGTCGGCTCGAGGTGGTCGAAGTCGCGCTCCTCGCGCATGCGCTGCACCAGGACCGAGCCCACCATACCGCGCCAACCGACGATGCCAACTCTCAGCATAAACAGGAGTTTATAGGGCCGACAGGACCGCGTCGCCCATTTCACGAGTATTTACTTTTCGCGTTCCGGGCGTGTGGATGTCGGGCGTGCGCAGCCCGTCGCGCAGGACCTTCGTGACCGCCGCCTCGACGCGGGCGGCCGCCTTCTCCTGCTTCAACGAGAAGCGCAGCATCATCGCCGCCGACAGAATGGTCGCCAGCGGATTGGCCACGCCCTTTCCGGCGATGTCCGGCGCCGAGCCGTGGATCGGCTCGTAGAGCCCTTTCCCGTTCGCGTCGAGCGCCGCCGAAGGCAGCATCCCGATCGA
>CAYOVM010000396.1:0-2038 GCA_964407355.1 uncultured Enterobacteriaceae bacterium
GCAGCCGTTCTGCGCGCCTTTGCTGCGCAGGATGCGTGTCAGCTTGCGGGTATCGATGTCCGCGATGCCGACGACGCCGTTTTCCTTCAGGTACGCGCCGAGGTCCTTGCGGGCGCGCCAGCTCGAATGCAGCCGCGGCAGGTCGCGCACGACGAGTCCTGCGGCGTGCACGCGCGAGGCTTCCTCGTCTTCCTCGTTCACGCCGGTGTTGCCGATGTGCGGGTAGGTCAGCGTAACGATTTGCCGGCAGTAGGACGGATCGGTGATGATCTCCTGGTAACCGGTCATCGCCGTGTTGAAGACGACCTCGCCGACCGTGGCTCCGGGCGCGCCGATGGCGCGGCCGCGGAACACCGATCCGTCGGCGAGAGCGAGCACGGCGGCGTCAGTTTTGGCAGTCATCTCGAAGCGGATGCGAAAAGCGGGAAAGGCTCTCGCCCCTCCCGCTCGATTGAAGCGGGGATTATACGCGCGTCGTGTATCTAGGCCAAGAGCGGAACATCCAAATCAACCACTTGCTTCCGGCCAAGAGCCGGACGTCCAGATCAACCACTTACTTCAGACCGAGCACGTCGAACATGTCGTAGAGGCCCGCCGGACGCCCGCGCAGCCACTTCGCGGCGCGGAGCGCGCCGCCGGCGTAGGTCATGCGGCTCTGCGAGCGGATGGCGAGCTCCAGGCGCTCGCCGGCGCCGAGGAAGAGCACCGTGTGCTCGCCGACCACGTCGCCGCCCCGGATCGCGTGGAAGCCGATCTGCTTCGCCGGCCGCTCGCCGGTGTCGCCGTGGCGGCCGTGCGCCGCGGCCGCGGCGAGATCGGTTTTCAGCGCGGCAGCGACGAGCTCCCCGAGCTTGAGCGCCGTGCCCGACGGAGCGTCGACCTTGTGCTTGTGATGCGCCTCGATGATCTCGACATCGTAGTCCTGGCCGAGCGCGCGGGCGGCGGTCTCCACGAGCCTGAAAAGCACGTTCACCCCGACGGCGAAGTTGGGCGACATGACGATCGGGATCTTTCTCGCCGCCTCGGCGATCTTCTTCCGCTCGGAATCGGAAAGACCCGTGGTGCCGATCACCATCGCCTTCGAGTGCTTCAGGCAGGCGTCGAGGTGCCTCATCGTCCCTTCGGGGCGCGTGAAATCGATGAGGACATCCGCGGCGGCGACGGCCGCCGCGATATCCGAGCCGATCTTGACGCCGGCCGCGGTCTCGCCGAGCGACGGGCTGCCGGCGATGTCGAGGGCCGCGGCGAGCGTGTCCGCGCCGTCGGCCTGGATCGCCTCGATCAGCGCGCGCCCCATGCGCCCGCCGGCGCCCGCGACCGCGAGCTTCACTTCGGCTCGCCCGGGACGTTCGGCTGTCCCGCGGCGGCGGCGACGATGTCGCCGTCGAGGCGCGCGAGCTTGCCGTCGTCGAAGAATACCGTGAGCCTGCGCTGCTCGCGCTTGCCGGCCTGGTTTTCGTGCCAGTACAGATAATCCCAGCGATCGGCGTGGAAGATGTCCATGAGGAGCGGCGTGCCCAGGACGATCCTGACCTGTTCCCGGCTCATTCCGGTCTTGAGCTGCGCCACCATGTCCTGCGTGACGAAGTTGCCCTGCTGGATGTCGATCTTGTAGGGCGTGACGCCCGGAATGCGCGGCACGCCGCAGCCCGCGAGCGCGGCGCAACACACAGCGAGGACGGCGAGGGTGGACCGGTGCATGGGCATATAATGACAGCCGATGAGCAAAGCTCAAAGTCGATGAGCCCGTTCGCCGTCCGATGAGCACGATGAGCACCGCCCAGAGCCTCAAGGACAGCGGCCTCAAGGCGACGCTGCCGCGGCGCAAGATCCTCGAGCTGTTCGAATCGAGCAAGGTGCGCCATCTTTCCGCCGAGGACGTCTACAAGGCGCTCATCACGGAAGGCATCGACGTCGGCCTCGCCACCGTGTACCGCGTGCTCACGCAATTCGAGCAGGCGGGCCTGCTCTCGCGCCAGCATTTCGAGACCGGCAAGGCGGTGTTCGAGCTGAACCAGGGCGGCCACCACGACCACCT
>CAYOVM010000397.1:0-2012 GCA_964407355.1 uncultured Enterobacteriaceae bacterium
CGCAATCGCTGCAGCTGCGCGGCGTCGAGAACCTTCGGGACCTGGACCAGCATCGCTCAGTACCTGTAGGTCAGCGTAAGGAGCGCGGTGCGATCCATGGCCGGCACGGCGCGGCCCCGGCCCGAGGGAACGACCTGGTCGTAGTTGGTCCGGTTCGCGAGGTTGATCACGTTCAGGCGGATGTCGTATTTCGGCTGGTGATAAGCGACCGTCGCGTCCCACCTGACGTAGTTGGGAACTCTCACGGCATTGTTGTTGGCCGCGAAGCGCTCCGACATGTACGCGACGCCGGTCCCGACTTCCCACTCGGGCGTCACGTTGTATGTGGTCCAGAGGGAAGTGCTATGGCGCGGTGTATTGGCGAGCGTGTTCCCCTGCGTAGCGTCGATCGAGGAAGCCTTGACGATTTTCGCGTCGAGGTAGGTGTAGCCGGCAAGCACCTGCCATCGCCTGGTAATCCGTCCGGCCGCGCCGGCTTCGAAGCCGCGCACCCGTACATCTCCGGCCAGCTCGAACACGCCGGGCGAGACCTGGCTGCGCGCGTTGGACTTGTCGGTCTGGAAGATCGCCGACGAGAGCGACACGTCGCCGTTCTTCGGGTCCCACTTGCCGCCGAGCTCGTAGGACTTGTTCGTCTCGGGATCGAGCGACTGCTGCCCGTTGGTGAGAGTCAGCGCCTCGAGGGAAGGGTTGAAGGAGGTGCCGTAGGAGACGTAGTAGGACTGCGCGAGCGATGGCTGGAAGATGAGCCCGCTGCGCACGCTGTTGTAGCTCACGGACTGGCTCGCGGAGGCGGGCGCGTTTATGGAGTTCGTGAGGTCGGCGCTGTAGCGGTCGTGGCGCACGCCGGCAACCACTTTCCAGTGCTGCGAAAGGCTGACCGTGTCGTTGATATACGGCGCGAAGGTTCTCGCCTTGGCCTTGACTTCGTTGCCCGCGACCGAGGTGAGGCCCGCGCCGCTTACGCGCTCAGGGTTCTCGAGCGATACCGACGTGAAAAACGCGTTTCCGCCCGTGTTTCGCGAGAAGTTCTGCACCCGGTTCTGGTCTTGGCCGAGCTCGAGGCCGGCGAGCAGCTCGTGCTTGATGCCGCCGGTGTCGAACCGCGTGATCAGGTCGGTCTGGTTATAGAGCGCGCTGTCGGTGATCTTGCGGTCATGGCTGCCCAGGCCGACGAAGAGCTGCGACGGCGGAAGCGCCGTGTTGTTGGCGGTGTTCGAGGCGGGAAACGGCGTATAGACGCCGGCGCCGTTGCGCGTGCCGACGCTGTTCGCGGCCGATTCGCGCGCGTCGACGAGGTAGCGCGCGAAGCGCGTCTGGTTCTGCAGCGTCATGTCCGCGCTCAGCTTGTGGCTGATCTTCGCCGTGAGCTGGCCGACGTCCTGGATCGTGCGGTCGTCGGTCAGGCCGTAGAAGTTGTGCCGATCGACGTCCGCGGGCCGGCCGTTGACCGGCGGCAGGCCGTAGTCGACCATGTCGCGGTTGTGCGTGAGCAGCCCCGAGAGCGTGATTTCCGTGGGCGTGCCGATGCCGAGCTTAAGCGACGGCGCGATGCCGTAGTCCCGGTTCTCCATCACGTCGCGGGTCGAATGGACGTCCTGGCCCATGACCGCGATCCGGAAGGCGGCGTTTTCCCCCAGCGGCTGATTGGCGTCGGCCGTGATGCGCAGCGAGGGCTGCGTCCCGGCGGTGACGGAAGCTTCGTTGAGCGGCGTGCGCGAGGGCGTCTTGCCGACCTGGTTGATCACGCCGCCCGTCGCGCCGCGGCCGAACAGCATCGACGAGGCGCCCTTAAGCACCTCGACCGAATCCAGGGAAAAAATGTCCCGATAGACCTGGCCGCGATCGCGCATCCCGTCGAGGTAGAGATCGGTGCGCGCCGAGAAGCCGCGCAGGTTGAAGTTGTTGCCGATCTGGCCGCCTTCGGCCGCGCCGAGGGTGATGCCCGGCACGTTGCGCAGGGTATCGGCGAGGCTGGTCGCGCCCTGCGCCTCCATGACCGCGCGGTTGAT
>CAYOVM010000398.1:0-2009 GCA_964407355.1 uncultured Enterobacteriaceae bacterium
TGCATCGATTCATGCTCAGGCTGCGCCGCTGCGAAGAGGCGCTCGCACAAGAATATCACCCCGCGGACGAGATGCGCTGCCCGGTACACTTCTGCATCGGACAGGAAGCCGTTCCTGCCGCGCTGAGCGAGTTGCTCACCATAGACGACTATCTGTTCTGCCATCATCGCTCGCACGGCTACTACCTCGCCAAAGGCGCGCCCATGCGGACGATGTTCGCCGAGCTCTACGGCAAGGAGACCGGCGCGAACGGCGGCCGCGCCGGATCGCAGGACATCTCGCATCCCGCCGCCAATTTCCACAGCGGCGCGATCCTGGCGGGCGCGACCGCGATCGCGATGGGCTCGGCGCTCGCGTTCCAGATGCGCGGCGAGTCCCGAGTGGCGGTGGCCGGGTTCGGCGAGTCGGCCACCGACGAGGGCATTTTCTGGGAGACCGTCAGCTACGCGGCGCTGCGCAAGCTGCCGATCGTGTTCGTCTGCGAGAACAACAACTATTCGGTGTTCTCGCCGCTGCTCAAGAGGCAGCCGAAAGACAACATCAGCGAGCGTGTGCGCGCCTTCGGCGTGAACAGCACGGCGCTGTTCGGCAACGACGTGCCGCTTGTATACAAGACGCTCGAGTCGGCGATTGCCGACGCGCGCGCCGGCCGCGGCCCGTCGTTCGTCGAGGCCTATACCTGCCGCTGGAGCGGGCACTATGGGCCGGCGAGCGACGACCTGGTCGGCTACCGCAGCGAAGAAGAGCTCAAGATCTGGAAGGACAACTGCCCGATCGCGCTGCTCGAGGAAGCCATGGCGGCAAAAGGCCTGCTCGCCCCGGGCCGGGCGGCCGAGCTGCTGAAGGAGATCGATGTCGAGATCGCAGACTGCTTCCGCTTCGCCAAGGGCAGCCCCTTCCCGAAGCCGGCAAAGGACTGGCGAGCGCTGAACTTCGGAAGCTCGAGCCCGACGGCCGACCGGCTGCTCGTCGATATCGACGTCGAGGCGTTCGACCATGACCAGACCGCCGTCCAGGCGAAGGGATACTGAGATGACGGCGTCCCAGCCCGCCCGCTCCGTCCAGCCCGTTCCGGCGATCAACCAGCTCAGCTACGCCGAAGCAATCGCGCAGGGAACCGCGCAGGCGATGGAGCTCAGCCCCGATGTGGTGCTGATCGGCCAGCTCATCGACTACAGTCCGGGGGTTTTCGGCACCACCACCGGCCTCGCCGAGCGCTTCGGCAAGCAGCGGGTGCTCGATTTCCCGGTCGCCGAGAGCGCCATGACGGCAGCCGGCATGGGCGCGGCGCTGGCCGGCATGCGTCCGGTACTGATTCACCACCGCCTCGACTTCATGCTGTACTCGATGGACGCGCTGGTGAACTGGATCTCGCTGTGGCGCTTCAAATCGAACGATGAATCGCGCGTCCCGCTCACGATCCGCGCCATCATCGGCAAGGGGTGGGGCCAGGGGCCGCAGCATTCCAAGAGCCTGCATGCCTGGTTCGCCCACCTCCCCGGTCTGAAGGTCGCGATGCCGGCGACCGCCTTCGACGCCAAGGGCCTGCTCCTGGAAAGCATCTTCGGCGAAGACCCGGTGATGATCATCGAGCACCGCTCGCTCTTCGGCCTGAAGGACCGCGTGCCCGAGGTCCCCTACCGCGTGCGCTTCGGCCAGGCCGCCATCCGTCGCGACGGCGAGGACATCACGCTGGTCGCCGCGGGCGTGATGGTGCCGTTCGCGCTGCGGGTGGCGGCGAAGCTCGCGGAGCACAAGGTCGCAGCCGAAGTGATCGACCTGCGCACCGTGTCGCCGCTCGATTTCGAGACGGTCGGCAAGTCCGTGGAGAAGACGGGACGCGTCGCGGTGCTCGATCCGACCTGGGCCTCGTTCGGCATGGCCGCCGAGGTCATCGCGCGCGTCGCGGAAAGGCATGGCAGGCGCCTGCGAGCCGACCCGGTTCGCATCACCCATCCGGACAGCCACACGCCGATGAGCTCCGCGCTCGAGGCGGCGTACTACCCCAA
>CAYOVM010000399.1:0-2006 GCA_964407355.1 uncultured Enterobacteriaceae bacterium
TCATGCGTTCCGGCTCTTTCTGCGCTCGGCCCGGAACAGCTCGTCGAGGGTCACCTCGGCGGTGCCGAACTTGGTCACCTTGATGCCGCCGGCGCGATTGGCGATGCGCACCGCGGACTCGAAGCCCTCGCCCGCCGCGAGCATGACCGCCAGCGTCGCGATCACGGTGTCGCCGGCGCCCGTAACGTCGGAGACTTCCCGCTTCTCGCCTTTTACTTGAAATGTCTTTCGATTCCGGAAAAGCGTCATGCCGTCCTCGCTTCTGGTGAGCAGAAGCGCATCGAGCTTCAGTTTCTCGCGTAGCGCGTGAGCGCGCGAAGCCAGGTCTTTTTCGTCCTTCCAGCTGCCGACGACCTGGCGCAACTCCGACAGATTGGGCGTAATGACCGACGCGCCCTTGTAACGCTGGTAGTCGTCGCCTTTCGGGTCCACCAGCACGAGCTTCTTCGCGCGGCGCGCCTCGCGGATCATCGTCGCGATGTGCGTCAGGCCGCCCTTGCCGTAGTCGGAGAGGAGCACCACGTCGCATTCGCGCAGCGCCTTGCGGAAATCGGCGAGCTTGGAGGCGAGGACCTCGGTGGAGGGCGGCTTCTCCATGTCGATGCGCAGGAGCTGCTGGCGCCGCGCGATCAGGCGCAGCTTCTGCGTGGTGTGCACGCGCGGGTCGCGGTGCAGGCTGGCCGCGACGCGCTTGCGCTGCAGCAGCTTCGCGAGGCGCGTTCCCGCCTCGTCGCGCCCGACGACCGACAGCAGCCGAGTCGCGGCGCCCAAAGCGGCGCAGTTCGCGGCGACGTTGGCGGCGCCGCCGAGCCGGTACTCCTCTTCCCGGTAAAGCAGCACCGCCACCGGCGCCTCGGGCGAGATGCGCGAAGCGTCGCCGTACCAGTAGCGGTCGAGCATGACGTCGCCGACCACGAGGACCCGCGCCTTGGATGTGTTCGGAGCTTTCAGGCTTTTCTTCCTATCGAGTAGTACTCGAGGCCCTGCGCGCGCACCACGGCCGGGTCGTACATGTTACGGCCGTCGAAGATCGCCGGCGTCTTGAGGCGCGAGCGGATCGAGTCGAAATCGGGACTGCGGAATTCCTGCCACTCGGTCACGATGGCGAGGGCGTCCGCGCCCTCGAGCGCGGCGAGCGCCGAGTCGACCACTTCCAGCCGCATCTCGTTCAGGTAGATCTTGCGCGCCTCTTCGCGCGCGGCCGGGTCGTAGGCGCGCACGGTGGCGCCGGCGCCGATCAGGTCCGAGATGAGGGCGCGGCTGGGCGCCTCGCGCATGTCGTCGGTGTTCGCCTTGAACGCGAGCCCCCAGAGCGCGAAGCGCTTGCCCGAGAGGTTCGCGCCGAAGCGCGCCCGGATCTTGTCGCCCAGGACGTGCTTCTGCGCCTCGTTCACCGCGTCGACCGCGCCGAGCACGCGCAGCGGCCGTCCGGCCTGCGCCGCGCTCTTTTGCAGCGCCTTCACGTCCTTCGGAAAGCACGAGCCGCCGTAGCCGACGCCGGGATAGAGGAAGTGATAGCCGATGCGCGGATCCGCGCCGATGCCGCGGCGCACCTCCTCGATGTCGGCGCCGAGCGCCTCGGCGAGGTTCGCCACCTCGTTCATGAACGAGATGCGCGTGGCGAGCATGGCGTTGGCGGCGTATTTCGTCAGCTCCGCCGAGCGCACGCCCATCACCATGATCCTCTCGTGGTTGCGCTGGAACGGGGCGTAGAGCTGGCGCAGCAACGCGATCGCGCGCTCGTCGTGCGAGCCGACGACGATGCGCTCCGGCCGCATGAAGTCGCCCACCGCCGCGCCTTCCTTCAGGAATTCCGGGTTCGACACCACGGCGAAATCGCCCTTCGCGCCGCGCTTCTGCGTTTCCTCGGCGACCGCGTTGCGCACCTTGTCGGCGGTGCCCACCGGCACCGTCGATTTCGTGGCGATCACCTTGTAGCCCTCCATGTGCCGGCCGATCGTCCGCGCGGCGGCGAGAACGTGCTGCAGGTCGGCCGAGCCGTCCTC
>CAYOVM010000400.1:0-2000 GCA_964407355.1 uncultured Enterobacteriaceae bacterium
TCCGGTCGTGAAGTGATCATCCTCCACGGCGGACGGGAGTACCGGCTGCGGCGAACGCAGACGGGAAAGCTGATCCTCACCGCGTGAGCGCCCAGCAGCCATCGCGCTTGAGGCTCGATCCTTCCCGCGTCGGCACGCTCGCCACGGCCGCGCTGCATGCCGCCGCGCTTGCCGCGCTGCTCAGCTACGAGCCGGCGCGCTCCGCGATCATCGCCGCGTCGCCCATCATGGTGGACTGGATCGCGGCGCCGAAAACCGAGCCGGCTGCGGATCCGGCGCCCGCGCCCAAGCCCGTTCAGAGGAAACCGAAGCCGGTCGAGAAGCCGAAGGTCGTCACGGCGCCCGTCGAAACGCCCTCCCCTTCGCCGGTTGCGGCCCCCGCGCCGCCGCCGCCCGCGCCGATCGCGCTCGCTCCGGTCCCCGCGCCGGCGCCGGTCGAGGTCGCAGCGCCCGTCTTCGACGCCGCATACCTGCAGAATCCCAAGCCGCCCTATTCGACCGTCTCGAAGAAAATGGGCGAGCAGGGGCGCGTGGTCCTGCGCGTGCACGTCACTCCCAGCGGCAGCGCGGACGAGGTGCAGCTGCAAAGTTCGAGCGGCTACGCGCGGCTCGACGAGGCCGCCCGCACGACGGTCGGCACCTGGAAGTTCGTGCCGGCGAAGCGCGGCAACGAGCCCGTCGCGGCGTGGGTCGTGATCCCGATCTCCTTCAAGCTGGACAGCTGAACGAAATGGACTCCGCGCAAACCATCGGCTTCGCGAGCTTCCTCGCCCATACCGACGCGGTGGGCAAGGGTATCCTTTTCATCCTCCTCGCGATGTCGCTCTCGACCTGGTACCTGATCGTCACCAAGGCGGTGAGCGTCTATTTCGAGCGCAAGCGCAGCGCGGGCTTTCTCGAGGCGTTCTGGAACGCGCCTTCGATCAACGCCGTCGAGTCGCAGCTCGAGGAGCGCCATCCCGACGAGCCGTTCGCCCATCTCGCCTGGCACGCGGTGGCCGCGCGCCACAAGGGCAACGACGAGCTCCTTACGCGCGCCATGCGCCGGGTGATCGACGAGGACACGGCGCGCATCGAGTCCGGGCTCACGGTGCTCGCCTCGGTGGGCTCGACCGCCCCATTCGTAGGCCTTTTCGGCACCGTGTGGGCGGTCTATCACGCGCTGGCGAGCATCGGCCTTTCCGGCCAGGGCACCCTGGACAAGGTTGCGGGTCCGGTGGGGGAGGCCCTCATCATGACCGCGCTCGGCCTGGCGGTCGCGATCCCGGCCGTCCTCGCGTACAACGCCTTCGTGCGCTCGAACCGCCTGGTGCTGGCGAAGCTCGACGCATACGCGCACGATCTGTACGCCGTGCTGACCACGGGATCGTCGATCGCCGATCCGGGCACCGCGATTGCGCTCAAGACCGCGGCAAAGGGAGCCTGACGTGGCCTTCGGCGGATTCAGGCAGGAGAGCGCGCCGGCCCCGCTGGCGGAGATCAACATGATCCCGCTCATCGACGTGATGCTGGTGCTGCTTGTCATCTTCATCATCACCGCGCCGCTGCTGACGCATGCAGTCAAGCTCGATCTACCCAAGGCCTCGAGCGAGCCGAACCTCACCCAGCCCGAGCACATCGGCCTCGCGATCGACGGCGCGGGCGAGCTTTACTGGAACGGCGAGCGCATCGACCGCAACGGGCTGCGCGAGCGCCTCGCGGCCGCCTCGCGCCGCAGGCCGCAGGCCGAGATCCACCTGAGCGCCGATCGCGGGACCCGCTATCAGGCGATCGCCGAAGTGATGGCCGACTCCGCGAACGCGGGGATGGCGCGCATCGGCTTCGTATCCGAACCCGAGAACCGCTGAGAGAGTCGCCATGGGACAAATGCTCGTCGTCACGCTGCGCGAGGGAATCGAGATGTTCCTGATCGTGGCCATCGCCGCGGCGTACCTGCGCAAGACCTCGCGCACCTCGCTTCTGCCCGCGGTCTGGTGGGGAGCTGGCGCCGCGGTGCTCGT
>CAYOVM010000401.1:0-1990 GCA_964407355.1 uncultured Enterobacteriaceae bacterium
CGGTCGTCGCAGCGTGAAGCTCTGCGGGTTCGACGCCGGGCTCGACAAGCCCCTGTTTCTCATTGCCGGTCCGGACACGCTGGAGAGCGAGCAGCTCTGCCTGGACGTCGCGGGCAGGCTCAAGGAGCACACGGCGAAGCTCGGCATGCCGTACATCTTCAAGGGCTCCTTCGACAAGGCGAACCGTACCTCGGGAAAAAGCTATCGTGGCCCCGGCATGGCGGAAGGCTTGAAAATCCTGGAGACAGTCAAAAAGCGCATCGGCGTCCCCGTGCTCACCGACGTGCATGAAGACACGCCGCTGAAGGAAGTCGCCTCGGTCGTCGACGTGATCCAGACGCCGGCCTTCCTCTGCCGCCAGACCAACTTCATCCGCAGCGCGGCGTCGCAGGGGAAGCCCGTCAACATCAAGAAAGGCCAGTTCCTCTCGCCCTGGGAAATGAAGCAGGTGGTCGAGAAGGCCGCGAGCACCGGCAACAAGCAGATCCTGGTGTGCGAGCGGGGCTTCAGCTTCGGCTACAACAACCTGGTGGTCGACATGCGCGGCCTCGCCATCATGCGCGGCACCGGCTGCCCGGTGGTGTTCGACGCGACGCACTCGGTGCAGCTGCCGGGCGGGCAGGGCACGGCCTCCGGCGGGCAGCGCGAGCACATCCCGGTGCTGGCGCGCGCCGCGGTGGGCGCGGGAGTTTCGGGCGTTTTCATGGAGACGCATCCGAAGCCCGACGAGGCGCTGTGCGACGGGCCGAACTCATGGCCGCTGCACCTGATGCCGGAGCTGCTCGACGCGCTGGCGGAGATCGACCGCCTGGTGAAGCGCAAAGGATTCGTGGAAGAGAAAGTGAAAACATAATGAGCTCCATAGTGGATGTGGTGGCAAGGGAAATCCTCGATTCGCGCGGCAACCCCACGGTCGAGGCGGACGTGCTGCTCGAATCGGGCGTGATGGGACGCGCGGCGGTGCCCTCGGGCGCCTCGACCGGAACGCGCGAGGCGATCGAGCTGCGCGACGGCGAGGCGCGCCGCTACGGCGGCAAGGGCGTGCTGAAGGCGGTCGAGCACGTCAACACCGAGATCTCGGAGGCGATCGTCGGCCTGGACGCCTCGGAGCAGGTGTTCATCGACAAGACGCTGGTCGACCTGGACGGCAGCGACAACAAGTCGCGCCTGGGCGCGAACGCGCTGCTCGCCGTCTCGATGGCCGTGGCGAAGGCGGCGGCCGAGGAGTCCGGGTTGCCGCTCTACCGCTATTTCGGCGGCTCGGGCGCGATGCGCATGCCGGTGCCGATGATGAACGTGGTGAACGGCGGCGCCCATGCGAACAACACGCTCGACATGCAGGAGTTCATGATCGTGCCGGTCGGGCAGCAGTCGTTTCGCGAGGCGCTGCGCTGCGGAGCGGAAATCTTCCAGTCGCTCAAGAAGCTGATCGACGCCAAAGGCATGTCCACCGCCGTCGGCGACGAAGGCGGGTTCGCGCCCGACCTGCCGACCCACGCCGCCGCGCTCGACCTGATCATCGAGGCCATCGGCAAGGCCGGCTACAGCGCCGGCCAGGACGTGATGCTCGCGCTCGATTGCGCGGCCTCGGAGTTCTACAAAGGCGGCGCCTACGTCCTCGAATCCGAGAACAAAAAGCTCTCGTCGGCCCAGTTCTGCGACTACCTCTCGGACCTCGCCGCTCGCTATCCGATCGTGTCGATCGAGGACGGCATGGCCGAGAACGACTGGGAAGGCTGGAAGACCCTCACCGGCCGCCTCGGCCGCAAGCTGCAGCTCGTCGGCGACGATATCTTCGTCACCAACCCGGCGATCCTGCGCGAGGGAATCCAGCAGGGCGTGGCGAACTCGATCCTCATCAAGGTGAACCAGATCGGCACGCTGACCGAGACCTTTTCGGCGATCGAGCTCGCGAAGCGCGCCGGCTACGGCACGGTGATCTCGCACCGCTCGGGCGAGACCGAGGACACCACCATCGCCGACATCGCGG
>CAYOVM010000402.1:0-1982 GCA_964407355.1 uncultured Enterobacteriaceae bacterium
CGCGCGCTCGCACGCGCCTGCGCGAACGCTGCGAGCACCTGCCGTGCCTCTTCAAGAAACACTTCTCCGGCGGGGGTGAGCCGCGTGCTGCGCGTAGTGCGCTCAAATAGCCGCACACCAATGTCGGCTTCAAGCTCCTTGATGGCGCGGGAGAGAGGCGATTGCTCTATGTGCAGACGCTGCGCGGCGCGTAGAAAGTGCAGTTCCTCGGCGACCGCGACGAAGTAGCGAAGACGGCGTAGCTCCATTGCGCTTCCATGTCATCCCTCTTCCTGCTTTGCCGATCACGCGAGGTTCATTTTTACCGTCGGCCTCCTTTCCGCTGACCTACAATCTCGGGACGTCTAATCGAACAGCGGCGAGAATATCGGCCCTCGCTGCGAAGAGCATTAGGAAAAGCGCCGTCCGTTTTCCTATTGAACGTCGTCCAACTTTGTGCTACGCAAGTACATGGCAAGCGCCTTCAATCACCCTGATCCAGATAAGCCTTTTTTGGAATTCCTCCAAAGCGCGCTTCGGGGCGAGTACGACCTCGTGATCGACGCGCGCAGCCAGCGCGAGTACATCGAGGATCACATTCCCTGCGCGCTCAGCCTGCCGGTCGTGGACGACGAGGAGTACGCGGAAGTCGGCACGACTCACCGCACAGACAAGCATCGCGCCTACATGATCGGCGTCTCCTATGCGCTCAAGAACATCTCGCACTCGATAGATGAGCTCGTCGCGCGTTATCCGAAAGACGCCCGGATGCTGGTGTATTGTTTTCGTGGCGGCAAGCGCAGCAAGCTGTGGTTCGACGCGTTGTCCACCATCGGATTCCGCGTCGATCGATTGCCGGGTGGCTGGAAAGCGTACCGCGCGTGGGTACGCGACCAGCTCGACGACCTGCCTGGCAAGTTTCGCTACCACGTGCTGTGCGGTCCCACCGGCTGCGGCAAGACACGGCTTCTTTCGGGCTTGGCCTCGGTCGGCGCCCAGGTCCTCGATCTCGAGGACTTGGCGCGGCACCGCGGCTCCCTGATTGGCGACATTCCCGGCGTCACGCAGCCCTCGCAGAAGTGGTTCGATTCGCTGCTCGTCGAGAAGCTGCGCCGGTTCGACCCCGCGAAACCGGTCTGGGTTGAGTCCGAAAGCAAGAAGATCGGCGCGATCCAGCTTCCCGGCGCCCTGCTAGAAACGATCCACGCCGGACGCCTATTCAGCCTCAGCGCTCCGATGGCCGAGCGCGTCGCGCTATGGCGCGAGGACTACAGCCACTTCGAGCGCGATTTGGACGCCATGATGAGCCGGCTTCACTTCTTGCGCCCGCTTATTGGCGGCGAGGAATATGCTCACTGGGAGAATCTAGCGCGCGAACGACGCGCTCCCGAGCTGTTCCAGCGGCTGATGGAAGCGCACTACGACCCGGCCTATGCGCGCTCGATCGGGAAAAACTACCCGCAAATCGACCAGGCATCCCACGTCGGGCTCACACGCCTCGATCGGGAATCGCTTCTCGAGACGGCCCGGCAACTCCACGGCTCGCTAGCTACTGCTTAGTCGCACATGAAGCTCTACGGGTATCGAAATGGGAGGACGCTTCGAGCGTTGTGGGCTCTCGAGGAAGTAGGGGCGCAATACGAATACGTCGAGGTCGATCTCATGCGCGGCGAGGGACGCGAACAATGGTTCCTAGAGATCAACCCCGCCGGCAAGGTACCGGTGTTGGACGATGGTGGGACCATCATCACCGAGTCGGCCGCAATTTGCATGCATCTGGCCGAGAAGTATCCGCAAAGCCGGCTGATGCCGCCGCCCGGCACTGTTGAACGGACCGAGTGCTACAAGTGGACAAGCTACATCCTCACGGAGCTTGACGCACCGCTGTGGACCATAGCGAAGCATCGATTTGCACTGCCGAGGGAGCGCCGAGTCCCGGCAGTCATCGAAACGGCGGGGTGGGAGTTCCGTGTGGCTGTAAAGATCCTTGCCGCGGGTTTAGG
>CAYOVM010000403.1:0-1979 GCA_964407355.1 uncultured Enterobacteriaceae bacterium
AGAAGCCTTGCGCAGGCTGCCCGTGATGCCGAGCACCTTCAGGTCCGACATTCAATCTCTCCTGGTTTTTTTGGGAATGAAATAAAAAAGGCCCGCGAGTCTAACCCGCGGGCCAGGCATGGCCGGTCTCAGCCTTTATTCACATATCCGTAGGCGAGGTTGGTGCGGTCGCCGCCGTGCTTGTCGTAGATCGCCTTGCAGGAGGCCACCTTGTCGTTCTGGATCGCCGACATCTGCCTGGGCGTGTAGCCGTAGAGGCGGGCGTTGTTCTGCCCGAGGATCGCGGTCTTGACCGGCCCGGTCGCGGGCCCCATCGGCGCGAGGCCGTACTTCTTCTGGATGTCCTCGGGGATCTCCATCCGGCGCAGCGCCTCGATCTGCCACTGCGGCGCGCCGGTCCACAGGGAATCGGTGCCCCAGACGACGTGGTCCGCGCCCATGTTCTTGATCATGTAGCCGAGCATGAAGGCCGCGACGCGCGGCTCCGCCATATTGCTGTGGGCGAAGATCTGGCCGAGGTCGGCGTACACATTGCTCACGCCGTATTGCTGCGGGATCTCGGCGAGGTCGGTGACCCAGTCCACGCGCCCGGTGCGCTGCAGCTGGTCCCACGCGGCGGAAGCGGTGCCGCCCGGCCCGGCGACCCAGCGGTACGCCGAGTGGTAGATGACGAAGTTGAGCTGCGGCCAGTCCTTTGCCGCCTTGCCGACGTCGCCCACGTGGCAATAGCCGACCAGGTGCGGGAACTGCGCCTCGACCGAGGGCGGGAACAGGCCCTTGTGGACGCAGACGTTCTTGAGGCCAGGGCGGTCCGGGTACTGCTTGGTCCACTTCACCAGCTTCTCGTAGAACGGGTACATCAGCTTCTCGTCGTCCAGCCGGAACGGGCGCTTGGAGAGGTGCTTGTTGGTGTTGTCGCCGATCGTGTAGCCCTTCCAGGAATCGGGCCTGAGCTTCTCGTTCTCCGCCTCGACCGTGTCCAGCCAGCCGTCGCGGCCCGGCGTGAAGATGGCGTGCGAGAACATGCGCTTGGTGCCGGCTTCCTTGTTGACCTTCTCGCGCGCGTCGTACTTCTGCTGGTTGGTGAGGAAGGAGAACTTCTCGTCCTCGGAGTAGGAGCCGCTGATGCAGGCCACCTTGGTGTCGCTGTCGAGGAAGATCTCCTTGAAGTAGTTCGGGAACATCAGGTCTTCGATGGTCTGCGGCTTGCCGACGAGCGCCGGGTTCCAGCCGGCCTTGCCCACCGCCTCGCGCTGCGCGACGAAGCTGCGGATCGGCGTGCCTTCGCGCAGGAAGTGCGTATGCATGTCCATCACGAACTGGCCCTTCAGCGAGTCGGCGCGCGCCTGCGCCACGTCGAGATTCGCCGCCTCGCCTTTTTCCACCGCGTAGATCGGCTCGCCGCCTTTCGCGTGCACCTCGTTCATCGCCACGAACGCCGCGGCCATGCCGCCGGCGGTCTTGAAGAACTTGCGGCGCGTGATGCCGTTCTTCTTCGCCAGGTCGTTGCCGAGGTCCTTGATGCGCGCCTCGAACTCCTTCTGCCGGGCGGTCTGGGGCGCGGGCATGAACTCGTCGCTGGAGACGAACTGCACCGGAATCGGCGAGGGGAACAGCTCTTCCGCGCCGGAGAGCTTCTCGAGTTCCTCGGGGGTCAGCATATGGGTGCTCCTCCTATGAGTGTGCGCCGCAATCGTATGCCGAGCCGGCGGGCTTGCAAACACAAATCGCGGAACAGCCAGCTACACTTCGCCCTCGGACCTTCGGAGCGTTACTCATGGGCAGATGGCTGCTGTCGGGATTTCTGGCGTTGTTCTCGCTACTTGCGTCCGCGCAGACGTTTCCGGAGCGCCCGGTGCGCATCGTGGTGCCGCTCACCCCGGGCGGCTCGCCGGACACGCTCGCCCGGATTTTGTCTCAGGGACTGCAGGGCGTCTGGAGCCAGCCGGTGGTGGTCGAGAACCGGCCCGGCGGCAACC
>CAYOVM010000404.1:0-1978 GCA_964407355.1 uncultured Enterobacteriaceae bacterium
TCCGCGGATCTGCTGTTCGAGTCCGCCGCCGCGAGCTATCGCGAGCGCGCCATCGCCGTGGTACTTTCCGGCAGTGGAAACGACGGCGCGATGGGCGTTAAAGCGATCAAGAAGACCGGCGGCACGGTGATCGTTCAGCAGCCGTCGAGCTCGGAGTTCCGCGGCATGCCCGACGCCGCGGAGGAAACCGGACGGGCGGACTTCGTCCTGCCGCTCGTGGAGATCGCCCCGGCCATCGTCACGCTGGTGCATTCCGGCCACGCGCCGTGAGCAGCGTCAGCGAAGACGCGCAGTTCGAGCAGCTGCTGCAGTTCCTGCAGCAGCACCGGGGCTTCGATTTCACCGGCTACAAGCGGCCGAGCCTGATGCGGCGCGTGCAGCGCCGCATGCAGATGGTGGGCATCGAGGCTTTCAGCGAATACTCCGACTACCTGCAGGTCCACCCCGAGGAGTTCGCGCAGCTCTTCAACACCATCCTCATCAACGTCACCACCTTCTTCCGCGACGCGGCGGCCTGGGACCTGCTGCGCGCAGAGATCATTCCGTCGCTGCTGCGCGCCAAGGGCCCGCACGACCAGGTGCGCGTCTGGTCGGCGGGCTGCGCCTCGGGCCAGGAGGCCTACAGCCTGGCGATGGCGCTCGCCGAGGCGCTCGGGCCGGAAGCCTTCCGCGAGCGCGTCAAGGTGTACGCCACCGATGTGGACGATGAGGCGCTCGCCCAGGCGCGCTCGGCGGCCTACACGCCGAAGGAGATGGAAGACCTGGAGCCGGCGCTGCGCGAGCGCTATTTCGAGCAGTCGGGCAACCGCTACGTGTTCCGCCACGACCTGCGCCGCGCCGTCATCTTCGGCCGCCACGACCTCGTGCAGGACGCGCCGATCTCGCGGCTCGATCTTCTCGCCTGCCGCAACACGCTCATGTACTTCAACTCGGAGACGCAGGGCGAGGTGCTCTCGCGCTTTCACTTCGCGCTGAACGGGGAGGGCGGCCAGAAGTGCTACCTTTTCCTCGGGCGCGCGGAGATGATGCTCGCGCACGACAACCTCTTCGCGCCGGTGGACCTGAAGTGCCGGATCTTCGTGAAGATCCCGACGCCGGGCGCCCGGGCGCGGCCGCTCGCCGCGGCCGCGCAGACGGCTGACAACGGAGGCACCATGGCGACGCGGCTGCACCGCCTGCACGAGCATGCCCTCGATGAAGCGCCCATGGCGCGGATCGTAATCGACGCCGACGGCACGCTCGCGCTCGCCAACCAGCGCGCGCGGGTGCTGTTCAGCCTGAATCCCAAGGACCTCGGCCGGCCGCTGCAGGACCTCGAGGTCTCCTACCGCCCGCTCGAGCTGCGCTCGCTCATCGAGCAGGCGTATTCCGGGCGCCGCGCCGTGGTGCAGACCAGCGTCGAGCGGCGCTTCCCCGACGGCGAGCCGCAGTTCTTCGACGTGGTGCTGTCGCCGTTCTTCGACGAGCTGAACAACCCGCTCGGCGTCGGCGTCTCGTTCATGGACGTCACGCGCTCGGTGCGGCTGCAGGAGGACCTGCGCGCCTCGCAGGAGGAGATCCAGACCGCCAACGAGGAGCTGCAGTCCTCCAACGAGGAGCTGGAGACCACCAACGAGGAGCTGCAGTCCTCCAACGAGGAGCTGGAGACCACCAACGAGGAGCTGCAGTCCACCAACGAGGAGCTGGAGACGATGAACGAGGAGCTCCAGTCCACCAACGAGGAGCTGCAGACGGTCAACGAGGAGCTGCGCCAGCGCACCGACGAGATGAACCAGCTCAACGCCTTCTTCGAGTCGGTGCTGGGCAGCCTCACCTCGGGCGCGGTCGTGGTCAACCAGAACTTCGACATCCTCATGTGGAACCACCGCGCCGAGGACCTGTGGGGCCTGCGGCCCGACGAGGTGCAGGGCAAGTCGTTCCTGAACCTCGACATCGGCCTGCCGGTGGGCGAGCTGCGCGGCATGATGCGCAGCGTGTT
>CAYOVM010000405.1:0-1975 GCA_964407355.1 uncultured Enterobacteriaceae bacterium
CGCGTCATCCAATGCTGCGAACCCGAGCTCCGCCTTCCGTTCGCCCAGCCAACACTTAAAGGTGTGCCCATGAAAACCAAGCCGCTTCAGGCTCTCCTGTTCCTGTCTCTGGTCGTGCTTGCGGCGCTCCTCGAAACCGGCGGATTTGCCGATGAGCGCGACAACGCCAGGAAACCGCTACCCGAAAACGACCGGAAGATAAGCGCGCACGCGCAGCGCATGATGGACGACGGCCGCAAGCTGTTTCGCTTCGACAGCTTCGGCTCCGAAGCCTTCTGGGGCGACGCGCTGCAGCTGCACAAGGCCATCGCCGGGGCGAAGAACGGCGGCGTCGGCGGCGGCGTGAGTCCGAAAACGGCGCTCGCGGTCGGTCTCAAGGTCGACACGGAGGCGCTGCCCCCGGCGCTCGTGGCGCAGATCAAGGCCGGCAAGGTGAACCTGGACGATCCGGCCACGACGCTCGCGCTGCTCAAGCTGAACGCGGTCGTCGGCGTGAAGGGCAATTTCGACGACGCCGGCCGGATCAAGTCGATGGGCATCACCTGCGCGCTGTGCCATTCCACCGTCGACGATTCGTTCGCGCCGGGCATCGGCAAGCGCCTGGACGGCTGGGCGAATCGCGATCTCGACGTCGGCGCGATCGTCTCGCTCGCGCCGAATCTCACGCCGTTCACCGATCTCCTCGGCGTCGACGTCGCGACGGTGAAGAAGGTGCTCGCGAGCTGGGGCCCGGGCCGCTTCGATGCCCTGCTCGACAAGGACGGCAAGGCATTGCGTCCGGACGGCGGTCAGGCGGGCACGCTGATCCCGCCGGCGTTCGGCCTCGCGGGCGTGAATCTCCATACCTGGACCGGGTTCGGCTCGGTGCCGTACTGGAACGCGTATGTCGCGGCGACGGAAATGCACGGCTCGGGCACCTTCTTCGACCAGCGACTCGCCGACCGGGAGCAATATCCGATATCGGCGAAGACCGGCGCCTTCGACACGCGCGGCAAGCCCGACCAGATCACCTCGAAGCTCGCCGCGCTGCACTTCTATCAGATCGCGATCCCCGCGCCGACGCCGCCCGCGGGCAGCTTCGACGCGGCGAGCGCGGCGCGCGGAAAAGTCGTCTTCAACGAGCGGGGTCAATGCGCGACCTGCCACGTGCCGCCGCTCTTCACCGAGCCGGGCCACAACCTGCACACGCCGGCCGAGATGGGCGTCGACTCGTTCCAGGCCGACCGCTCGCCGACGCACATGTATCGCACCGCGCCGCTGGCGGGGCTCTGGACGCACCAGAAAGGCGGCTTCTATCACGACGGGCGCTTCGCCACGCTGAAGGACGTCGTCGAGCACTACAACCGCAACTTCAGGCTCGGGCTGAGCGATTCGGAAAAAGCCGAGCTGATCGAGTACCTGAAATCGATTTGAATCCCTTCCACCTACAGGAGAAAACCATGAAGCTCTCGAGCATCGCCGTCGCACTCGCAACCTCGCTTTCCCTCGCCAGCGCTCTCGCGCAGAGCGGGCCGTCGGATCCGCAGATCGCCGGCATCGTGGTCACCGCGAACCAGATCGACATCGACGCGGGCGAGCTCGCCAAGTCGCGCAGCAAGAACAAGGAAGTGTCGAAGTTCGCGCAGCAGATGATCACCGACCATACCGCGGTCAACAAGCAGGCCGGCGCGCTCGCGAAGAAGCTCGGCGTGACGCCGGCGGAGAGCGACGTCAGCAAGAGCCTGAAGGCGGACGCCCAGAAGAACCTGGCGAACCTGAAAACCCTGAAGGGCGAGGCCTTCGACAAGGCGTACACCGACCACGAAGTCGCCTACCACCAGCAGGTCCTCGACGCCATCGACAAGGTCCTGATCCCGAGCGCGCAGAACGCGGAGCTGAAGGACCTGATCACCAAGGTCCGCCCGGCGATCGCGGCGCACCTTGACCACGCGAAGATGATCCAGTCGTCCCTCGGCAAGAAGTAGCCCGTGTTCCG
>CAYOVM010000406.1:0-1949 GCA_964407355.1 uncultured Enterobacteriaceae bacterium
GAGGATGTTGGTCTGGAACGCGATGCCGTCGATCACGCCGATGATGTCGGCGATCCTCTTCGAGCTGGCCGTGATGCCGCCCATCGTCTCCACCACCTGGCTCACCACCTGGCCGCCGCGGATCGCCACCTGCGAAGCGCCGGCCGCGAGCTCGTTCGCCTGGAGCGCGTTCTCGGCGTTCTGCTTCACGGTGCTCGTGAGCTGCTCCATCGACGAAGCGGTCTGCTCGAGCGACGACGCCTGCTCCTCGGTGCGCTGCGAAAGGTCCGAATTGCTCTGCGCGATCTCGATGGAGGTCGTGGATATGTTCTGCGCCGAGGAGCGCACGTCGCCGACGACCCGGCGCAGAGATGCCTGCATCTCGGCGAGCGCCCGCAGCAGGATCCCCATCTCGTCGTCGCGATCGACGGCGATGGCCGCGCGCAGGTCGCCGCTCGCCACCTGCCGGGTCATGTCGACCGCGTCGCGCAGCGACGTCGTGATGGAGCGGATCACCCAGACGAGCACCACGAGGATCAGGCCGGTCAGCGCCACGGCGAGCACGATCGAGGCGCTCGCGAGCGACGTGCTGGCCGCGAATGACTGATCGTAGGCGGCTTTGGCGCTCGCTTCCTTGAGCGGCAGCAGGCTGCCCAGGGGCTTGACGTAGCTCGTGTGGACGACCGGCCAGTCCGCCTCGAGCACCGCGCTCAGCTGCGCGTTGTTCTTGGAGACGTACGCCTGCTCGATCTTGCCCAGCGCCGCCTCCACGACGCTCCAGCCCCGGCCCATCTCGTCGAGAAGCCGCCGCTCTTCCGGCTCCTTCGATCCCGCGGCGGATGCGAGAGCGGCGTGCCAGGCGGCCTCGAGCTCTATGCGGCCTTCGCGAAGGTGATTGAGCGAGCCCTGCACCGGCGTGACGTCGAGCAATACGCCGGCCACGCGAAAGCGGATCTCCCGCAGCAGGGCGTCGATCTTCTGGAGTTGCAGCAGCTGCGCGAGCGCGCGGCTGTTCGCCTCCTGGACGCGCTCGAGCCCCTGCGAATTGGCGCGAGCGGCGTACAGGTTGAATCCTGCGAGCGTCATGGCGCCGGCGGCCGCCACAATCGCGACCGCCATGAGCTTCGTCTTGACGCTCATGTCCCGAGCACCGCCGTACTTTTTTGGCGCGGCGTGCTACTGCGTCGGCAGGCCCTTGGAGACCCACTCCGGCATGCCGCCGCGCAGCCAGTGGACCTGCTTGTAGCCGGCGTCGCGCGCCACGACCGAGGCCTTGTAGCTCTTCCAGCACTCCCCGGAATTGCAGAAGAACACGAGCGGCGCGTTCTTGTCCGAGGGCAGCTTGGAAAGGTCGAACTCGTCTTTAGAGCGGTCGAACTTGACCTCCTTCGCGCTCTTCTCGCGATAGGGAACGCTCTTCGCGCCCTTGATCGTCTTGTCCGCGTACTCGGTCGCGACGCGCGTGTCGATCAGCGGCACCCCTTGGCCGGCCATCTTCAGCGCAGCCTCGGCGCTCACGATCTTGACGCCCGCGAGGGTGGCGGGCGTATCCGCCGCCAGTGCGCCGGGAAGAACCCCCAGACCGAGAACCAGTCCGCCGGCCAGACCCGCCGCAATACGGCGCGCGCGCCGTCCCATAGTGTCGTTCTGCATTTCTATTTCTCCCGTCCTTGTCGGCCAAATCAACCGCAACGCACTATGCACCCGAAACGCCCGCCAGGGGGAGTGCGGCGAGCCCATTCGACAACGTTTGACAATAAACAAGACCGCCCGGACGGCCGTTCTAAGGCAGCCTTTGCATTTGCTATTCTTTCAGGAAGATTCTTATCGAACGCGGAGAGCACCAATGCGAATAATGGCGTGGATATTTGCCGCTGCGCTCGCGGCCTGCGCGGGGCTCGTTCAGGCGCAGGGCTTTCCGGGCAAGCCGATCCGGCTCGTCGTGCCGTACCCGCCCGGCGGCTCGCCCG
>CAYOVM010000407.1:0-1948 GCA_964407355.1 uncultured Enterobacteriaceae bacterium
GCCTCGGCGCCATCATCTCGCCGCCGGTGCTCGGCGCGGCCGCGTTCCTGATCGCGGAGTTCCTCAAGATCTCGTATCTCGACGTGCTGCTGATGGCGACGATCCCGACGCTGCTCTACTACCTGGCGCTCTTCGTCATGGTCGAGATCGATGTGCGCAAGTTCGGCATGAAGGACGTCACCTTCGAGCGCGTGGAGGGCGCCTGGAGCCTGACGAAGAAGTACTGGTTCCACTTCCTGTCGCTGGTCTCGATCATCGCCTTCATGCTGTGGGGCTTCTCGCCGGTGGCGTCGGTGTTCTGGGCCACGGTGGTGTCCTACGTCACGAGCTTCCTGCGCCGTGACACCGCGCTCGTCTCGTACGATCTGTTCGAGGGAAAGGAATCTCTGCGCATCGGCCTGTGGCAGTCCGGTCTCGTCAAGGCGCTCTCCGGCGGCTCGCTCGGCGTGCTGAACGTGGCGGCGACCTGCGCGGGCGCCGGCATCATCGTCGGCACCGTCACGCTCACCGGGCTCGGCCTCAAGTTCAGCTCGATCGTGCTGCAGTACGCGGGGGGCTCTCTCCTTCTCACGGCGATCTACACCTCGCTCATCGTCTGGATCGTCGGCCTCGCGGTCCCGGTCACGGCGAGCTACATCATCTGCGCGGTGATCGCCGCGCCGGCGCTGATCGCGCTCAAGGTGCCCGATTTCGCGGCGCACATGTTCATCTTCTACTACGCCGTGCTCTCCGAAGTTTCTCCGCCGACGGCGCTGTCCCCCTTTGCCGCCGCCGCGATCACCGGCGGCGATCCGTACAAGACGACGCTGCAATGCTGGAAGTACACCGTGCCCGCGTTCCTCGTGCCCTTCATGTTCGTCCTCGACCCGAGCGGCACGGGCCTCCTTCTCACCGGCTCGTTCAAGACGCTCGGCAACGCCGATTGGGGCTCCATCGCGCAAGTCGCCCTCACCGCGGCGGTCGGCATCGTCGCGCTGGCCGGCGGTTTCCAGGGCTGGCTCCTCAAGCGCACCAGCCTGCCGGAGCGGGTGATGCTCATCGTCGCCGGATTCCTGCTCGTGTATCCGAAGGCGCTCTTCGACATCATCGGCTTCGCGCTCGTCGGGATCGCCCTGCTGCTGCAGTGGTTCAAGAAAGAAGTGCCCGCCAAGCGTGCAGCCTAGGGACTGGCCCGCCGGGATCCACCGGGAACTCACCGCCGCCGGTGTGCGGCTCGTCGGCTATGTGCCCGACGCCGGCCACAAGCGCCTCATCGAGCTCTGCCAGGCCGACCGGAAAATGCGCGCGGTCGTGCTCACCACCGAGGAAGAAGGCATCGGCCTCGCCGCGGGCGCCTGGCTCGGCGGTGAAAAATCCGTCCTGCTCATGCAGTCGAGCGGGGTCGGCAACGTCGTCAACGCGATCGGCATGATGAAGGAGTGCCGCATCCCGCTCGTGAGCCTCGTCACGATGCGCGGCCAGCAGGGCGAGTTCAATCCCTGGCAGGTCGCTATGGGCCAGGCCACGCGCTCCGTGCTCGAAGCGATGGGCACCATCGTGCACCCGGCGGACAGCGAAGAGGACATCGCCCCAACGGTCAACGCGGCGCTTCGCCTCGCCTACAACAGCTACGTCTCGGTCGCGGTGCTGATCTCGCAGCGGGTGATCGGCATCAAGACTTTTCAGGAGCAATCTGAAAAATGACGCCCACGCTGCACCGGCGCGAGGTGGTGGAAAGTCTCTTATCGAATAGAAAAGATCTACTCGTCGTCGCCGGCCTGGGCTCCACCGCCTGGGACATCACCGCCGCCGGCGACTCGCCGCTCAACTTTCCTATGTGGGGCGCGATGGGCCAGGCCGCCATGCTCGGCCTCGGCCTCGCGCTCGCCCAGCCCAGGCGCCGCGTCCTCGTCATCACCGGCGACGGCGAGATGCTGATGGGCATGGGCTCGCTCGCCACCATCGGCGT
>CAYOVM010000408.1:0-1942 GCA_964407355.1 uncultured Enterobacteriaceae bacterium
ACGGCAACCTCACCGACAAGCCGTACCTGGTCTCGAGCGCGCGGGTCTCCGTAGCGGAGCGCGTGGACGTGATCGTCGACTTCACCGGTAAGGCCGGCAAGACGTTCTATATCGAGAACCGCCTGGTGCAGACCGACGGCGCGGGACCGAGCGGCACGATCAGGGCGGCGGGGCAGGGCGACCTTCTCCTCAAGATCGTCGTCGACGGCCCGGTCGTGGCCGATGCCAGCGCCAACCCGGCCAGCATCACCGCGTTCTACGGCTTCCCGTCCACGACCGCCACGCCGCGCGTCACGCGCAACTTCACCTTCCAGAACCGCGGCGACTGGAGAGTCAACGGGCAACTCTTCGCCTGCGAGGACATCCGCTTCAAGGTCCTGAGGAATTCGGTGGAGATCTGGAACTGGCAGAACGAGGGCGGGAACTGGCACCATCCGATCCACATGCACTTCGAGGAGTTCCAGACCCTGTCGATCAACGGCAGCGCGCCGACCACCTCCCCGCTGGTCAAGAAAGGCCGGAAGGACGTGGCGCGGCTCGAAAGCCGCGACAACCACCGGCTGTTCTTCCGCTTCCGCGACTTCGTCGGCCGCTACCCGATCCACTGCCACAACGTGGTGCACGAGGACCACGCGATGATGGTGCATCTGGAAATCGTCGACACCGGCGCGGACACCAGGACGACGCCGTAGTCCAGCCAAACGGAGGAGTGTTATGAACAAGATGTCGAGGAGAGCATGGTTGGGAGCGGCGGGTGCCGTCGCGGCAGGTGGCTTGCTTGTGTCGCCCGGCGAAAGCCGGGCGGCGGCCTCCACCGCGATGGATCCTGCCCGCGACGCGATACGCAGGCGCAATCTTCCCAACGTCAACCTTGTCACCCATGAGGGCGAGCGGGTCCGTTTTTACGACGATCTCGTCAAGGACAAGTTCGTTGCCATCAACATGATGTACACGAGCTGCAAGACAAGCTGCCCGCTGACCACCGCCAACCTGGTGGAGGTGCACAAGCTGCTGGGCGAGCGCGTCGGGCGCGATGTCTTCATGTACTCGATCACGCTCGATCCGAAGGTCGACACCGTCGCGGTGCTCGCCGATTACGCCAAGACCTTCGGCGTGGGCAAGGGCTGGAAATTCCTCACCGGGAAACCGGAGGAGATCGAGCTGCTGCGGCGCGGCCTGGGCTTCACGTGGGCAGACCAGGAGATGGACGTCAACAAGGATTTCCATACTGCCATGGTGCGATACGGTAACGAGCCCCTGATGCTCTGGGGCGCGGTGCCCGGCATGTCCGAGCCGGGATGGCTTGCGGAGTGCATCATGTTCGCCGACAAGCCGAAATTCGGCCCGAACGGCGAGCGGCTCGCTGCGGCGAAGTTCCCGCGAGGCACGTCGAAGCTCAAGCCGGACGACGGCAGCATGCAGCCGCATCAGCACAATCATTAATCTGTCGTACTTCACGCCGCGAACGGCCGGGAATATCGGCCGCTCGCGGCTTTTCTGTTTTTGGATGGTTCTTTTAGCGGGCGTTGCTCCGTCCATGCCGGCGCTTGCCGATGCCCCGCAGGGCCTGAGCCCTGCCGAAGCACGTGGAAAGATCCTCTACACCACGGGGCGCAGCGAATCGGGCGCGCCGCTCTACTTCAGGATTTACTCGGCGGGCGATCGCTTGTTGCCTGCCCGCGCAGTGGTCTGCGTAAGCTGTCACGGAGCCGACGGTCGAGGCGGAAAGGAAGGAAACGTATCGATGGCCGATATCTCCCGCGGCGCGTTGACCAAGCCGCTGATTCCCTCCGAGCCTTGGTTGCGCCGGCGCGTTCCCTACACCGACGACCAGATAGGACGGGCAATTACCGACGGGGTAGACTCGTCAGGGCAAAGTCTCGGCCCTATGATGCCTCGCTGGGTCATACAGGAGTCCGACTTGCAAGATCTCCTTCAATAT
>CAYOVM010000409.1:0-1940 GCA_964407355.1 uncultured Enterobacteriaceae bacterium
GACGGCGTCGTTCTTGCCCGCAGCACCGCGAGCGGCGCGAGCGCCGGCCAGGACATGCGCAGCAGCACGCTGCTCAAGCACGCGGCGAAAGCGGATTCCGGGAATTTCCTTTCGCTGGGACGCCTCGACGGCGTCGTGCGCTACCAGAGCTTCCGCGTGCTGCGCGAAGTCGGCCTGGTGCTCGCGGTCGGAACCTCCGAGCGGGAAGTGCTCGCGCATTCACGCGAGCGGCTGCTCATGTATCTCGTCGGCTCCTCGGCCGCGACGCTTTTCGTCCTCCTCTTCGGCGCCGGGCTCATCCAGGCGCTGCGCCGCCAGCACCACGCGATGGAGGCGGCGCTCGCGGGCGAGGAGCGCCTGCTCGAGGCCGAAGCGCCGTATCGCGCGACCTTCGACCAGGCGGCGATCGGAATCGCCCACACCGCGCCCGACGGCAGGTTCCTCAAGGTCAACCGCCGCTTCGCCGCCATGCTCGGCTACGCCGAGGAGGAGCTGACGCGGCTCAACTTCGCGGACGTGAGCCATCCCGAGGACGTGGAGGCGAGCCGCAACCAGGCCCGCGCGCTCCTCGCCGACCCGCGAACCCCGCATTCCATCGAATTCGAGAAACGCTATCTGCGCAGGGACGGGACCACGCTGTGGACCTCGCTCGTCGTCTCCCTCGTGCGCCATCCCGGCGGCAGCCCCGACTATTTCCTGACGCTGGTGCAGGACATCACGGCCCGCAAGGAGGCGCAGGAGCGGCTCGAGCACCAGGCGCACTTCGACACGCTGACCGATCTGCCGAACCGCGCGCTGCTGGTCGATCGGCTCACGCAGACGCTCCAACAGGCGCGGCGCAAGGGCTGGAGCGCGGCCGCCCTGTTCGTCGACCTGGACCGCTTCAAGAACGTGAACGACACGCTTGGCCACGATGCCGGCGATCTGCTGCTGAAGCAGGCCGCGGCGCGGCTCGCCGCGACCGTGCGCGCGGGCGACACCGTGGCGCGCGTCGGCGGCGACGAGTTCGTGGTGGTGCTCTCGGAGCTGCGCGATGCGAGCGACGCCGCGCGCGTGGCGAAAAAGATCATCGACGCCATGGCGCTGCCGTTCCAGCTCGAGCGGCACGAAATCTTCGTCACGGCGAGCGTCGGCATCGCCATGTTCCCGGGCGACGCCACCGACGGCGAGACCCTGATCAAGAACGCCGACGTGGCGATGTTCCGCGCCAAGGAGCGCGGCAGGAACACGAGCCAGTTCTACGCCGCGACGATGAACGCGCGGGCGATGGAGAAGCTCCTGCTGGAGGCCGACCTGCGCCGGGCGGTCGAGCGCGACGAGCTGCTGCTGCACTTCCAGCCCAAGGCGAACATCGCCACCCGGAAGGTCGAGGGCTTCGAGGCGCTGCTGCGCTGGCAGCGCGCCGGCAACGGCCTGATATCGCCGGCGGTCTTCATCCCGCTGCTCGAGGATTCCGGGATGATCGTCGCCGTCGGGGAGTGGATCATCCGCGCCGCCTGCGCCCAGCTGCGCGACTGGCGGCGCGCCGGGCTCGAGGTGATCCCGGTGGCGGTGAACGTCTCGGCCAAGCAGTTCCTGCACGGCGACCTGCGCGCGGTGGTCGAGCGTGCGCTCCACGACCACGGGATCGAGGCCGGGCTGCTGCAGATCGAGATCACCGAGAGCGCCGCGATGCAGGACCCGGAGCGCGCGGTGAAGGTGCTCGGCCAGCTGAAGGCGCTCGGCATCCGCATCGCGATCGACGATTTCGGCACCGGATACTCGAGCCTTGGCTACCTGAAGCGCTTCCCGATCGACCTCCTGAAGCTCGACCGCTCCTTCGTCACCGGCCTGCCGGAGGACGCCGACGACGTCTCGATCGCGCGCGCGGTCATCGGCATGGCGCACAGCCTCGGCCTCGAGGTCGTCGCCGAAGGCGTGGAGACCGAGGCGCAGCGCGC
>CAYOVM010000410.1:0-1937 GCA_964407355.1 uncultured Enterobacteriaceae bacterium
GAGGAGTTCCCGGTGGTGCTGACCGTGTTCCTGGCCCTGGGCGCGTGGCGCATCTCGAGCCAGGGCGTGCTCGCGCGCCGCATGCCGGCGATCGAGATGCTGGGCGCCGCCACGGTGCTTTGCGTCGACAAGACCGGAACCCTCACCGAGAACCGGATGAGCGTCGTCGACACGCCGCCGGCGGTGACCGCCGTCGCCGCTCTCGCCTGCGAGATCGACGCCTTCGACCCGATGGAGAAGGCGATCGTCGAGGCCGCGGGCCCCGAGGCCGCCGCGCTGCGCGGGACGTGGCGGCTCGAGCGCGACTATCCGTTCAGCGACCGCTTCCTCGCCGTCTGCCACGTGTGGCGCTCGCCGCAGGGCGCGAGGAGGATCGCGGTGAAAGGCGCCCCCGAGACGGTGCTCGGCCTGTGCGGCGCGATGCCGGCGATGGCGCAGGTCCGGGAATTCTCGGAACAGGGCCGGCGCGTGCTCGCGGTCGCCGAAGCGTCGTGGGAGGGCGCGCTGCCCGACGATCCTTCCGCCTACCCGTTCCGCTTCCTCGGCCTGCTCATGCTCGCCGATCCCTTGCGCGCCGCCGTTCCCGACGCCGTGGCGCAATGCCGCCGCGCCGGCATCCGCGTGGTGATGATCACCGGCGACTTTCCGGGCACCGCGCTGCACATCGCCCGCCAGGCGGGCATCGAGGGCGCCCGCGCGCTTTCGGGAGACGAGATCGCCGCGATGGACGGCGCCGCGCTCGCCGCGGCGGTCAGGGAGGTCAGCGTGTTCGCGCGCGTGCGGCCGGAGCAGAAGCTGCGGCTGGTGGAGGCGTACCGCCGCGCGGGCGAGGTGGTGGCGATGACCGGCGACGGCGTGAACGACGCGCCCGCGCTCAAGGCGGCGCACATCGGCATCGCCATGGGAAAGCGCGGCACCGATGTCGCGCGCGAGGCGGCGGCGCTGGTCCTGCTCGAGGACGACTTCGGCTCGATCGTGCGCACCATTCGCCTGGGGCGGCGCATCTACGAGAACATCCGCAACGCCATGCGCTATCTCGTTTCGGTGCACATGCCCATCGCCGGCATGTCGTTCCTGCCGGTGGCGCTCGGCGGCCCGCTGTTCCTGTTCCCGGTGCACGTGGTGTTCCTCGAGTTCGTCATCGACCCGGCCTGCACTCTCGTCTTCGAGGCGGAGCGCACCGAGGCCGGCGCGATGGAGCGCCCGCCGCGCGATCCGCGCCAGCCGCTCTTCAACCTCGGGATGCTCGCGGCGAGCGCCGCGCTCGGGATGACGATGCTCGCCGGCGTGCTGGCGGCGTACTGGTGGGCCGTGCAGACCGGGCGCGGCGAAGGCGCGGTGCGCGCCATCGCCTTTGCCGCCATCGTGGTGGGCAATCTCGCGCTGCTTTTCTCCATGCGCTCGCGCGAACGCACCGTCGTGCAGACCCTCCGGGAGCCGAATCCGGCGCTGTGGTGGATCGCCGCCGGCGCCCTGTCGGGGCTCGGCGCCGCGATCTACATTCCGGCCGCGGCGTCGCTCTTTCGCTTTTCCCCGCTCGGCGCCACCGAGCTAGCGGCGGCGGCGCTCGCCGGCCTCGCCGGCGTCCTGTGGCACGAATTCTGGAAGCTCGCGAAGCGCCGGCGCGCGCCTTAGCCGGACGGCGCCCAGGAGACGAGGGCCTCGCGCAGGCGCTCGAACTCGTTGGTCTTGTCGAAGAAGCCGCGCGCCCCGAGCCGCTCGGCCGCGAGGCGATAGGCCTCGAGCGCGAAGTTGGTGAGCACATAGACGCGGATCTGCGGCGCGGCGTCGTGCAGCGCGCGCAGCACGTCGAGGCCGTTTCCGGCCTTCCCGCCCTTTCCCGTGGCGAGCTGGATGTCGAGCACGACCGCGTCCGGTTGCGCCGCGAGGATGCCGCGGATCGCCGACTCCGCGTCCTCGGCATGCCCGATCACCTG
>CAYOVM010000411.1:0-1932 GCA_964407355.1 uncultured Enterobacteriaceae bacterium
AGCTCACCTCGGTCGCGAACTCCACGCTGCTCGCCAACCTCGCGTCGATTTTCGTAACGCTCGCGGCCTGGATCTTCCTGCGCCAGCGGCCGAGCGGCCTGTTTCTCGCCGGGCTCGCCGCCGCGCTCGCCGGCGTGGCGCTGCTGGTGAAGACCAGCGTGGAATTTTCGGCGACCGGGCTCACCGGCGATGCGCTCGGCGTCGTGACGGCGATGTTCTATGCGGGGTATATCTTTGCCGTGAAAGGCTTGCGCGACCGTGGCGAGACCACGCTGCATCTGATGGCGGTAACCAGCACCATGACCGCGATATTTCTCTTGCCCGCTGCGCTTGCCTCGGGCGAGCGGTTGATGCCGGCTTCAACGCATGGATGGGGCATTCTCATCGGCTTGGCGTTGATTTCGCACGCGGCCGGCCAAGGGCTGATCGCCTACGCGCTCGCGCACCTGCCGGCCGCCTTCTCTTCAGTGAGCCTGCTCTTCCAGCCGGTGATGGCGGCGCTCTTCGCGTGGATGCTGCTCTCGGAATCGCTCGCGCCGCTGCAGATCGCGGGTGGACTCGTGGTGCTCGCTGGAATTTATATGGCGCGGCAGGGTTCGCGCTAGTCTTGCCCCTGTGGACCCTCGCGCAATGAAGGCTCTTCCCTGCTTCGCGGTGCTCGCTGGACTCGGGGTGGCTGTGCCCGCACCTGCCCAGGACGCCGCGCAGACGGCAAAGGAGGAGATCCGGGACTACACGGCGGTGGGGCGGGTGAAGTGGCAGCTCCCCGCGGGCCCGGATTTCGGTTGCGGGTTCAAGGTGCCCCATTTCACACAGGGAGCGCGTGTCGGCTGCAGCTCTCGTGAAGGCGGCGCGACCACCGAGATCAGCGTGTACTCGCGCGACCTGCAAATCGACCCTGCGCTGCGGCGCGCCAGGTTCGAGTCCGAGCTGGAGAAGATGCTTTCCGAGGCGAAGGAGGCTTCCTACACCGTCAAGACTCACGGCCCCTGGCCGGCAATCGTCTATGCGACCTTGACGCACAAGAATCGAAAGGAAAATCCGCGGGCGACGATCGGCTACTACTCTAAGGGCCCGTTTCTCATCCGCTTCGTCCATGAATCGAGCGATGCGTCCGACCGGGAGCTCGAGCGAGTCCTTCCGGTGATTCTTTCTGCCGAACCGGTCGACGCGCTCGCATTCCTCGCCTGGAAGCTTTCGGATTACAAGGCGATCTGCGAAAGCCTGTTTCCTGCCGGGAAGCAGGCCAACGACGCGGCGTTCGCCGGGTCGATGTTCGCGAACGTGGACTGGCTGCGCCTGATGCAGGAAAGGAACAAGGACGCCGACCCGGAAAAGATCGCGCAATCAGCACGCAAGGCGAAGGAGAACTTGGCGAACGAGATGGCCGGCGGGAAGCCGGAGGAAAGGGCCGCGTTTTGTAGAGCGTATCCGGGCATGACCCTCGAAGCGGAGCGCGGCCTGCCTTCCGGGCGCCGGCGCGGCGTCGTCGGCATCGTCGTCCAGGAGGTGACGCCGGAGCGTGCGCGCCTCAGCGGCCTGCCGTCGAAAACCGGCGCAGACGTACATTGGGTCGCCCGCAACGGCCCCGCTTGGCGCGCCGGAATCCGGCCCGGCGATCTGATTGTGCGAGCGGGAGGCGAAGAGATCTCGTCCTCCGTCGACGTTGCCCGTATCGTCGGGTCGGTTCCGGCGGCGAGCAAGCTCGACATCACCGTCTTGCGCGGCGCAGAGAGGCTTACGCTTCCTGTCACGAGCGCCGATGCGCCGGACTAGCGGCCCGCATCGGGTGAGCTCTTTGAAAACCTTCCGGGTTCCGGCGACCCGCGACTAGACGATGACCGCTGCGGGCTCGCTGCCCGCGCTGCTCTCGATCCTGCCGATCTGATAGACGGTTTCACCCGAGGCGCGCAGGTGCTCCGCCGCGCGCCT
>CAYOVM010000412.1:0-1920 GCA_964407355.1 uncultured Enterobacteriaceae bacterium
GAGATCGCGACGAAGAGGCCGGTCACGATGGTGCCCATCAGCACGCCGCCGAGCGCCTGCGGCCCGAGCAGGACGCCGACCAGGATCGGCACGAGCACCGGAAGGAGCGACGGGATCATCATCTCCTTGATCGCGGCTTTGGTCAGCAGGTCGACCGCGACGCCGTACTCGGGCTTGGCGGTGCCCTGCATGATGCCGGGGATCTCCTTGAACTGGCGGCGCACCTCGAGCACCACCGAGCCGGCGGCGCGGCCGACGGCTTCCATCGCCATCGCGCCGAAGAGGTAGGGCACCAGGCCGCCGATCAGCAGGCCGATGATCACCATGTGGTTCGACAGATCGAAGGTGATGCTCTTGCCCGCCGCCTCGAGGGCGTGGGTGTAGTCCGCGAACAGCACCAGCGCCGCGAGGCCCGCCGAGCCGATGGCGTAGCCCTTGGTCACCGCCTTGGTGGTGTTGCCGACCGCGTCGAGCGGGTCGGTGATGTCGCGCACCGAGTCGGGCAGGTCCGCCATCTCGGCGATGCCGCCGGCGTTGTCGGTGATCGGCCCGTACGCGTCGAGCGCGACGATGATGCCCGCCATGGAGAGCATCGAGGTCGCCGCGATGGCGATGCCGTAGAGGCCGGCGAGGGAGTACGACGCGCCGATCGCCACGCACACCGCGAGCACCGGCCAGGCCGTCGATTTCATCGACACGCCGAGCCCCGCGATGATGTTGGTGGCGTGCCCCGTGACGCTGGCCGCCGCGACGTGCTGCACCGGCTTGTACTGCGTGCCGGTGTAGTACTCGGTGATCCAGACGAGGAAGCCGGTGAGGACCATGCCGACCACCGCGGTGCCGTAGAGGTGCCACACGGTGATGAGCTTCGCGCCGCTGCCGACGGCGAACGGCGTGACCTTGACCACCTCGCCCATGACGAGGACCGTGATCGGGTAGAAGGCGATCAGCGCGATGACGCCCGCGACGATGAGGCCCTTGTAGAGCGCCGGCATCACGTTCTTGTCGCCGGGGCTCGCCTTGACGAACCAGGTGCCGATGATCGAGGCGATGATCGCGAAGCCGCCGATCGCCAGCGGATACACGAGCGGCGCGGTCTCGTAGCCGTGCGGCGCCCTGATCATCAGCGCGCCGAGCAGCATCGTGGCGATGATCGTGACGGCGTAGGTCTCGAAGAGGTCCGCCGCCATGCCGGCGCAGTCGCCGACGTTGTCGCCGACGTTGTCGGCGATCACCGCCGGGTTGCGCGGATCGTCCTCCGGGATGCCCGCCTCCACCTTACCCACGAGGTCGGCGCCCACATCGGCGCCCTTGGTGAAGATGCCGCCGCCAAGACGCGCGAAGATGGAGATGAGCGAGGCGCCGAAGCCCAGGCCGATGAGCGGATGGATGATGTGCTCGAGGTTCGCCCTGTCGAGCGCGTTGGCGTAGAGCAGGGCGAAATAGCCCGCGACGCCGAGGAGGCCCAGGCCGACGACGAGCAGGCCGGTGATCGCGCCGCCGTTGAACGCCACCTGCAGCGCCTCGTTCAGGCCGACGCGCGCCGCTTCCGCGGTCCGCACGTTCGCCCGCACCGAGATGTTCATGCCGATGATCCCGCAGGCGCCGGAGAGCACCGCGCCGATCAGGAAGCCGAACGCCGTCGCCCAGCCCAGCGGCTTCACGAAGCCGATCGCGAGGAACAGGACCACGCCGACGATGGCGATGGTCTTGTACTGGCGCCACAGGTAGGCCACCGCGCCCTCGCGGATCGCCGCGGCAATCTCGCGCATGCGCTCGTTGCCGTCCGGCAGCCGCAGGATGCGCGTGCTTTGCCACACGCCGTACACAATGGCAAGGACCGCGCATGCAAGCGCGAAGATCAAACCGCCGGTCATTGTTCTCTCCCCAGAAAGGGGTCGAATTTTATCAGGTCAACGC
>CAYOVM010000413.1:0-1902 GCA_964407355.1 uncultured Enterobacteriaceae bacterium
CCGAATGACCACGCACTGCGCGAGCGCATCATCAAGCTCGGCGCGCAGATCAGGCCGGCGCCGGCGATTCCGGAGGAGGCGGTACGATTCGAGGGGCGCGCGCAGTTCGCCTTCAGGAGCGCAAAATCAGAGGACGATTTTCTTGCAGCGGCTCGGGAGTATGAGAAAGCCGTCGCCGCCGCGCCGTGGGTGCCGGGCTACTACTCGGATCTATGCTCGATCTACGAAAAAGCGGGCAAATACGAGGAAGCCAAGCGCCACTGCGGGTTTTACCTGATCGGTCTGGCCGATTCCGCGCAGATCACCGACGTCAGCCGGCGCATTGCCGGCCTTGAATTCGGGATCGAGAAGATAGCGGCCGAGAAACGGCGGGCCGCGGAGGAAGCGAACTCACCTCGCGGGCGCGCAGCGGCAATGCTCGCCTTCCTGAGCAAGCAGTATCCCGGCCCGGTCAGAAAGCTGCTCATCTGCGGCGTCCTGTTGAACCAGTACTGGCAATGCACCGACGAGCAGGCGCGGGGCTCGAACTGGGTCGATAGCACGTCCATGAACGCCCAACCGCCTCCGAAGACGGGTCCTGTCAAATACAAGATCGTCGGCGCCGAAAGCGACCTGATCGAGATAAAGCTGGGCGATTATGGGTGGGGCGGGGACGCATTCAGGCAAGGGTGTGCCAAGCCCAACGGCACCGATCCGAATTCGATGTCCTGGGTCAATTGTCCCGGCTGGAACGACGCGGGCCGCTCGATGAACGTCACGGTCCTGTTCACGACCGACGGCAACGGCTCGCCCTTGATCGAGTACAGGGACGGCTGCGGCAGCTCCGGATGCCGGCGCGCTCAATTTATCCTGCAGCCGAGCCGCTGACTTGGCGACCCGGGATCAAGGCTGATTGAATTTCCTATACCGAGAAGGAAATCAAACCGTGAGACTTGCAGCCGGATTGTCATTGTTGCTCCTCGTAATCTTGACCTCGATTGCCAATGCCTACGCCCAATCCCCGCGCGCGCAGTTGAAGCAGCTGGTCGAGCAGCTGCAGGCGACGCCCGGCGACAGCGCGCTGCGCGAGCGCATCATCAAGCTCGCCGCTGGCATCAAACCGGCGCCGGCGATCCCCGAAGAGGCGCGCAGATTTTTCGTGCGTGCGACTGCGCTGCAGAAGGATGCGAAGACTGCGGGCGATTACGCTGCCGCCATCGCGGAGTACGGCCAGGCGCTTGCGATCGCGCCCTGGTGGCCGGACGCCTACTTCAATCTGTCTCTCGCGCAGGAGGCCGCAGGGCGGCTCGGTGAGGCGCGCACGAGCCTGGGTTTTTACCTTGCTTCCGCGCCCAACGAGGCCGATGCGCGCAGCGCGCAGGATCGCCTCTATGCCCTCGAGGCGCGCCAGGAACGCGACGACCGGCTGAGGAAGGAGCAGGCCGAGGCGGCGGCGCTTCGAGCGCAGCGCGAGCGCTTGCTGGAGAAGTGGCGCGGCTCGTGGTACGCGAGATTCTGCGGGCCGGTCGAAACGTTCCAGGGCTGCAACGACGCGGAGCGGCGCGGGTCCAACTGGTACGCGATAAGGGGCGAGCGCGGGCCGAGCACCTTCAGTCTCACATTCGAGGCCGACGGTTCCGTCCGGCTCGACGCCGAAAATTTCGCCGGATGTCCCTCTGCAAGAGTGGTGTACCTGGCCGTCGCCGGCGGGAGCTATCGCGAGATCCGGGCGAACTTGCGGCCGCAGGGCGGGCAGGCGCGCGAAGTGTTCACGGACATAGCGGCCGACGGCAACTGGATCACCATCAGCTGCGACCGGCCGTTGTCTGGCGCCAGCCCGGACTCCCGCTACCACTACCTCCAGCTTTACCGCTGACCTAGTCCTTCATCAGCAGGTGCATGAGGGAGCTCGTGTCCCAGCGC
>CAYOVM010000414.1:0-1888 GCA_964407355.1 uncultured Enterobacteriaceae bacterium
CATCATCGCGCTGCCGGCGTTCGGCGTCGTCTCGCAGGTGATCCCGGCGTTCTCGAGCAAGCCCCTCTTCGGCTACGCCTCGATGGTCTACGCCACCTCGGCGATCGCGATCCTGTCGTTCATCGTCTGGGCGCACCACATGTACACCGTCGGGATGCCGGTGACGGGACAGCTTTTCTTCATGTACGCGACCACGCTCATCGCGGTGCCGACCGGCGTCAAGGTCTTCAACTGGGTGGCGACGATGTGGAAGGGCTCGCTCACCTTCGAGACCCCGATGCTGTTCGCGATCGGCTTCCTGTTCCTGTTCACGCTGGGGGGCTTTACCGGGCTCGTGCTGAGCCTCGTGCCGGTCGATATCCAGCTGCACGATACCTATTACGTGGTGGCGCATTTCCACTACGTGATGGTGGCGGGCGCGTTGTTTGCTGCGTTCGCGGGCATCTACTTCTGGCTGCCGAAGTGGACCGGCCGGATGTACGACGAGCGCCTGGGGAAGATCCATTTCTGGCTCACCATGATTTTCTTCAACATGATCTTCTTCGTGCAGCACTTCCTCGGCCTCGCCGGCATGCCGCGCCGCATCCCGGACTACCCGCTGATATTCGAGACGTGGAACAAGATCTCCTCGATCGGCGCGTTCGGCTTCGGCCTGTCGCAGCTGTTGCTGCTCTACATCGTGCTGAAGTGCATCCGCAGCGGCGAGAAGGCCCCGCAGCTGCCGTGGGAAGGCGCGGACTCGCTCGAGTGGACGCACCTGCCGACGCCGGCGCCCTACCACACCTTCGAGACGCCGCCGGTCATCAAGTGATCGGGGAATGAGCAAGAACCTCAAGACCGCTCTCGTGCTCGCCTCGATCGCGCTCGCGACTTTCCTCGGCATCATCGCGAAGTACTGGCTGCTGAACCGGTGACCCTGGAGACGAAAAACCGGAAGCTGTTCGTCCGCCTGGCGGTGATCGCGGTGGGCATGTTCGGCTTCGGCTACGCGCTGGTGCCGTTCTATTACCAGATCTGCGCCGCCTGGGGCGTGAACCTGCTCGACAAGCCCGACGCGCCCGCCGCCAACACGCAGGTCGACGCGTCCCGGAAGGTGACGATCGAGCTCGATTCGAACACGCACAATATGGCGTGGCGCTTCCGCCCGCTCGTCAACCATGTCAGCGTGCATCCGGGCGAGGTGACGACCGTCGAGTACGAGGTGGTCAACGCGAGCACGGTGCCGGTCACGGGGCAGGCGGTGCCGAGCTACGGCCCGCAGTCGGCGGCCGGTTACTTCATGAAGCTGGAATGCTTCTGCTTCACGCAGCAGACCCTCGCGCCGGGCGAGGTCCGGCGGATGCCGGTCGTGTTCCTCATCGATCCGCGCCTGCCGAAGGACATGAACTCGATCGCGATCTCGTATACGTTCTTCCAGGTCGAGGGACGCGGAGGCAAGAGCTGAATGGAAACTGCCACGCTTCAGGAGGGCATCATGCGGCGCGCTTCCTTCCTCGATACGCTGAAGACCGTGCTGGCGGGTTTCATCGGCATCCGGCGCAAGGCCGCCCACGAGCAAAGCAGGATCAATCCGGTGCACGTGATCATCGCCGCGGTCGCGCTGGTAGTCGTGTTTATTTTTACGCTGGTCACGATCGTCCGCATCGTCACCGGCTAGGGAGAGAACGAAAATGGCGCACAGCGCACACACCACCCCCGTCCCGACAGCCCGCCAGCAGCACTATTCGGTCCCCGAGCCGATGCCCTGGCCCATCATGGGCTCGACCGCGATTTTCCTGATGGCGCTCGGCGGCGTGGCGGTCATGAATGCGCAGAAGGCGGGTTACATCGCGATGGCGGCCGGCCTGATCGTGCTGATCTACATGATGACGCGCTGGTTCGGCGACGT
>CAYOVM010000415.1:0-1876 GCA_964407355.1 uncultured Enterobacteriaceae bacterium
CATGGCCAGCATCCAGATCGACAGCAGGCGCTTGGCTCGGCGGCTCATGATGAGGATTGTATATCGCTCGTTCAAGGTGGGTAGCCGTGCGCGGCCGATCCGCGACCCGGCTTTGCCCCCCAGGAGGCGGCTCCAGAGACCGCGCTCATTTCTTGCCCATGCCCGGCATCCCGCCGCCCATGCCGCCCATGCCGCCCATTCCCTGCATGCCCTGCATCATCATCTGCTGCTCGCCCATCATCTGCCCCATCATCTCGTGCATGAGCTTCATGCGCTCGTCGTTCCACTGGCGCATCTCCTCGGGTTTCATTCCGGCCGCGGGCTTCGCCTTCTGCATCTGCGCCATCATGTCCTGCATCATCTTCATGTGCTCCTGCATCATCGCCTGGCGCTGCGGTCCCTGGGCGGCCTGCGCGTCGGAGAGCTTCTTCTTCGCTTCCTTCGCCTTCTGGTCGAGCGCCTGGTGATCGTGCGAGTCGTGCGAGTCCCCCACGGAAACGGGAGCGCAGGACGCGAGCAAGAGCGTGAGGACGGAAACCGTCGCGGCAAGAAGCGTTTTCATGGGTCTTCCTTTCTTCAGCGTGAGAAGCCGGTCATCGTGTCATCCTAGGCCGCCGCGAGGGGCCGGGCTTGACCTGGGTCAATCGGGCTAGAGCTTTACGCGGCGCAATCGCAGCGCGTTGGCGACCACCGATACCGAGCTCATCGCCATCGCCGCGCCGGCGAAGATAGGCGAAAGGAGCACACCGAAGAAGGGGTACAGCGCGCCCGCCGCGACCGGGATCCCGAGCGCGTTGTACACAAAAGCAAACGCGAGGTTCTGCTTGACGTTGCGCATGGTCGCGCGCGACAGCTTGATGGCGCGCACGATGCCGCGCAGGTCGCCTTTCACCAGCGTGACGCCGGCGCTTTCCATGGCGATGTCGGTGCCGGTGCCCATCGCGATGCCGACGTCGGCCTGCGCGAGGGCCGGCGCGTCGTTGATGCCGTCGCCGGCCATCGCCACCCTGCGGCCCTGCGCCTGCAGCCGCTTCACGTGCTTCGCCTTGTCCTCGGGAAGGACTTCGGCGAGCGCCTCGTCGATGCCGAGCCGGCGCGCCACGGCGTCGGCGGTGCTCTTCGCGTCGCCGGTCAGCATGACGATGCGCACGCCTTCGCGCCTGATCCGCGCGATCGCCTCGGGCGTCGTCTCCTTCACCGGGTCGGCAACCGCCGCCATGCCGCGCGCCTGGCCGTCGACCGCGAAGAACACCACCGTCTTCGCCTCGGCGCGCCAGTTCTCGGCCTGGCTCTTCCAGCGGCGCACGTCGATACCTTCCTGCGCGAGAAAGGCTTCGCTGCCCACAACGAGCTTTTTGTCGTCGACAAGGGCAAAAACCCCGAGCCCGTTGATCGCCTTGAAATCCCGCGCCGCGGCCGGCGCAACGCCTCGGGCCTTCGCGCCCTCGACGATCGCGGACGCGATCGGGTGCTCCGAGAATTGCTCGGCGCCGGCGACGAGCGCGAGCGCCTCGCTCTCCGGCAGACCCTCGCTCAGGAAATCGGTGAGCGCGGGACGCCCGACGGTCAGCGTCCCGGTCTTGTCCACGACCAGCGTATCGATGTCGCGCATATGCTCGATCGCCTCCGCGTTGCGGAAAAGAATGCCGTGCAGCGCGCCCTGCCCCATCGCGACGGTCATCGAGATCGGCGTGGCGAGCCCGACCGCGCAAGGGCAGGCGATGATGAGCACGGCGACCGCGTTGATGAGCGCATAGGTCACGCGCGGCTCGGGCCCGAAGAATCCCCACACCAACGCCGTCGCGACGGCGATCACGACCACCGCCTCGACGAAGTAGACCGCGATGAGGTCGGCGAGGCGCTGGATCGGCGCGCG
>CAYOVM010000416.1:0-1865 GCA_964407355.1 uncultured Enterobacteriaceae bacterium
AGGCCGTCGATCTCGAGCGTCTTGCCGGCCTCCAGGTCTTGCAGCATCGAGGTCTTGAATTTGCCGAGGGCGCGCGCCATGTCGATGCGCGCCTCGGGATCGATGTCGGCGTCGACGCCGACCGCGCGGCCGATCGCGAGCACCTCGCGGATGATCTCCACCATGTAGGCCTTCACCTGGCGATCCTCGATCAGGCGATCGGCGGTGCTGCCGGTCAGCGCCGACACCGGATTGAAGCTCACGTTGCCGAGGAGCTTCACCCAGAAATCCTTCTCGATGAAATCGCTGATCGAAACCTCGAAGCCCGCGTTTTTCAATGCCTGCGAAAGCTGCGAAGTACGCGCGGTATTCCGTCCCCCCGGCTCGCCGACGATCATCTTGCGGCCCATGTCGTGGCTGATCACGCCCGGCTCCGGAGTCGAGGCGGCGAGGTGGATGACGCAGCCGACGATGCGCTCGGTCGGCATCGCGCGCGCGAGCTTGCCGCCCGGGTCGAGCGATTCGAGCCGGTGCTTTCCATCGCCGAATTTCAAACGGTCGAAGAACCACCAGGGCACCCCGTTCATGGCGGTGACCACGGTGGTTTTCCCGGAGCACAAAAACGAAATATTTTCGGCGACGCCGGTAAGGCTTTGCCCCTTCACCGCGACTATCACGTAGTCCTGCGCCCCGAGCTTCGCGGGATCGCTGTCGGCCCCGATCCGGAAGCTTTCGACGGCGCCCGTGGCGCGGTCGCGGATCCTGAGGCCATCGCGACGGATCGCCTCGAGATGGGCGCCGCGCGCGACGACCGATACCTTTTGGCCGGAACGCGCGAGCCATCCGGCGATCAAACCACCGACCGCCCCCGCGCCGTAGATGCAGAATTTCATGGTGTTATTCTAGGGAAACCCAGGAGGTCACATGTTTGGTTTTGCCAAAAAACTCAAGTCCTTGCTGCCCTCGGAGAGCACGCTCCCCGGGCGCGCCACGCCGGTCGACGTGCCGGCCAAGCACTTCGTGAACGGCCATCCCTTGCAGGCGCCGTTTCCCGCGGGCCTGCAGCTCGCGCAGTTCGGGCTGGGCTGCTTCTGGGGCGCCGAGCGGCTCTTCTGGAAAACGCCCGGCGTCTATTCGACCGCCGTCGGCTACGCCGGCGGCGATACGAAGAATCCGTCCTACGAGGAGGTCTGCACCGGGATGACGAACCATACCGAGGCGGTGCTGGTGGTGTTCGACCCGAGCAAGGTGAGCTACGAGCAGCTGCTGAAGGTGTTCTGGGAAGGCCACGACCCGACGCAGGGCATGCGCCAGGGCAACGACGCCGGCACGCAGTACCGCTCCGCCATTTATACATATGGCGAGCAGCAGAAGGCCGCCGCGCTCGCCTCCAAGGAGGCTTTTCAGCAAGCGCTGAAACAAAAAGGCTACGGCAGCATCACGACCGAGATCCGCGAAGCCCCGACGTTCTATTACGCCGAGGACTATCACCAGCAATACCTCGCGAAGAATCCCGGCGGCTATTGCGGCCTGGGCGGCACCGGCGTCTCCTGCCCGGTCGGAGTCCTGGCGAAAGCCTAGTGCGCCTGGACAAATGGCTCTGGGCGGCGCGCTTCTACAAGACGCGCAGCCTCGCCCAGCGCGCGATCGGCGCCGGCCAGGTAAAGCTGAACGACGAGCGCGTAAAGCCGGCGCACGACGTCAAAGCGGGTGACTTGGTTTTCCTGAGCAAGGAAACGCTTTCGTGGAGCATCCACGTGCGCGGCCTGAGCGAAAAGCGCGGACCCGCCGAGCAGGCGGGAAAGCTCTACGAGGAAACCGAAGCGAGCAGGGCCGAGCGCGAGCGGCGCGCCGACCTTCGCCGCTTCGGCGCCGAGCCCGCCGCG
>CAYOVM010000417.1:0-1852 GCA_964407355.1 uncultured Enterobacteriaceae bacterium
GATGGGCGGCAAGTACGCCGCTTTCTGCATGAACTATCTCGCGAACGCCGACTTCGAACAAGGCGAGCGGGACCCCGTCACCGATGATGGAGCTTCCGCCTCCAGATCGAAAGGCGCCGCTTCCGCGTCCGGGTCCAAAGGCGCTCCGGCCTCCGGGTCACAGCCGGCGACGCCGCCGTCCGGGGCCGATCAGGTGCAGCAGGGAATAAACAAGGGACTGGACAAGCTGAAGGGCCTTTTCGGCCGCTAGCGGCAAAGCGATGCGGCTGCGGCTCGTCCTGGTTTTCGCCGCGTCGCTCGCTTCGGGCGCGGCGCGACCCGCGGACGATCCGGGCCGCGACCCTTATCCCTGGATCGCGTCCGCCTACATGGTGAAGCGCGACGGCGCGCTGCTGTGGGCGGGATCGGCCGACCGGCGCCTCGCGCCGGCGAGCCTCGCCAAGCTCATGACCGCGCTCCTCGCTCTGGAGCGCGGCGCGCTGGACGAGCCGGTGACCGTAAAGCGCGGCGTGCTGCAGGCCACCGGCACGCGCATCGGCCTGAAGCCGGGCGAGAAGCTGCGAGCCGGCGACCTGCTCGCCGCGACCGTGGTGC
Source organism: uncultured Enterobacteriaceae bacterium (assembly GCA_964407355.1). GTDB lineage: Bacteria > Pseudomonadota > Gammaproteobacteria > Burkholderiales > SG8-39 > SCGC-AG-212-J23. The sequence continues at coordinate 595 of CAYOVM010000417.1, forward strand.
GCTCGGCCAACGACGCCTGCCGCGCGCTCGCGGAGCACCTTGGCGAAACGGTCGATAATTTTGTGCTGCAAATGAACCGGCGCGCCGCGGCGCTCGGTCTCGCCAACACCCACTTCGCGGACCCCTGCGGACACGACCGCAAAGGCCAGTACGCCAGCGCCGCCGACCTGATGGCGCTCGCCGAGCAGGTGATGCGTCACGACGAATACCTGCGCCTCGCGCGGCTCGAGCGCGTCACGGTCCGCGCGCTCGACGGCGGCCGCAGCTTCCCGCTGCGCAACACCAACGCGCTGATCGGGCGCTACCCGGGCGCCATCGGTCTCAAGACGGGCTACACCGAAGGCGCGGGCACGTGCCTGGTGGCGCTCGCCGAGCGCGACGGCGTGCGCGTGCTGGCGGTGCTGCTGAACGCGCCCAACCGCTGGTGGAACGCGGTGGGCCTGCTCGACCGCGCCTTCGACGCGCCCCGATGAGGGCGGGCGTCGGGGTAATGGCGGCCGTCGCGGCGATCGCGGCGGCGGCCTATCTGCCCTCGCTCGCGGGCGTTTTCCACTTCGACGACTACAACGTCATCGTCAACTATCCGACGGTGCATTCCTGGAGCGCTTTGTTCGAGCGCGCCGGCCTCGGTGTGCGGCCGCTTCTGAAGGCGAGCTATGCGCTGAACTGGACGCTGGGTGGAAGGGAAGTCAGCTTCATTTTGCTGAACATCGCGCTTCACGCGATGAACGCGGCGCTGCTTTTCCTCATCGGCAACGCCCTCTTCAGAGACCGTAGGGCCGCATTGATCGCCGCGTTGCTTTTCGCGCTGCACCCCGCAGCGACCGAAGCCGTCACCTATATCAGCGGCCGCTCGTCCTCGCTGATGGCGGTTTTCTACCTTGGCGCGATGCTCGCGTACCTGCGCGGTGCGCATTGGGTCGTTTCCGCTGTTTTGTTCATCTGCGCCGTGGCCACGCGGGAGACCGCGGTGACGCTACCGGCGGCGCTGTTGCTGTGCGAGCTGTGCCGTGCCGAGCGAGGCCTCTTTACCTTTGACACCTGGAAGGAAATCGTGCGCCGGCAGTGGGCGCATTGGAGCCTGCTCCTGGCCGGCGGCGTGTTCATCCTTCTTAATCAGCGCTACTTCGATCTCATCGCCTACGGCTACGGCGAGCGCGGCCTCGCCGACAATCTCCTTACCCAGGTCGCCGGCGTGGCCTATCTCGTGCTGCGCCTCGTCTCGCTGCACGGCTACAACATCGATCCCGCGCTGCCC
>CAYOVM010000418.1:0-1842 GCA_964407355.1 uncultured Enterobacteriaceae bacterium
GCGATCAGGAACGCGGCCGCGCCGAGCACCGGCGGCGAGATGATGGCGCCGAGGCCGCCGGCGGAGAGCAGCCCGCCCGCCGCGTCCTTGCCGTAGCCCACTTTCTGCAGCATCGGATACGCGACCGAGCCGAGCGTGACGGTCGTCGCCACGCCGGAGCCCGAGGGCCCGCCGAGCAGGAAGGAGGCGAGCACCACGGTGCGCCCCGCGCCGGTGGGCTTGCCGCCCATCGCCGAGAACGAGAAGTCGATGTAGAACTTGCCCGCGCCCGAGTACTGCAGGAACGCGCCGTAGATCGTGAAGAGGATGATGAGCGACGAGGAGACGTCCACGGCGACGCCGAAGATGCCCTCGAGCGTCATGTACATATGGCCGATGAGGCGCGGGATCTCGTAGCCCTTGTGCGTCCACGGCGCCGGCAGGTACTGGCCGAAGATCGCGTAGGCGAGGAAGCACAGCGTGATGAACGGCATGATCCAGCCGGTGGCGCGGCGCATCGCCTCGAGCACGAGCACGATCAGCGCCACGCCGAAGAACACGTCCCAGTCGTTGGGCGTGATCGAGCGGTCGAAGAAGTCGTCGCCGCTGACGATGACGTACGCCGCGGTCGCGACGCCCAGCAGCGCGAACAGCCAGTCCCACCACATCACGCGGTGGCGGAAGCGCCGGGCGATCGGAAAGATGAGGAACGACAGGAACAGCACGAACGCCACGTGGGTCGCGCGCATGACCTCGGTGCGCACGATCTCGAAGGCGGCGTACAGGTGGAACAGCGACATCACCAGCGCCGCCGCGATGATGAACTCGGCCATCCAGCCGGTGAACTTGTTCTGGACGCCTTCTTCCTGCTCGATGAGCTCCCCGGCCCGCTTCAGCGCATCGTCGCTGATCCCCTGCGCCGGCGCGATGCGGGCAACGTCTTCGCTCATTGCCTCTCCCTGTGGACCTCTATCAAACAAAAAGCCCCGCCGGGATGCCGGAGGGGCCGTTGTGCGGGACGGTTCGTTACTGGAGCTTGACGCCTTTTTCGGCGAAGTACTTCACCGCGCCGGGATGCCAGGGGATCGGCGACGCTTCCTTCTTCTGGTTCTCGAGCTTGAAGTTCTCCGCTTCCTTGTGCACGTTGATCAGCTCCTGCCTGTGATCGAAGACCGCCTTGACGATGTTGTACGCGGTCTTGTCGTCCATGTTCTGGTGCGCGACCAGCAGGTTCATCACCGTCGCCTGCTTGTTGTCCGCGTCCATGCCGCGGTACATGTCCTTGGGGATCACGTCCTGGACGTAGAGGTTGCCGTATTTCTGGTTCATCTTCGCCACCAGGTCGGCGTGGTCGATCATCTTGATCTTCACGCCGGGGGTGCTGGCGAGGTCGGTCACCGCCGCGGTGGGCAGGCCGCCCACCCAGAAGAACGCGTCGATCTTGCGGTCCTTCAGCGCGCTCACCGACTCGGCGACGCCGAGACGCTCGCGCTTCATGTCCTTGTCCTTGTCGAGGCCGGCCGCCTCGATGACGCGGAACGCCATCACCTCGGTGGCGCTGCCGCCGGAGCCGGTGGAGACGCGCTTGCCCTTCAGGTCGGACATCCTGGTGACGCCGGTGCCCTCGATGGAAACCACGTGCATCCGGTTCGGATACATGATCATCAGGGTGCGCACGGGCACGGGCTTGCCCTTGAATTTGTCCTCGCCCTTGTACGCATCGAGCGTCGCGTCGGCCATCGTCATGCCGAGATACGGTTTGCCGGTGCCGATGAGCTGCAGGTTCGCCACCGACCCGCCGGTGACTTCGGCGGTCGCCTGCATGCCCGTGACGTACTTGGAAAGAACCGCGGCCATGCCGCC
>CAYOVM010000419.1:0-1836 GCA_964407355.1 uncultured Enterobacteriaceae bacterium
AAAAGTCTGGCGCGCGTGGACCGACCCGGAAGCGATAAAGCGCTGGTGGGGCCCCCGATCCGAGGGCAACACGGTGTCGCTCGCGCAGCTCGACGTGCGGGTCGGCGGGCGCTTTCGCATCGTATTCGGCGGCACGAACGGCACGAGCAGCTCTTCGACGAGGCGGTGCGCGACGGCCACAAGCGCGGCTGGACCGAGTCGCTCGCCAAGCTCGGGGACTATCTTCGGAATTCATAGAGCAGGAACCTCAAGGAGAATCGCATGGCCTATGTAGACGGATTCATATTGCCGGTCCCGAAGAAGAAGCGCGACGCGTACGTGAAAATGGCGCGCGTGGGCCAAAAGGTCTGGCGCGATCACGGCGCGCTCGACTACAAGGAGTGCATCGCGGACGACGTGAAGCCGGGAAAGTGGACTTCGTTCCCGCAGGCGGTGAAGCTGAAGAAGGACGAGGTGGTGTGGTTCTCGTTCATCGTCTACAAGAACCGCGCGCACCGCGACCGGGTCATGAAGAAGGTGATGTCCGATCCGCGCCTGAAGGACATGATGGATCCGAAGACGATGCCGTTCGACGGCAAGCGCATGATCTTCGGCGGCTTCAAGGTCGTCATCGATCTGAAATGAGGATCCGATGAGCACAGCGCCCTTCGTCATCTCCCGCGTCTTCGACGCGCCGCGCGACAAGGTGTGGCAGGCCTGGACCGAGGCCGAGCGCCTGAAGAAATGGTGGGGCCCGGCGGGCTTCAAGGTGCACACCTGCAAGGTCGACCTGCGCCCCGGCGGCATGTTCCACTACGGCATGACGGCGCCCGACGGCAGCGACATGTGGGGCAAGATGACCTACCGCGAGATCGACGCGCCGAAGAAGCTCGTCTTCATCAATTCCTTCTCGGATCCGCAAGGCGGCGTGACGCGCCACCCCTGGCACATGAGCTGGCCGCTGGAGCTGCTCTCGACCATCACGTTCGAGGAGCAAGGCGCCGGCAAGACGAAGGTCACCGTGCACTGGGTCCCCGGCGACGCCTCGAGCGAGCTCGAGCGCAAGACCTTCGACGAAGGCCGCGACAGCATGAAGCAGGGCTGGGGCGGAACCCTGGAGCAACTCACCAACCATTTGAAAAAGGGATAGACATGAAAAAGACTCTCGCGATGGGCGGCGGCCTGCTTGCGATCCTCGTCGTCGCGGTTCTGCTCTACGCCACGACCCGGCCCGACTCGTTCCGCGTGCAGCGCTCGGCGACCATCAAGGCGCCGCCGGAGAAGATCGCCGCGGTCCTCGGCGATTTCCACGGCTGGCAGGCCTGGTCGCCGTGGGAGAAGATGGACCCCGCGATGAAGCGCAACTATGGCGGCGCGGAGAAAGGCAAGGGCGCCACGTATGCGTGGGAAGGCAACAGCAAGGTCGGCCAGGGCCGCATGGAGATGACCGACGCGACGGCGTCGCGGGTGGCGCTGGACCTCGACTTCCTGAAGCCTTTCGAGACCCACAACAAGGTCGTGTTCACCCTTGTGCCGAAGGGCGAGGCCACCGAGGTCACGTGGATGATGCAGGGTCCGGTGCCCTACATCGCGAAGGTATGCACCATGTTTTTCGACATGGACAGCATGGTCGGCAAGGACTTCGAGGCCGGCCTCGCCAATCTGAAAAGCGTGATGGAAAAATAAAGATTCCGCCACTGTCGATTCGGCCGCTACCGATCGACCGGTCGGCGTGCGGGCTTTGATTTCAAGGAGACAAATTGATTGCTAAGGACAAACGCTGGCTCGCGCTCTACGTGCTTTGCGCGGGCGAGCTGATGATCGTGCTCGATACGACGATCGTGAACGTCGCGCTGC
>CAYOVM010000420.1:0-1831 GCA_964407355.1 uncultured Enterobacteriaceae bacterium
CGCAGACGGTGCACCCGAAGAAGGATCCGCAAGGCTCCTGATTCTCGGTCGCCGATTTTTCGAAGTAAGGAAGGAGGTAGACCTTGGGTCTTAGTCTGGAGCAGAAGCAGGCAATGGTCTCCGAAGTCGTGGCCAAGCTCGCGGGCGCTCAGGCGGTCATCGTCGCGGAGTATCGCGGCCTGGACGTCGAGAAAGTCACGCAGCTGCGGTCCAGGGCGAGGAAGTCCGGGCTGTACCTGCGGGTGCTGAAGAACACCCTTGCGCGCAGAGCCGTGAAGGGCACGCCGTTCGAGAAGCTGGCCGAGCAGATGAGCGGCCCGCTGATGTACGGCATCGCCCAGGATCCGGTGGCCGGCGCGAAGGTGCTCTCGGAGTTCGCCAAGGAGCAGGAGCTGTTCGTGATCCGCGGCGGCGCGATGCCCAATTCCCTGATGTCCGCCAAGGACATCAAGGCGCTGGCTTTGCTGCCGAGCCGCGACGAGCTGCTCTCGAAGCTGATGGGCACCATGCAGGCGCCCGTGGCGAAGCTCGTACGCACCATGAACGAGGTGCCGGGCAGGTTCGTGCGCACGCTGGCCGCGTACCGCGACTCGAAAGAGAAAGCCGCTGCTTAATTCGCTTTTAACTTATTGACGGAACCTTTTTAGGGATATTCGGAGACAGCAATGGAACGTACTCAGATTCTGGAAGAAATTTCGAAAATGACGGTCCTCGAGCTCTCGCAGCTCATCAAGGACATGGAAGAGAAGTTCGGCGTCTCGGCCGCCGCCGCGGTCGCGGTCGCCGGCCCGGCCGCCGGCGGCGCAGCAGCGGGCGCGGCCGCCGAGGAAAAGACCGAATTCACGGTCATGCTGACCGCCGTCGGCGACAACAAGGTGAACGTCATCAAGGCGGTTCGCGAAGTCACGAGCCTGGGCCTGAAAGAGGCGAAGGACCTGGTCGACGGCGCGCCGAAGGCCGTGAAAGAAGGCGTGTCCAAGGCCGAGGCCGAGACGGTGCTGAAAAAGCTGACCGACGCCGGCGCCAAGGCGGAAATCAAGTAAGCAACGCCCTGCCAGCCACAGGGAACTTCGGGGCCCGGCGGGGGTCTGACAGACCCCCCCGGGATTCGAGGACAGAGCAAAAACCCTTTTCAGAGAGGGTTTTTCCTTTGTCTTCTTTGCATTTCTTGCATTCTTTCAGCAGCCGCGCCCAGGAGCCTTCATGACCTATTCGTTGACCGAGCGTAAACGCATCCGCAAAAGCTTCGCGAAGCGCGCCACCGTGCAAAAGGTGCCGTTCCTCATCGCGACGCAACTGGAGTCCTATACCGAGTTCCTCCAGGCGCACGTCGCGCCTGAGTCGCGCCGGAACCAGGGGCTGCAGGCCGCGTTCACCTCGATCTTCCCGATCTCGAGCCATTCCGGAAACGCCCGGCTCGAGTTCGTCAGCTTCTTCCTCGGCGAGCCGCCGTTCGACGTGAAGGAGTGCCAGCAGCGCGGCCTCACCTACGCGAGCCCGCTGCGCGCGAAGGTGCGCCTGGTCATCATGGACAAGGAAGCGCCGAAGCCCACCACCAAGGAAGTGAAGGAGCAGGAGGTCTACATGGGCGAGATCCCGCTCATGACCACCACGGGCTCGTTCATCATCAACGGCACCGAGCGCGTCATCGTCTCGCAGCTGCACCGCTCGCCGGGGGTCTTCTTCGAGCACGACCGCGGCAAGACGCACTCCAGCGGCAAGCTGCTCTTCTCCGCGCGGGTCATTCCCTACCGCGGCTCGTGGCTGGACTTCGAGTTCGATCCGAAGGACGTGCTGTTCTTCCGCGTCGACCGCCGCCGCAAGATGCCGG
>CAYOVM010000421.1:0-1821 GCA_964407355.1 uncultured Enterobacteriaceae bacterium
GCGCCACGCGTTCTTGATCATTATTGCTCTTATGATACCGCGATGGCCGACATCCCCCGTTCTCTACCCGTCACGATGACGGAAATACTCGTCCTCTACCCGTTACGATGACGGAAATACTCGTCCTCTACTACAGCGTCGGCGGCTCGGTGCGCCGCATGGCGGAGCTCATCGCCGGCGGGGTCGAGCGCGTGCCCGGCGCCGTGGCGCGCGTGCGCACGGTGCCGCGGGTGTCCGCGTCCACCGGGATCTCGTCTCCCCAGATTCCGGAATCGGGCCCCCCCTACGCCGAGCTCGGCGACCTCGAGGAATGCGCCGGCCTCGCCCTCGGCAGCCCGACCCGCTTCGGCAACATGGCCGCGCCGCTCAAGCACTTCCTGGACGGCACCTCGCTCCTGTGGCAGCGCGGCGCCCTCGCCGGAAAGCCGGCGTGCGTCTTCACCTCCACCGCGAGCCTGCACGGCGGCCAGGAGACCACCCTGCTCTCGATGATGCTGCCGCTCATGCACCACGGCATGCTGATCGTCGGCACGCCCTACACCGAGAGCGCGCTCAACGCCACCCGCGCCGGCGGCACACCCTACGGCGCCAGCCACTTCGCCGGCATCGGCGACGACCTGCCGATCACCGACGAGGAGCGCGCGCTGTGCGTCGCGCAGGGCAAGCGTCTCGCGGAGATTGCGCTGAAGCTTGGCTCTTAAAAGCGTCCGGCTGGCCGCGTTCGGCGCGCTCGCCGCGCTGTTCGTCCTGTGCCTGCTCTGGGAGCTGTGGCTCGCCCCGCTGCGCCCGGGCGGCTCGCTGATCGCGCTGAAGGCCCTGCCCCTGCTCCTCCCGCTTCCCGGCATCCTGCGCGGGCGGCGCTACACCTTCCAGTGGTCGAGCCTCCTGATCCTCGCCTACTTCGCCGAGGGCGCGACCCGCGCGTGGAGCGAGCGCGGACTCTCCCAGCTCCTCGCCGGCGCTGAAATCATTCTCAGCTTGGTGTTTTTTGCCGCGGTGGTGGTCTACGCGCGACTAACGGTCAGCCACAACGTGGACGATCGGAACGCGTAGACGAACAAGGCAACCAGCAGCGGCGCTTCCAGGATGATTCCTGCCAGACCCATGCCGACGGAGAACGCGGTCTCGTAACCCTGAAGGTCGGGCAGGTCGTCGGTTACCGAATAGATGGTCCACACCATGTCGATTACGGTGACGGCGAATACAAGTTGCCACAACCGCTCGTAGCCGAAGCGACGCCAATAGATAAACCCGTACAACCCCACGAGCTGTACGGCGTAAAACGGCAGAGCCGCCGATCCGGCGATCATTTCCGGGACGGTGCTTTCGTCCAACCACTCGAAGGAGAACCCGCTGACGAGTGCGACCAACAGCACCAAGGCGAAACCGACGCCGAGCGCCACCAGCAATGCCGAGAGGAAGAAGTAAGCCTTCCAGTACCAGCGACGCTGCATCGCTCTCCTAACTTATGTCGGCTCGCCGCGCCTGCATTTGAAAATCACCTCGTACGCCTTCTCGGCGACGCTGTCGTCGAGCAGGCAGGCGACCGCCTGTATGAAGTCGCGCGGCGCCTCGGCGATCAGCATGTCGTTGACCCACGCATGAACCACGCCCCGGCGCTTCTGGTCGGGCATGACTAGAAGCTTCTCGAGCCGGGCGTAGACGGTCTCGTCCTCGCACGCCGCCTGCAGCATCGCGATGAAGGTCTTGATCTCTCCAACCGACCTCGGGGCGGGCGCGGGCATCTGTTAGTTATGCAGCAAGGCCATCCCGGGAAATAAGGAACTATTTGTCTTCGTCTTGCCGCGGGAGCTTGCCCGT
>CAYOVM010000422.1:0-1795 GCA_964407355.1 uncultured Enterobacteriaceae bacterium
GGCTTCGTCGTAGAGCGCGACCTCCAGGGTCTCTTCGCCCGGCTTGAAGTCCAGGTCGAGGAGGCGCGCCCGGTAGAAGAGGTGCACCTGGTTCACGCGCGGGACGGAGATGAGCGTGAACGCCTCGCCGAGCTCGATGCGCGCCCCCGCTTCCTCCATCGTCTCGCGCTGCGCGCCCTGGCCCGTGGTCTCGTCGTTCTCCAGAAACCCGGCGGGCAGCGTCCAGTAGCCGTAGCGCGGCTCGATCGCGCGCCGGCACAGCAGGACCTTCCCGTCGCGCTCCGGGATCGTGCCCACCACCATCAGCGGGTTGCGGTAGTGGACCACGCCGCACTCGTCGCACACCCACCGCGGCAGGGTATCGCCGGGCGGTACCCGCCGCACCACCGCCGCTCCGCAGTTGGAGCAGAACTTCATGTCAAATCACTCAGTGTCTTCAATGTTTTGTCCGGCGAAAAACCGAGCCTGTCGAGCGGAATATCGGAGCGGTTGATCCAGAACACGGTGAAGCCGAAGGACTTGGCGCCGAGCGCGTCCCAGCAGTTCGAGGAGACGAAGCCTACCTCTTCCTTCTCCACGCCGAGCCGGCGCACGGCGAGCTCGTAGACCTCCGGCGCGGGCTTGAAGATCTTCGCCTCGTCCACGCTCAGGACCGCGTCGAAGCTCAGGCCGGAGCGCTTCACGAGCGGCTCCAGCATGTCGGGCGAGCCGTTGGAAAGGATCGCCCGCTTCTGCGGTTTCGCTTTTTCGAAAAAAGTCCCGACATCCGGGTAAAGCGAAAGCGCGAGATATTCCGCCATCAGCGCCGCGCTCTTGCGCTCGTCCAGAGGCAAGCCGAGCGAATCGCAGGCCCAGGCGAGCGCATCGCGCGTGACCTCGGAAAACGGCCGGTAGCGCCGCATCAGGCTGCGCAGCCACGTGTACTCGAGCTGCTTCGCGCGCCAGGCCTGCGAGAGGAGGGCGCCCTTGCCCGGCCAGAACGACTCGCAGCGGCGCGCGACGGAATGCACGTCGAACAGGGTGCCGTAGGCGTCGAAGACGAGCGCGCGCGGGGTCTGCATGATTTCGCCGATGGTAAACTGGTTTGAATCATGGTGGATCGCTACAACGAGCTCTACGCGAGCTTTCGTTGGGATGTTCCTGAGCGCTACAACATCGCGCGCGACTGCTGCGGACGATGGGCGCCGGAGCGTTCCCGCATCGCGCTCCGCTGGGAGGACGAATCGGGCGCCGCGGCGACCTGGACGTTCCACGAGGTCCAGCTCGCCGCGAACCGCCTGTCGAACGCCCTCGCCGCCCTGGGCGTGAAGCGCGGCGACCGCGTCGCGCTCCTGCTGCCGCAGCGCCCCGAGACGGCGATCGCGTACATGGCGATCTTCCAGATGGGCGCGATCGCGCTTCCGCTGTCGCACCTCTTCGGGCCCGAGGCCCTGGAATACCGCCTCGAGCACGCGGGCGCGAGCGTCGCCATCGTCGAACCCTCCACGCTTGCCAGCCTATGGGCGGTCAGGGGCAAGCTGAGCCAGCTGCGCCATGTGATCGGCGTGGGCGGGGCGCGTGAATCCGGCGTTTTTTCCTGGGAAGATTTGCTTGAAAAGGCAAAAGCCGAGTTCGAGTGCGTCGACAGCAGCGCCGAGGACCCCTCTCTCATCATCTATACGAGCGGAACGACCGGGGCGCCGAAAGGCGCGCTGCACGCGCACCGCGTCCTGCCGGGCAACCTGCCCGGCTTCGTGCACTCGCACGATTTCTTCCCGCAGGCGGGCGACGTGTTCTGGTCGCCCGCGGACTGGGC
>CAYOVM010000423.1:0-1785 GCA_964407355.1 uncultured Enterobacteriaceae bacterium
GGGGGCTTGCCGCCCCAGTCGCCTTCGATCTCGGCGCGAAGGGCGAGGACGTTTTTGAAGCCTTGGAGGTTGAAGCGGCTGTCGGGCGCGATGCCGAATTTGGGGTCGGTCATCAGTTCCCAGGTGCGCGTGGCGACTTGGGGGGTGACCTTGAGGCGCTCGCTCAGGATGCGGATGGCGGCGTCCTTGTTCGAGGGCGAGACGGCCCAGCGGGTGCCTTCGATGAGGCCGGCGATGTAGCGCTCCAGCGTGTCGCGGTTCGCGGTTGCCCATTTGCGCAGGACGAAGGTGCCGTTCGCCTGGTAGGCGCCGAGGAGGTCGGCGGCGCTGCCCATGCTCTTCAGGCCCGCGGCCTTGGCGTCGAGGGAGAACGGCAGGTTCAGCATCGCGGCCTTGTACTCCTTGTTCTCGCGCATTCCCTTCAGGCGCAGGCCGGTGCCGCCGATCGGATGGACCTTGTAGTCGGCGCCTTCCTTCAGGCCGTTCATGAGGAGGATCTTCTTGAGCTGCAGCGCGTAGGCGGTGTCGGGCGCATCCACCAGCAGCGTGTGACCCTTGAGGTCGCGGTAGGCCCGGATGTCGGGCTGCACGAAAAGCTCGTTCATGCTGCTGTCGCCGCCGGTGACGATGACGACGTCCTCCTTCGCGCGCTCGACCATCGCCACGGCGTTGTCGACCGCGGCCTGGGCGATCTGGAACTCGCCCTTCGCGAGGCCGTCGCGCTGCTCCTGCGAGTTCACGGTGAACAGGATCTCGACCTTGAGGCCGTGGCGCTCGAAGATGCCCTGCTGCGCCGCGGCGATCACCGGGAGCGCCTGGGCGCCGGGGAACATCTTGACTTTGAGAGCGGTTTGCCCGAACGCGACGCCGGAAAAAAACGCAATTGCGATCAGAACCGAAATTCGAAACATGTTGGCCTCCTCCTCGTGCCCGCTAGATTATCATTCGCGCTTCAAGACGAACACCGTAGCTTAAAGAGGAACACCATGCTTCGCGAAAGCGTTCCGGACCTTTCGAAATACGTCGAGCCCGACCGCGTGCGGCGCGAGGTCTACACCGACGCCGACATCTTCGAGCTCGAGATGCAGCGCATCCACGAGCGGGTGTGGATCTATTGCGGGCACGAAAGCCAGGTGCCGAAGGCCGGCGACTATTTCACCGTGCAGGTCGGGCGCCAGCCGATGATCATGGTGCGCGGCGCGGACGGGAAAATCAGCGTGCTGTACAACCGCTGCCCGCATCGCGGCAACATGATCTGCGGCGACCGGCAGGGCAACACCGGCGAGTTCTTCCGCTGCTCGTACCACGCCTGGACGTTCCACCACGACGGCCGGCTGAAGAACATCCCGATGATGGACTCGGGCTACGCGGGCACGCGCTTCGGGCGCGACAACCCGGACTGCAGCATGAAGCGCGCGGCGCGCTCGGAGAGCTACCGCGGCTTCGTGTTCGCGAGCCTCGCGGCGGACGGCCCGACGCTCAAGGAGTTCCTCGGCGAGTCGCGCATCGCCTTCGACGACATGTGCGACCGCGCCCCGGAGGGCGAGGTCGAGGTGGTGCCGAACTGCTTCCGCGTCATCCAGCGCTCGAACTGGAAGCTGTTCCTCGAGAACCAGCTCGACGCCCTGCACCCGTCGGTGACGCACCAGTCGACCGGCCGCGCCGCCCACGAGGTGGAGAAGCAGATCGAGAAGCAGACCGGAAGCGCGCCGCTCTCGTATCACATGCTTTCGGCGTTCGCGACGGTGACCATCGACAAGTGGGACAACTTCCAGACCCTGAACT
>CAYOVM010000424.1:0-1772 GCA_964407355.1 uncultured Enterobacteriaceae bacterium
AAGCAGCCACCACGGTCTCGATCAGGCAGGTGGCCTTGATGGTGCCCCTGGGCAGGCCGAGCGCATCCTGCGCGGCGACGAAGATGTCGTTCCACAGCCGCGCCTCGAGGTGCGATTCCATCTTCGGCAGGTAGAAGTACGGCCCCGAGCCGCGCGCCAGCAGCTCTTTCGCGTTGTGGAAGAAAAGCAGCGCGAAGTCGAAGAGGCTGGCCGACACCGGCTCGCCGTCGACCTGCACGTGCTTCTCGTCGAGGTGCCAGCCGCGCGGCCGCGGGATCAGCACCGCGGTTTTGTCGTTGAGCTTGTAGCGCTTGCCGCCCTGCTCGAAGGAGATCGTGCGCCGCACCGCGTCGCGCAGGTTGATCTGGCCGTCGATCATGTTGTGCCAGGTCGGGCAGTTGGCGTCCTCGAAATCCGCCATGAACGTCGAGGCGCCGCAGTTGAGCGCGTTGATCACCATCTTGCGATCGGTCGGGCCGGTGATCTCGACGCGGCGGTCGAGCATGTCCTTCGGCTGCGGCGCGACGCGCCACTGCGCGTCGCGGATCTTTTTCGTTTCGGCAAGGAAATCCGGAAGCTTGCCGGAGTCGAATTCCTTTTGCCGCGTGGCGCGCGCCGCGAGCAGCTCCCTGCGGCGAGCGCCGAATTTGCGCTGCAGCATCGCTACGAAAGAAAGCGCTTCGGGCGTGAGGATCTGCGCGAATTCGGGCGTGACGCGCCCGAGAACCGCAGCTTGCTGGGAGTCGGAGACAGGCATTGGCATGCGCCGATTCTATATAGCGGAATGCGGCGCTGCAACATGAAACGGGTCGCCGATAGGAGTACGCTTTCCTGACGGCCGGTTTGGCATTTCACATCGTGGGATTTCCAATGACTTACAAAATTCTGATCATGGGCGCCTCCTATGGCTCCCTGCTCGCGACCAAGCTCCTGCTCGCGGGCCATACGGTGAAGCTCGCCTGCCTTCCCGCCGAGGCCGAGCTCTTCAACAAGGAAGGCGCGCGGGTACGCATGCCGGTGAAAGGCCGCGAAGGGCTGGTCGAGGTCGATTCGCGCAAGCTGCCCGGCAAGCTCTCCGCCGACGTCCCCTCGAACATCAAGCCCGGCGATTTCGATCTGGTCGCGCTCGCGATGCAGGAGCCCCAGTACAAATCGCCCGGCGTGCGCGAGCTGCTCGACGCCGTCGCGAAGGCGCGCGTGCCGTGCATGTCGATCATGAACATGCCGCCGCTGCCTTACCTCGAGCGCATCCCCGGCGTCTCCGCGAAAGCCGCCCGCGGCTGCTATGCCGATCCGACGGTGTGGGACAGCTTCGACCCGGCGATGATGACGCTCTGCAGCCCGGACCCGCAGGCGTTTCGTCCGCCGGAAGAAAAGTTAAACGTGCTGCAGGTCCGCCTGCCGACCAACTTCAAGTCCGCGCGCTTCCCGTCGGACGCGCATACCGCGATCCTGCGGCGCCTGGAAGCCGACATCGAGGCCGCGCGCTTCGAGGGCATGGAGCTGCCGGTGAAGCTGAAGGTGCACGAATCGGTCTTCGTGCCGCTCGCCAAATGGGCGATGCTGATCGCAGGCAACTACCGCTGCATCACGAAGGACGGCATGCGTCCCATCAAGGAGGCCGTGCACAGCGACCTCGAGGCCTCGCGCGCGGTCTATAACTGGGTCGTGAAGCTCTGCGTTTCGCTCGGCGCGAACGAGAAGGACCTCGTGCCTTTCGAGAAATACGCCGCCGCCGCCCAAGGACTCGCGAGCCCCTCGTCCGCCGCGCG
>CAYOVM010000425.1:0-1768 GCA_964407355.1 uncultured Enterobacteriaceae bacterium
GCTCACTCCTCTGACAAGGCCTGACATTCCACCCCTGCGTCGATGAGGCGCCCGCTCACCGCGCCGGCGATTCAGTCGACCACGGTCTTGTCCACGTAGCACCACTTCCAGAGTTCTCCCGGCTCGATCGAGCGCATGATCGGGTGGCCGGTTTCCTTGAAATGACCGGTCGCGTGGCGGTTCTTCGAGCTGTCGCAGCAGCCGACCTGGCCGCAGCTCATGCACATGCGAAGCTGCACCCACGCGTCGCCCGCGGCCTGGCACTGAGGGCACACCCGGACCGCCGGCTCCAGAACCTTGATCGCGCCGCGGTGGGGGCAGGGCGCCGTCGCGCCTGACTTTTTCGGGATCGGCTCCGGCAGCCAGCGCGACGCCGCCGCGGCCAGGCCGAGGATCGCGGCGATCACGCCGAGGGAGACGCCGGGCGGGATGTGGACGACCCCGGTCAGCACGAGCTTCGCGGCCACGAATACGAGCAGCGCCGCGAGCCCGAGGCGCAGGTACCGGAACCGGGAGGCGAGGTCGCCGATCACCGCGTAGAGGGAGCGCAGGCCGAGGAGCGCGAAGACGTTGGAGGTGTAGACCAGGAACGGGTCGCGGGTGATGGCGAGCACCGCGGGAATCGAATCCACCGCGAACAGGAGGTCGGCGCCCTCGATCGCCACCAGCGCCACGAGAAGCGGCGTGGCGTGGCGCTTGCCGCCGACCTTGACGATGAAGCGCTCGCCGTGCGGCTCGGGAACGATCGGAAAGAAGCGCGAGATCCAGCTCGTGCACAGCGCGCAGCTCGTCTCGACCCACACGCGCCGCTGCTGCTCGCCGCGCCACATGCTGAAGGCGGCGTAGGCGAGCAGCGCGCCGAACGGGTAGACGAGCCACTCGAACCGCTCGAGGAGGTAGATGCCGGAGCCGATGAGCACCGCCCTCATGGCGAGCGCTCCGAAGACGCCCCAGAACAGGACCCGCCGCTGCAGCTCGGGCGCGATTCCCGTCTGCGAGAAGACCAGGGCGAACACCACGAGGTTGTCGACCGAGAGCGATTTCTCGAGGAAGTAGGCGGTGAGGTAGGTCAGCCCGATGTCGGCGCCGAGGCGAACCGTGAGCCAGAGGCCGAAGCCGAGCGCGACCCCGATCCAGATGGCGCTCCAGAGCCACGCCTGCCGGCGCAAGGATGCGCGCCGGCCGAAGGCGAGGTCGACGAGGAGCAAGCCCGCCACTAGCGCGCCGAAAACCGCCCACTCCAGGTTGCCCGCAACCGACATTCGCTGCTCAGTCTAGACGAGCGGCGCGCTGCCGCGCAGCGTTATCGCTTCGTTAGCGCGGCCATCGCGCGCTCGTACGCGGCGGCGGTCTCGGCCGGCGAGCTTGCCGTGGCGTCGAGGTCGCGCAGCAGGCCGTCGTGGATGCCGTAGATCCAGCCGTGCACGCAGACGCGCTGGCCGCGGCTCCAGGCGTCCTCGAGGATCGAGCTGCGGCACACGTTCGAGACCTGCTCGATCACGTTCAACTCGCAAAGATGGTCGCCGCTCGCGCCGTCGTCCGGCAGCTTTGCCAGCCGCGCCGCGTGCTGCTGCTGCACGTCCTGGACGTGCCGCAGCCAGTTGTCGGCGAGGCCGTGGCGCTCCTTCATCAGCGCGGCTCGCACGCCGCTGCAGCCGTAGTGCCCGCAGACGATGATGTGCTCGACGCGCAGCACGTCGACCGCGAACTGCATCACCGAGAGGCAGTTGAGGTCGGTGTGCACCACCAGGTTGGCGACGTTGCGGTG
>CAYOVM010000426.1:0-1766 GCA_964407355.1 uncultured Enterobacteriaceae bacterium
GCCAGCCCGGCGCAATGGCGCTGCCACATCTTCGAATAGAGGGCTTCGAGGCTCCTCGTGAATCGGGCGGTATCGAAGAGCCGACAGGTGAGCTTGTTCTGCGCGAGCCTCGCTTTCAGCGCCGCGAGCTTCCCGGGATGGGTCGCGAGATCGCGCGCCAGCGCCTCGTAGTCGGCCGCCGTCCGTGTGACAAGCTCCGGCAAATCCGCCGCGAGCAGCAGGCTTGCCGCGACCCTGCCGGCAAAGGTCTCGCCAAGGCGGGTGAGAACCGGCAAGCCGGCCCAAAGTGCATCGCTCGCCGTCGTGTGCGCGTTGTAGTGGAACGTATCCAGGAAAAGGTCGGCGGCGCGGTGCCGCGCGAGATGGTCGTCAAGGTCCATGCGTGGCGCGAAGACCAGCCGCTCCGGCAAGACTCCTCGCGCCGCGGCTTCTTTGCGCAGGTTCGAGCTCGCCGTGGGGTTGCCTTCGAAAAGCCAGAGCACGCTGTCCGGAACGCTCGACAGGAGCCGCATCCAGATATCGAACAAAGCGGGCGTGATCTTGTAGTTGTTGTTGAAGCAGGCAAAGACGAATCCCGCCGGCGGCAGGCCCAGCTCCGCGCGCGTGAAGGTCCTGTCCGAGATGCGCCGGCCCGAGCCGTTCGCCTGGTACGAATCGGGCAGACAGGCGATTTTCTCGCAGTAGGCTGCTCTACCGTCGGGCGGAGCGACGATCGAATCGGCGATCAGGTAGTCGATGTAGCTCGCGCCCAGGGTGCCCGGATATCCGAGATAGCCGGCCTGCACGGGCGCGGCGCGGAACGCGAAAACGCCCGGCCTCGCGTCCTCGGTAAGCCCCTTCAGGTCGACCGCGATCTGGACCCCGAGCGCGCGGCTCAATTCCGCGATCTCGCGGTCCGTGCGATGGCGCACGTCGTGGAATCCATCGAAGGCGGCCTCCACCCGCCTTCGCATGGCGCTCTCGGACGCCGGGCCGAACGAGAAGCCGATCACCTCGAATTTCGAGCGATCATGCTTCTCGAAAAGCTCCACCATCAGGTAGCTGGTGGCATGGTTGCGAAAATCGGCCGAGAAATAGCCGATCTTTATCCGGTCCTGCGCGAGCGGCGCGCGATCGAAGGCCGGGACGGCGCGGGCGGGAAACTTGTCCTGCACATAAATCTCGGCGCATTTTCTTTGCGCCGCCGGCGACACCGGTGTGGCGAGCATCGGAAACGGGCTCGACAGCTTCTGCCCTGCCATGATTCGCGCTTCGAGCGAGGTGAACGCGTCCTCGAGGCCGCCCCAGTCGCACAGCAGCATCTTCATGTGCAGCCAGCTGCCGTAGACGTAATCGCTGTCCGCCTTGATGCGCAGGGCCCGCGCGCAGGAAGCGAGCGCCTCGTCGTAGCGCCTGAGATCGCCCAGGCCCGCCGCGCGATCCGCCCAGGCTTCGGCGGACTCCGGCTGGATGGCGAGGGCTCGATCGTAGTGGACAAGCGCCTCGCCATGGCGCTTCAGCGCATCGAGCGTCTTCGCGATGTTGTAGAAAAGCTCGTACGAGCGGGGGTTGCGCGCCCGCGCCCTTTCGAAGACCCGCAGCGCTTTTTCGTACTCGCCCTCGCCCGCCAGGGCGGCGCCCAGGTCATGAAGTCCTTCGAAGAACTCCCCGGCGATCCCGAGCGCGCGCTCCAGCGCGGCGATCGCCTGGGGATACAGCTTGCGCCCGAGGTAGATCGTTCCCAGGTAGTAGAACGCCTCGGCCGACGCATCCGGGCTCGCGGTCGC
>CAYOVM010000427.1:0-1761 GCA_964407355.1 uncultured Enterobacteriaceae bacterium
CGATCACCACGCCCGGGCGCGCCGAGAAGATGGTGATGCGCGCGTCCTTGGCGGGGCGCTCGATCAGCACGCGGCCGACGGAGGCGTGCGCGAGCTTCTTCTTGAGGAAGTCGCGCACCTTGATGTCCTCGGCGAGCATCGGCGCGAAGTTGCGGCTGTTCGCGTACCACTTCGAGCTCCAGTTGCGGTTGACCGCGAGCCGGAAGCCGGTCGGATTGATCTTTTGACCCATAAGTTCTCTCAGTCGCCCACGGTGATGAAGATGTGGCAGGTTTGCTTCGTCACGCGATTGCCGCGCCCCTTGGCGCGCGCCTGGAAGCGCTTGATGAAGGTGCCGCGCTCGACGTGGATGATCTTCACCTTGAGGGCGTCGATGTCCGCGCCGTCGTTGTGCTCGGCGTTCGCGATCGCCGACTCGAGCAGCTTCTTCACGATGCCGGCGCCTTTCTTGGGCGTGAAGCCGAGGATGCTGATCGCCTCGTCCACCGGCTTTCCCCGGATGAGATCGGCGACCAGACGGCCCTTCTGGGCCGACATCCGTGCGCCGCGCAGTATCGCTCGCGTTTCCATTCGTCTCGCTCCTTACTTCTTCGCCGGCGCCGCGGCGGGTGCCGCGGCGGGCGCGGCCGCGGCGGGCGCGCCGGCGCCCGGAGGCCCTTTGCGCTCGCCGCCCACCGCCTCCTCGGTGCGCTTGCCGGCCGCCGAGTGGCTCTTGAAGATGCGCGTCAGGGCGAACTCGCCGAGCTTGTGCCCGACCATGTTCTCGGTGACGTACACCGGGATGTGCTGCTTGCCGTTGTGGACCGCGATCGTCAGGCCGACGAAATCCGGCACGATCGTCGAGCGGCGCGACCAGGTCTTGATCGGCCGCTTGTCGCTCGTGCTGCGCGCCTTGTCGACCTTCGCCTGGAGGTGGTGGTCCACGAAAGGACCCTTCTTGATTGAGCGGGACATGGATTGATCCTTGCCTTTAGCGCGGCTTTATTTCACGCGCCGGTCGCGGACGATCATGACTTGCGTCCGCTTGTTGCGCCGGGTCTTGAAGCCCTTGGACTGCACGCCCCAGGGCGATACGGGAGGTTGCGCCGCGGCGGTGCGGCCTTCGCCGCCGCCGTGCGGGTGGTCGATCGGGTTCATCGCCACGCCCCGGACCGTGGGGCGGATGCCGCGCCAGCGCCTGCGCCCGGCCTTGCCGATCGACTCCAGGTTGTGCTCGGCGTTGCCGGTCTCGCCGATGGTCGCGCGGCAGTCGATGTGGACCTTGCGGATCTCGCCCGAGCGCAGCCTGAGCTGGGCGTAGGAGCCTTCGCGCGCCAGCACTTGCACGCCCGCGCCCGCCGAGCGCGCGAGCTGCGCGCCCTTGCCGGGCAGCATCTCGACGCAATGCACGATCGTGCCGACCGGGATGTTCCTGAGCGGCAGCGTGTTGCCCGGCTTGATCGGCGCCTCGGGCCCGGATACGAGCTGCGCGCCGGCAAGGACGCCTTTCGGCGCGATCACGTAGCGGCGCTCGCCGTCCCCGTAGAGCAGCAGCGCGAGGTGCGCGCTGCGGTTCGGATCGTATTCCAGGCGCTCGACCGTCGCGGGGATCCCGTCCTTGTTGCGGCGGAAGTCGACCTCGCGATAGTGCTGCTTGTGGCCGCCGCCCTTGTGCCGGGTGGTGATGCGGCCGTAGTTGTTGCGGCCGTTGGTCTTCGACTGGCGCGACAGCAGCGGCCAGTGCGGCTCGCCCTTGTGCAGCTCGGGCGTGACGACCTTGAC
>CAYOVM010000428.1:0-1754 GCA_964407355.1 uncultured Enterobacteriaceae bacterium
GCCAACAAGGACAACGACTACCTCATCGATCGCAAGGCGCAGAAGGAGAAGCGCGCCTACAGCGGCGTGTTCGGCTTCGCGATGCAGGACGCGTCGCTGCAGGAAAGCATGGGCGCCATCCAGAACCTCGCGCGGGAGAAGCTGCTGCCCACCGACCGCGGCATCGTGATGGCGCGGCGCATGCTGTACGAGGCCGCGCTGGGGCTGCAGCAAGGCGCCGAGCCGCCCGCGGTCGATGCCTACAAGCAGCGTGTGCGCGCCGCCGGCGTCCTGCTCGAGCGCACGCAGCGGCCGCAGGAATGGGCGCGGACGCACCTCGCCGACGGCCTGAACCGGCCGGTCTATTCGATCTAGAACTGGAGACGACGATGCTGCGGCGAACTTTTTGCGCCTTACCGCTGGCGCTCTGGATTTTTTCGAGCAGCGGCGCCGCGCAGGAGTGGTCGCCCTCCAGGACGGTGCGCATCGTCGTGCCGATCGTCGGCAGCACCAACGACATCCTCGCCCGCCTGGTCGCGCCGGAGCTCTCCAGGGCGCTCGGGCAGGCGGTGATCGTCGAGAACCGCGGCGGCGGCGGCGGCACCATCGGCGCCGACCTGGTGGCGAAATCCGAGCCGGACGGGCACACGCTGCTCGTCGGCTTCAACGGCCCGCTCGCGATCAACGTCACCCTCTTCGACAAGCTGCCCTACGATCCGCTGAAGGACCTCGCGCCGATCACGCTCGCGGTGTCGTCGCCGCAGTTTCTCGTCGTGCATCCGGGCGTGCCGGTGAAGAACGCCGCCGAGCTCGTCGCGCTCGCGAAGAGCGCGCCCGGCAAGCTGTCCTACGGCTCGGTGTCGGTGGGCAGCGCGTCGCACCTGACGATGGAGATGCTCAAGTCCGCGGCGAAGATCGACATCGTGCACGTTCCGTACAAGGGCGCCTCGCCGGCGGTCGCCGACCTCCTCGGCGGCCAGGTGCAGGCGGCGTTCCTCGTCCCGGGCAACGTCCTGCAGTACCTGAAGGACGGCAAGCTGCGGGCGATCGCGTCCACCGGGCGCAGGCGCTTCGCCGCCACGCCGGAGCTGCCCACCATGATCGAGCAGGGCTTCGCGGATTTCGAGGCGGTGTCGTGGATCGGCTTCCTCGCGCCGGGCGCCACGCCGAGGCCCATCATCGACCGTTACAACCGCGAGATGGTGCGCATCGTCACCGCGCCCGAGGTGCGCGGCAAGCTCGAGCAGCTGCAGTTCGAGGTGGTCGCCGGCACGCCCGAGCAGTTCTCGCAATGGATCCGCGCCGAGATCCCGCGCTGGGGCAGCGTGATCAAGGCCACCGGCGCGAAAGCCGATTGAAGCCGGCGCGGGCACGCCCGAGATGAACCGCCTGTCCGGCAAGACCGCGCTCATCACCGGCGGCGGCTCGGGCATCGGCGCGGCCACGGCGCAGCTCTTCTGCGCCGAAGGCGCGGCCGTGCTGCTGGTCGACGCGAATGCCGGCGCGCTCGCGAAAACGAAGGAAGAAATCGAGAACGGGATTCCGGGCGCCCGCGTCGCGACCTTCGCCGCGGATGTCGCGGACGACCAGCTCGCCTTGCAAGCGGTGCGCCGCGCCCTCGACGCTTTCGGCCGGCTCGACGTGCTGGTCAACAATGCGGCCATGCGCAATTACTCGGCGCTCGCGCAGACCACGCCGGCCGAATGGCAGGCGATGGTCGCCGTCAACCTCGTCGGCGCGGCCAACTATTGCCGCGCCGCCCTGCCGGCGCTGCG
>CAYOVM010000429.1:0-1753 GCA_964407355.1 uncultured Enterobacteriaceae bacterium
AGTAGCGCGGCGGCTTGCCGCCGTCCTCGACGTACTCGAGGTATTGCGCGTTGCTCACGGCGCTGGTCGCGATGCGAAAGGGCGCGAGCACGACCTCATGCGCCCACTTCTCGTTGTCGAACACGAACGCATCTTTTCCGGGCGGAGCTCCCAGCATGAAACGGCCACCCTGCATTTCGAGGTCCGCGATCTTCTCCTTTTTCGGGAAAAAATTTTCTTTTCCGGAAGGATCCCGGTAGCCCAAAGTCTGGCAGGTGTAGTGAAAAGCCTCGCCGTGCATGTCCTCGTGATAAGTCGCCAGGCGCACGAAGTAGCGCAGCGCCTCATTCTCGGGCTCGCGGTGCAGCCGCTCGAGCACACCGTCGAGGACGTTCGAGAGATAGTCCTTCGTCGCCTGCAGCGAAGGCAGCGGCAGGTCCCAGCGGGTGTCGTGCGCCACGGCGGAAGAGTCGTAGAGCTGGTCCGCGTTTTCCAGGATCGATTCCTTCAACGTCCCATCAGGGCGATGCCGCAGGCACCAGCGCTCCTGGAACCAGCCGAGATGGCCGATTTCCCACAGCGGCGGGTTTACGATGGCGAGGCGCGGGCCGAGCAGGCGCTCGCCTTCGAAAGCGGCGGCGATGCGCGTGATCCGCTCCCGGCTCGCCGTCAGGTCCTTCTCGAGGGAATGAAGCGGTTCGACTAACATCGGACGGGTCAAGTCTAAATCATGGCGCGCATCCACATCGTTACGCCGGCCGGGCCGGGCACCCGCAACGGCAACCGGCACACCGCGACGCGCTGGGCGTCGATGCTGCGCGGCGCCGGGCACCGGGTCGCCGTCAGCCTCGCCTGGGAAGGCGAGGCCTGCGACGTGCTGATCGCCCTGCATGCCCGCAGAAGCCATGCTTCGATCCTCGAATTCGAGGAAAAGTCCGACGCGCCCTTGATTGTGACCCTTACAGGGACCGACCTCTACCGCGACCTGCCCGCCTCCGCCGAGGCCCACCGCTCGCTCGAGCTCGCCGACCGGGTGATCGTGCTGCAGGAGGCGGCGCTTGCCGAGCTTGCGCCTGCGGTGAGAAAGAAAACCTGGGTGGTTTACCAGTCGAGCGACTGCGCGCTGCGGCCCGCACCGCCGCGCAACCGTTTTCGTATCGCCGTGGTCGGGCATCTGCGCGAGGAGAAAGATCCCTTGCGCGCCGCGCTCGCCCTTGCGCGCCTCTCAAAAAAAGAAGAGCAAAGCATCGAGGTGGTCCACATCGGCGGGGCGCTGGACCCCGCTCTCGGGGAAGAAGCCCGGCGCTGGATGGCGCGCGAGCCGCGCTACCGCTGGCTCGGCAGCCTGCCGCATGCGCGCACGCTCGGCTGGATCGCGCGCAGCCATGCGCTGGTGGTGAGCTCCGCGATGGAGGGCGGCGCCAATGTCATCGCCGAGGCTGCCCGCATCGGCACGCCGGTGCTCGCCTCGCGCATGTCCGGCAACCTCGGCATGCTGGGTCGGGGGTACCCAGGCTACTTCGCCCTTGGCGACGAGGCGGGACTCGCGAGGCTCATGGCGCGCGCCGCGGCGGATGGAAATTTTTACAGGAGCCTGAAGCGCGCCCTGAGCGCGCGCCGGCCGCTTTTCGCGCCCGCCGCGGAGCGCTCCGCGCTCCTCCAGGTGGTACGCTCCCTCCTATGAAACCCGCTTCGACGACTGTGTCGCTGGACGAGCTCTCGCGCGGCCGCTTCGACGCCGTGCTCGACGCGCGCACGCCGGCGGAATTCGCCG
>CAYOVM010000430.1:0-1745 GCA_964407355.1 uncultured Enterobacteriaceae bacterium
ACCATGCACGACGCGAGCAAAGGCGCGCTGCCGTTCGACGCGGGATCGGTGGCGCGCACGGTCGAGGAGGCGCTGCTCTCGCGGCGCTCGGTGAGGGCGTTCCGGCCGGACCCGGTGCCGCGCGAGGCGGTGGAGCGGATCCTGGCGGCCGCGAGCCGGGCGCCGTCGGGGACCAATGTGCAGCCCTGGAAGGTGTACGCGCTTGCCGGCGAGCCGAAGGACCGGCTGGCGGCGGAGATGCACGCGGCGTTCATGCGCCACGGGGAGGAGGGCTGGACGCGGCAGTATGAGTACTACCCGACGAAGTGGCGCGAGCCGTATCTCGGGCGCCGGCGCAAGCTCGGCTGGGACCTCTACGGGCTGCTCGGCATCGCGAAGGGCGAGCGCGAGAAGACCCGGCAGCAGCACGGGCGCAACTTCCTGTTCTTCGACGCCCCGGTGGCGCTTATCTTCACGATCGACGACGATTTAGAGAAGGGGTCCTGGCTCGACTACGGCATGTTCCTACAGAGCGTGATGCTCGCCGCGCGCGGCCTGGGCCTCGACACCTGTCCGCAGGCCGCGATCGCCTCGGCGCACGAGATCATCCGCCGCCAGCTCGGCATTCCCGCGAGCGAGGTGGTGGTCTGCGGCATGTCGCTCGGCTACGCGCGCGCCGATGCCGTGGAGAACACGCTGGTCACCGAGCGCGAGCCGGTCGCGGGCTTCGCGAGGTTCAGCGGCTTCTAGCGAGCGCGGCACACTGAACGCGACGACGTGACGACGACCTGCCCCTGGTGCAGCGCCCCGCGCGTATCCGGCGAGACATGCCCGCGCTGCGGCGCTCTTTACGCCAAGGCGGAGCAGATCAAGACGAAGGGACGCGCGACCGTCGCCGCCGCTGCTGTCCGGGCGGCTGCGACACCGATCCCGGCAGGTGCCGAATCTCGCTCCCCGGCTGCGGCGCTCGAGCCCTCGCTGGCGGTCGATGGGTTAGACGGCCTGCCGGCGGTCGAAGACCCGGTTCTGGAATGGAAGTACTGCATCGCCGCTCTTCCGGCGGCGCTCTGCCTTGGAGTGGTATTCCACTTCCTCATGCCTTTCCTGCAGCGCACGGTCCTCGCGATGCCGGTGCATGAGCTCGGGCACGCGGTCACGGCGTGGTTTTGCGGGCATTTCGCGGTGCCGATCGTGTGGAAGACGATCACCGCGGAGACCCGCGGCTTCGTTACGCCGGTCCTGCTCCTCGCGGCCATCGGCTTCATGATGTATCGCGCGTACCTGGCGGAGAACCGGGCGCTGCTGGCGCTGGGCGGTGCGCTCCTGTTCCTGCAGGCGGCCGGCACTCTGTTCATCAAGCCGAAGACCGCGGACATGCTGATTGTGTTCGGCGGCGACGGCATGGGGATGGTCCTCGCCACGGCGCTCATGGCGAGCTTCTTTTTCGGCAAGGGCACGCAGCTTTACAAGGGCTCGCTGAGGTGGGGATTCCTCGCCATCGGCGCCGCGGCGTTCGTGGACATTTTCGCCGTGTGGCTGGCGGCGCGCAGCGATTTCGGCGCGATCCCGTTCGGCGAAATCGAAGGCGTTGGATTGTCGGACGCGACGAGGCTGGTCGACGACTTCGGCTGGACGGCCGAAAGCATGGTGCGCCGCTATGTCGGGCTCGGCCTTTGCTGCCTTGCGGCGCTCGCGCTCGTCTACGCGTGGGGCGTGCGTGAGGCGAGACGGCGCATCGATGCGCAGAGCGCCAAGGGGCCGAAGCC
>CAYOVM010000431.1:0-1743 GCA_964407355.1 uncultured Enterobacteriaceae bacterium
TCTCCGCCTGCTGCACCGCGCCGCTGCGGTCGAACGCCTCCAGGTCGAGCGCCTCTACGCGCCCGTCCTGGCCGATCGCCTTGAGCTGGAAACGCATCAGTGGTTGCTTATATCGGCGTTGTCACCGGTGCCGCCGGGGGCGCCGTCTTTGCCGAGCGAGACGAGGTCGAAGTCGCTCTTCTCGCCGGGAATCTTGTAGACGAAGGGCTTGCCCCATGGATCGTTCGGCACCGACTTGCGCAGGTACGGCCCGTTCCACTTCGGCTCGTTCTGCGGCCGCTCCACCAGCGCCTTCAGGCCGAGCTCCGCGCTCGGATAGCGGCCGGTGTCGAGGCGGTACTGGTCGAGCGCCTTCTCGAGCGCGTCGAGCTGCGCCTTGGCGGTCGCGACCTCCGATTTGCCGATCTGGCCGAAATAGCGTGGCGCGACAAAACCAGCTAGCAAGCCCAGGATCGCCACGACCACCAGCAGCTCGAGAAGCGTGAAGCCGCGGCCGTTGCGCGCGGCGCGCGGCGGGCGCTTCACCGCGCGCTCCGCGTCGTCCAGCGCCGAGACCACTTTCCTCGCGTGCCGGTAGAGCTGGTCGCCGCGCGCCGTGGGAGCGACGCGCCGGTAGCGCCGCTCGAAGAGCGCGATACCCAGCGACCCCTCGAGATTGCGGATGCGCGCCGATACGTTGGATTGCACGGTGCCGAGCTTCTCCGAGGCCCGCGAAAACCCCTCGGACTCGTACACCGCGATGAAGAATCGCAGGTCTTCCACGTCCATCCCCGCCTCCAGCTATCTGTTTTTTTCGTCGGACTCCGGGCTAACGTAACCCGCGACGCCGCGGAATCATATACCCCAAAAGTGTTAACTCCAGCGTCCAGAGACGGTGTAGGAGAAGCTTTTTATGCGGCGGAATGTCGCACCCGGCAAGGCCGAACGCCGAAGATCCGCGCTTTATCCCGGTGTCCCGGCGTCAGCTAAATGAAATATTTCTTCGTTGGACAGCATCGCGTCGAGCAGATAACTTGGCGCCTCAAAGAAGCGGTTCGACCATCTTGGAGGCGCGTTCGCCAGCGCGGCGCTCTCCCGGGCCGACGGCGAGGCAATAGAGCTTCTATGAGTCAATGGACGCGGCTGGGATATGCATTCGCATTCGCCATGGGGTTGAGCATGGTGACGTTGCTCGCGCTCTTGATAATTTCATGGGACCTCGCAAACGCATACATGCAGAGTTACTATGCCCAGGCAATTCCCGCGATCGCCTTCGTCATCGGATATTGCCTTGCTCCAAGGGTGCAGCGGTTTTTCGCCGCGCGCAGGGACCCAAATGCGCCGCCGCCAATGAAATATTGGACGCGTATTGCATGGGCTCTCGCAATTACGGTCGCAGCTAGCGCGGTCGCGTTGGCTGTGCTTGCGCTTTTCTCAGCGGAAATTGCATATACCTTTCTGAGCGACAATTACTTCGCTGGCGTTTTTGTGCTCGCGTTTTTCTTCGCGCCGACGGTGGCGCGTTATTGGAAGTCGCTCAGGCGCGGCAGCCAGGCGATTTGATCGAGCGCCGGCTCGAGTTTCCATTCGACCGGTTGCTGGAGGAGCCACGCTTTTTCCCAAGGATGATCCAGTGCAACCTGATATAGCGGCCGTTCGTGCCGCACCCCGGCGGCCCATTCGGCCATGTGGCGGGCTTCGGTGGCGTTGAGGCGGAAGCTGAAGCCGAGGCCGATCCTGCCCCCGGGCGCGACGACGCGGGCG
>CAYOVM010000432.1:0-1742 GCA_964407355.1 uncultured Enterobacteriaceae bacterium
GCCTGCACGCCGAGCAGCGTGTTGATCGAGCCGAGCGGCGAGTGCCCGGCGAGCTGCTCGATGTATTCGGCGAAGCCGCGCGGATCCTTGTTCTGGAACTGCACCCGCGTCGGCCCGTAGCCGTAGGTCATCGCGAACTTCTGCATGCCGTCGCGCCGGAGCGCCTCCGCGTTCGCGCGCGAGTCCTTCTGGAACTGCGGATACTGCGCCGGATGCGCGCCATAGCCGCCGCCCGCGATCGTGAGCGAGAGCGCCCGCTTCGGGTAGGCGATGCCGAAGTGCAGCGCGGCGAACGCTCCCATCGACAGGCCGACGATGTGGGCGCGCTCGAGGCCGAGGCCGTCGAGCACCGCGCGGATATCGTCGCGGGCGCGCGCCTGCGAATAGCGCTCGACGTCTTCGGGCACCTCGGAGGGCGGATAGCCGCGCGCGTTGTAGGCGATGCAGCGGTAGCGGCGCGCGAAGTGCCGCATCTGCGGCTCCCAGCTGCGCGCGTCGCCGGCGAACTCGTGCACGAACACGACCGCCGTCCCCGAACCAGCCTCCTCGTAGTGCAACTTCACGCCGTCATCGGCAGCGAGCATTGGCATAATGCGAAGCCTATCTCGATTTGAATGAATCCATGGATCTGAACCTCAAAGGCAAGCGCGCCCTCGTCACCGGCGGCTCCAAGGGAATCGGCCTCGCCAGCGCGCAGGCCCTCGCCGCCGAGGGCGCCGAGGTGCGCATAGCCTCGCGCAATCCCGGCGCCGGCGCAAAATTTGTTTCGAAAGCCGTCGACCTCTCGCAGCGCGGCGCGGCGGAGGCGCTCGCCGAGTGGGCGGGCGAGCTCGATATCCTGGTGAACAACGCCGGCGCCATCCCCGGCGGCGATCTCCTCAAGGTCGACGAGGAGACCTGGCGCAAGGCCTGGGACCTGAAAGTGTTCGGCTACATCAACCTGACGCGCGCCGTCTACGCGGCGATGAAGAAGCGCGGCCGGGGTGTGATCGTCAACATCATCGGCAACGCGGGGGAAAAGCTGAACGCCGCCTACATCGCCGGCAGCACCTCCAATGCCGGCCTGATGGCGTTCACCCGCGCGCTCGGCGGCGTTTCGCATGCGGACGGCATCCGCGTCGTCGGCATCAACCCGGGGCCGGTCGCGACCGATCGCCTCCTCACCCTCTACAAGCAGATGGCGCAAAGCAAGCTCGGCGACGCGTCGCGCTACGAGGAGCTGTTCAAGGACATGTCCTTCGGCCGCCCCGGCAAGCCGGAAGAGATCGCCTCCGCCGTCGCCTTCCTCGCCTCGGAGCGCTCCGCCTACACGAGCGGCTGCATCCTCACCATCGACGGCGGATTGGCTTCACGCTCATGAAAGCCGTGCTCTGCAAGCAATTCGGCCCGCCTGAATCGCTCGTCATCGAAGACCTGCCTTCGCCCAGGCCCGGCCCGGGCGAGGTCGTCATCTCGGTCAAGGCGGCGAGCGTCAACTTCCCCGACGTCCTCATCATCCAGAACAAATACCAGTTCAAGCCGCCGCTCCCCTTCTCGCCGGGCAGCGAGCTCGCCGGCGTGGTGAAGGAAGTCGGCGCCGGCGTCGCCAACGCGAAGCCCGGCGACAAAGTGATCGCCTTCACCACCTACGGCGCCTTCGCCGAGGAAGTGAAGACCGAAGCGGTGCGCCTCGTGCCCCTCCCGGAAAAGATGGACTTCACCACCGGCGCCGCCTTCCTCCTGACCTACGGCACCTCCGACCA
>CAYOVM010000433.1:0-1721 GCA_964407355.1 uncultured Enterobacteriaceae bacterium
GCGTGCCGGAGACGGTCGCGCCGGCGAGCGGCGCCTTGAACCAGATATCCAGCGCCCCCGAGGTCGGAGGCGTGAGCTGCGCCGGCGCATTGAATGACGCGAGCGCGGCCGAGACTGCGATCGCCAACTTCGCGATGCCTGCTTTCATGTTGGACTCCCTTGTCTTCGTTAACTGCCGGGGCGAAGACATTCACGAGGCGTGCCAGCACCGCTGATTCGATTCGAATCAGAGCTTTAGCCTTGTCTTGTAGCCGAAACGGCTACGAACCTGTAGTCGGGCCACGACTACACGTAGCTGCGAATTCCCCAACTTGTTGTTTAGCCGCGCGATCGCCTGTCGGTCATGAGCGACGAAAGCGCGCAAGCTGCGCTACCGGGGAAATGCTTTCGTTTCAAAACGCGCTCGACGCGGCGGTGTCGGGGGATCACCTACGCTCGTGTAGTGCGGTGTTTACAAAAGAGAAAAATCATCGGCGGGAATGCATTTGAGGGTGGCCAAGGGCGACTACAGTGCCTATACTTTTTTGGCCGGTTTGAAAATCTGGGAAGCATGGCGTATCCCGTAACCAATTAAAGAAGGCGTGCACACATGCGAATTCTCATAGCCGATGACCACCCGATCGTCCGCCACGGCCTGAAGCAGATGCTGGCGAGCGATCCCGCCGCGACCGTGGTCGGCGAAGCGACCAACGGCGACGAAGCCCTCGAGCTCGCGCGCAAGCTCGAGTGGGACATGGCGATCTTCGACTTCACCATGCCCGGGCGCAGCGGCCTCGACCTGCTCGGCGACATCAAGCGTGAGTTCCCCGGCAAGCCGGTGCTGATCCTCTCGATGCACTCGGAAGACGTGCATGGCTCGCGCGTGCTGCGGGCGGGAGGCTCCGGCTACATAACGAAGGACAGCGCGCCGCAGGAATTGTCGACCGCGGTCCGCAAAGTCGCGAACGGCGGGAAATACGTGAGCGCCTCGCTCGCCGAGATCCTCGCCTCCGAGTGCTCGAGCGATCCGCAGAAGGCGCTGCACGAGAAGCTCTCGGACCGCGAATACCGCGTGATGTGGCTGCTCGCCACGGGCAAGCAGATCAGCGAGATCGCGAAGGACATGGGCCTGAGCCCGAGCACCGTCAGCACCTACCGCACGCGCATCCTGCGCAAGCTCGGCCTGACGAGCAACGCCGCGCTGGTGCACTACGCGGTGAGGCATCAGCTGGTCGGGTGACGCGAGTGTCCGACACCGCGACGGCGATCCGCGCCGCCGATTCCTCCGAGAGCGCCGCCGCGGCGCCCGAGGGCGCCGCCGACAGCGCGAAGGCGAAGATCCTCGTCGTCGACGACGAGCCGAAGAGCCTGTACGCGCTGCAGGAGCTGCTCTCCGCGCTCGACCAGAACCTGATGGTGGCGCAGTCGGGCGAGGAGGCGCTGAAGCTCGCGCTGAAGCACGACTTCGCGGTGATCCTGCTCGATGTGCGCATGCCGGGCCTGGACGGCTTCGAGACCGCGAAGCTGATCCGCGGCCGCGAGCGCTCGAAGCAGACGCCGATCATCTTCCTTACGGCGCAAGCCGACGAGATGAACTCGATGTTCCGCGGCTACGCGGTCGGCGCGGTCGACTACCTGATGAAGCCGGTGGTGCCGGAGGTGCTCAAGTCGAAGGTCTCGATCTTCGTCGAGCTGCACATGAAGACCGAGCGCCTGCGCGAGTCCGAGGACAAGCTGCGGCG
>CAYOVM010000434.1:0-1717 GCA_964407355.1 uncultured Enterobacteriaceae bacterium
CGAACAGGTTGATGCCGCCGTACAGCACGTAGGTCGCGGCGACGATCCAGTAGAGCCCGTTCAGCGAGCCGCCGAGGCCGTTGATCCAGTAGCCGCCCAGGAGCAGCACCGCGCCGAGGCGCGCCGCGCCCGCGGCGAACGGCCAGGCCATCCGGCCCGCGCCCTGGCTCGCGAAATAGATCGACATGCCGGCGCCGAAGAACGCGTAGAAGGGGCCGACGCGCGCGAGGTACGCGGCGCCGGCTTCCACCACCGCGGGCTCCCGGCTGAATAGCTCGATCCATGCCTGCGGAAAGGCCGCGACGGCGAGCCCGATCGCGCCGGTCGCGAGCGCCGAGAGGGCGGCGCCGATCCACGCGATCCGGCGCGCGCGGGCATGTTGGCCCGCTCCAACGTTGGTGCCGACCATCGTGACCGACGCGGTGCCGAGCGCGAAGAGCAGAGGAATGAGGATGTAGTCGAGCCGCGAGGCGAGCCCGTACCCGGCGATCGCGTCGCGGCCGTACGCGCCCGCAAGCGCGGTGGTGACCACCACCGTGAGATTGGCGAGCACGGTTCCCACCGCCGAGAGCAGCCCGACGCGCAGCACGTCCTTGAAGAGCCGCCACTCGAGCCGGGCCGCGACGAATCGCACCGGACTGCGCGCCGAGCGCATGTACCAGACGAGGACGATGAGGGAGCCGACGTTGAACACAATGAGCGCCACGCCCGCGCCGGCCACGCCCATCGCCGGCACCCAGCCCCAGCCGAAGATGAAAAGCGGCGAAAGCGCGAGCGTAATGAACGCGCCGGCCGCCGTGACGATCGCCGGAAAGCGCACGTTGCCCGCGCCGCGCAGGCAGGCGGCGAGGAGGTTCCCGACCCAGCCCGGAATCGCCGCGAGGAACACCACGTTGGCGTAGAGGATCGCGTTCGCGAGGGTTTCGCCCTCGCCGCCCATGCGCCCGAAGAACGCCTTGCCGCCGGCCCAGATGCCGACGCTGAACAGCGCGCCGAACGCGACGCCGAGGACCGCCGCGTGCAGCACCAGCGCGTCGGCGTCCTGTCGCCGGCCGGCGCCGATCGCGCGCGCGATCGCCGAGGAGACGCCGCCGCCGATCGCGCCGTTCGACATCATCGTCATGAGCATGAAGAGCGGAAAGACCAGCGCCACGCCGGCGAGCGCGTCGGTGCCGAGGAAGCTGACGAAGTAGGTTTCGGCGACGCCGACGAAGGTCTGCAGGGCGAGCACCGCGAGGACCGGCCAGGCGAGCCCGAGGAGCGGTGCCGCGATCGGGCCGTTCAGCAGCGCGTTGCGTGTGGCGGGATTCATGAGAAGCCTTTGGTTGACTTTGGTGGAGGTTGTTACTACATTTATTGTAGTTACTTGCCAAACTGAAGTCAATGGGCTATTTTCACGGCATGGCCCGCTACGCCAGCCAGAGAAAGTGCCCCGTCGCGCGCACGCTCGACATGATCGGCGAGCGCTGGACGATCCTGATCCTGCGCGACCTGCTCCTGCACGGCCCGCGCCGGTACCAGGACTTCCAGGAGTCTCTGGAGGGCATCGCCCCCAACACCCTCGCCGCGCGCCTGAAAGCCATCGAAGCCGACGGCCTGGTGGAGCGAAAGCTCTACAACGAGCGCCCGCCGCGGCTCGAGTACCACCTTACGGAAAAGGGAAGGTCGCTCGGACCGGTGCTGAGGGCGCTGCGCAACTGGGGGCAGGAGCACGCCT
>CAYOVM010000435.1:0-1698 GCA_964407355.1 uncultured Enterobacteriaceae bacterium
ACGCACACCTCGCTGTCCTCGAGCGCGCTCGCGGTGCCGTTGTAGACGCCCGAGCCGATGCCGTCCATGCCGAGCAGCTCGCCCCCCATGAAGAAGCCGGTCACCTGCTCCCGGCCTTCGCCGTCGACCAGGCTCGTCTTGAAGAAGCCGCTGCGGATCGCGTAGATCGCGTTGAACTCGCCGCCGACGTTGAACAGCGCCTCGCCGCGCTTCACGCGCCGGCGGGCGTAGACCAGGTTCTCCGCGCGCGCCAGGTCCTCCTCGGCGAGCGCGCCGGGCAGGCACAGCTCGCGCAGGTTGCAGCTCGAGCAGGTGACCTCGAACTTGCGTGCGCTGGCGGGGGTCTCGGCCTTGGTCATGTAGGTGGTCTTCGAGGCGGTGCGGACTGCGGCGATTGCGGGCATCGGGGTCCCTTTCAGTGAAGGTGCGCTGAAGCGGCGCGCTCGGCGACCGCGTCGCGTACGCGCTCGAACTCGTTGCTCTTGTCGAAAAAACCGCGCGCCCCGAGCCGCTCGGCGTGGCGCCGGTACGGCTCGGAGGCGAAATTGGAAAGCATGTAGAAATCGATGCGCGGCTCGCGCGCGCGCACGGCCTCGAGCACGCTGAAGCCGCTGCCGGTGCCGAGCTGCAGGTCGAGCAGGACGATATCGGGCTTCGCCTCGAGGATGCCCGCCACCGCTGCGGTGACATCCGGAGCCTCGCCGACGATCTGCAGCCCCGAGATCATGCCGAGCATGCCGCGCAGGCGCTCCCGGATCGGCGGGGAATCTTCGACGATGAATAATTTCATGGGAGCAGTGTGCCGCTCCGCCTTGGAGGGCTGTATCGGCCGCGGCTGAAAGAGCGGTAGGAGGACGCCGATCCTTCTGTAGGACAATTCCTACGTGAACTTCACCGGCCTGAGCTCCGCGGAGGCGGCCGCGCGCCTTGCCGCCGAGGGTCCGAACGCGTTGCCCGCGGCGCGCCGGCACGGCCTGCTCGGCATGGTGCTGGGGGTCGCGCGCGAGCCGATGTTCCTGCTCCTCGTGGCCGCGTCGGCGATCTACCTCGTGCTCGGCGACGTGCACGAGGCGCTGGTTCTCGCCGCGTCGATCGCGGCGGTGGTCGCGATCACGGTGGTCCAGGAGCGCAAGGCCGAGCGCGCGCTCGAGGCCTTGCGCGACCTGTCGAGCCCGCGGGCGCTCGTGCTGCGCGACGGCGAGCGCCGGCGCATCGCCGGCCGCGACGTGGTGCGCGGCGATCTCCTCATCGTCTCGGAAGGCGACCGGATTCCCGCCGACGCGAGCCTCGGGCGGGCGCAGGATCTCGCGCTGGACGAATCGCTGCTGACCGGCGAGTCGCTCGCCGTGGACAAGCGCCCCGGCGACCCGGTCTTCTCCGGCACGCTGGTGGTGAAGGGGCAGGGCTGGGCGCAGGTGACCGCGACCGGGCCGCGCAGCGAGCTCGGCCGCATCGGCGCGTCGCTCGCCACGCTCCAAGCCGGGAAGACCTCGCTCGAGGCGGAGACCGCGCGCATCGTGCGGATCATCGCCGCGTTCGCGCTCGTGCTTTCGGCGGCGATGGTCGCCTTGTACGCCCTCACGCGCGGCGACTGGCTCGCCGGGGTGCTCGCCGGGCTCACGCTCGCGATGGCGATCCTCCCGGAGGAGTTCCCGGTGGTGCTGACCGTGTTCCTGGCCCTGGGCGCGTGGCGCATCT
>CAYOVM010000436.1:0-1695 GCA_964407355.1 uncultured Enterobacteriaceae bacterium
CTGCTGTTGCGGGTCACGTCCCTGCTGTTGCGGGTCACGTCCCTGCTGGCCTTCCGGGGAAAGCTGGTGGAACTGCGGCGCCTCGCCCTGCATGGAAGGTTGCGCGGGCTGTTGCGAGCGTTCCATCTGCGGTTGCGGATTGCGCGGCGGCTGGTGCCGATCGCGTCCGTGCTGTTGCGGGTCACGTCCCTGCTGGTTCGGGTCGCGATCCTGGCGCGGGCCACGGTCGTGGCGCGGACCGCGGTCGCGGCCGCGATCGCGATCGCCGCGCGGCTGACCGTCGCGCTGCCCATCCCTTTGCTGGCCGTTGCGCCGGCCTTCGAGGCGGCCTTGCTGCTGGCGGTCGCGGTGCTGCTCGTCGCGCCGGCCCTCGTTTCGCCCGTCATTTCGCCCATCGCCGCGTCCGTCGCGCCGCGGGCCGCGGTCGAAGCGCTGGCCGTCGCGCCCACGCTGCTGGTCGCGTCGCCCATCGCGCTGGCCCGGCTGCTGGCCGGCCTGCGCGGGCTTGTGCTGCTGCGGCTCCGTTGGCTGCTCGGCCGCGGGCTCGGCGAAGAAACCGAACAATCGGGAAAAGAAGCCCGGTTTTTCCGGGGCAGACGCCGCTTGCGCGGGCGAAGCCTGATGGCGTGAACGTTCTTGATCGTAGCGCTGTTGCTGCGACGGACGCGCAGCGGGTTGGGCCGAAGGCGGCGCGACGACCGGGTCCGCCACCATCGGCGCGGGCTGGTCGGGCGTAATACCTTTGACGGCCGGCTGCTGGCGCTCGATCTTGGCCGCTTCGGCGTCTGCGCCCGGGACCTTGGGCTCCTCCGGCCGCTCGACCAGCTCGTAGCTCGACGGCACGTGCTCCATCTCGTTCAGCTCGTCGTGCTTCAGGCGCTGGACCTTGTAGTGAGGGGTCTCCAGGTGCGGGTTCGGCACCAGGACGATGTTGACCTTGAGGCGCGCCTCGAGCTTCTGGATCTCGCCGCGCTTCTCGTTCAGCAGGAACGACGACACGTCGACAGGCACCTGCGCGTGCACCGCGCCCGTGTTCTCCTTCATGGCTTCTTCCTGGACGATCCTCAGCACGTGCAGCGCGGTGGATTCCGTGCCGCGGATGAAGCCCGTGCCGCTGCAGCGCGGACAGCTGATGTGCGCCGTCTCCTCGAGCGAGGGCTGCAGCCGCTGGCGCGAAAGCTCCATCAGGCCGAAGCGGGAGATCTTGCCGATCTGCACCCGGGCGCGGTCGAAGCGCAGCGCTTCGCGCAGGCGGTTCTCGACCTCGCGCTGGTTGCGCTGCGACTCCATGTCGATGAAATCGATGACGATCAGGCCGCCGAGGTCGCGCAGGCGCAGCTGGCGCGCCACTTCCTCGGCGGCTTCCAGATTGGTGCGGTACGCCGTCTCCTCGATGTCGCCGCCGCGCGTTGCGCGCGCGGAGTTGACGTCGATGGCGGTGAGGGCCTCGGTGTGGTCGATGACGATCGCGCCGCCCGCCGGCAATCCGACCTGCCGCGAATAGGCGCTCTCGATCTGGTGCTCGATCTGGAAGCGCGAGAACAGGGGGACGTCGTCCCGGTACAGCTTCACCTTATTGACGTTGCCCGGCATCACGGTCTGCATGAACGCCTTGGCCTGCTCGAAGATTTCCTCCGTGTCGATCAGGATCTCGCCGATGTCGGGCTGGAAATAGTCGCGGATCGCGCGGATCAC
>CAYOVM010000437.1:0-1689 GCA_964407355.1 uncultured Enterobacteriaceae bacterium
GCTTCGAGGGGGGCGTGCTGTCGGAGTTCGAGTATCGCCAGCTCGAGGCCGAGGTCGCGGCGGCGCGGGCCCAGCTGCCGCCGCTCGAGCGCGACCGCGAGCGCGAGGAGGCGGCGCTGTCGCTGCTCCTCGGCCGCTCGCCGCGGCAGATTTTCGAGGCGAACGTGCTCCGCCGGGAATCGGTCGACGACAAGCCCGCCGCGCCGATCCTGCCCTCGGGCGTGCCCTCCGAGCTGCTGCTGCGCCGCGCCGACCTGGTCGAGGCGGAGCGCCTTCTCGCCGCGGCCGATGCGCGCATCGCCGAGGCGCGCGCCGGGATGTTTCCCTCCATCGCCCTCACCGGCGCGCTCGGCAGCCAGAGCGCGGCGCTCACCGATCTGTTCACGGGGCCGGCCGGGCTGTGGAACATCGGCCTCGCGCTGACCCAGCCGATCTTCGCCGGCGGTCGCTTACAGGCCCGCACCGAGGCCGCCGCCGCGCGCGAGCGCCAGGTCGTCGCGCAATACCAGAAAGCGATCCAGACCGCCTTCAGCGAAGTTCGCAGCGCGCTCGCCGCGCAATCGCGCTCGCTCGAGAGCTACGAAGCCGAATCCGCGCGCGCCGAGGCGCTGCGCCAGACCCTGCGCCTCGCGCGCCTGCGCTACGACAACGGCATCGCGAGCCAGCTCGATGTCCTCGACGCCGAGCGGGGCCTGCTCGCCGCCCGCAGCGCGCGCATCGAGGCCTTGCGCGCCCATCGCTCCGCCATCGCCGACCTTTTCCGCGCCCTGGGCGGATAAACCGGCGCTAGTTGAACACGTAGGCGTCCATCGCGAGCGCGCCCGCTTCGATGGCGTCGAAGACGCGCTGCGGCTTCGAGTCGTCGGCCGCCGCGCCGAGCGCGACGAAGAGCGGCAGGAAGTGCTCGTCGGTCGGGTGCGCCCGCACGCCGTGCGGCGAAGCCGAGCGGTAGTCGCTCAGCGCTTCGAGGTCCTTGCTCCTGATTTTCTCGAACACCCATTGCTGGAACTCGCGCGCGTACGGCGCCGGAGCGGCGCGGCCGCTGCGATCCCAGTCGCGCAGGTTGTGGGTGAGATGGCCGGAGCCGACGATCAGCACGCCTTCGTCGGAAAGAGGCCGCAACGCGCGGCCCACCGCGAGGTGGTGGCCGGGGCCGAGCGCGGGCTGCACCGAAAGCTGCACCACCGGCACGTCGGCGTCGGGATACGCGTAGAGCAGCGGCGCCCAGGCGCCGTGATCGAGGCCGCGGCAGCCGTCGATGGCTGCGGTGAAGCCTTCGTTTCGAAGCAGGGACTGCGCGCGTCGCGCGAGGGACGGAGAGCCTGCGGCCGGGTACTTCAGCCGGTAAAGGGGCTCCGGGAAGCCGGAGAAATCGTGGATGGTCTCCGGCTTCTCGGCGCCGGTGAGCATCGGCACGTTGGTCTCCCAGTGCGCCGAGGCGATCAGGATCGCCTTCGGCTTCGGGAAGCGGCGGCCGAGCGCCTTCCACGCCTCGCCCGCCGCGCCCGGCTCGAGCGCGTGCATGGGCGAGCCGTGGGAGATGAAGACGCTCGGCAGCCGGCTCATCGGGAGGCGCGTGGCTCGATCAAAGGCTCCGGGCGTCCTCTTTGAGGAGGCCTTCGGCCTTCAGCGCTTCCTTCACCTTCGGCCGCGCCGCGACGCGCGCGAGATAGGCGACGAGGTTCGGCC
>CAYOVM010000438.1:0-1689 GCA_964407355.1 uncultured Enterobacteriaceae bacterium
GCTCGATGGTGTCCTCGTTGTGGATGCCGGTGACCAGGCGCTCGTAGGCGATGTGGAGCAGCGCCATGCCCGGCGCTTCGTAGATGCCGCGGCTCTTCGCCTCGATGATCCGGTTCTCGATCTGGTCGGACATGCCCAGGCCGTGGCGCCCGCCGATGGCGTTCGCTTCGGCAAGGAGCGCGACGGCGTCCGCGAAGCGCTGGCCGTTCAACGCGACCGGCTGGCCCTCGGCGAATTGCACGCTCACCCGCTCGGCCTTCACCTTCACGTCCTCGCGCCAGGAGGCGACGCCCATGATCGGCTGGACGATCGCGATGCCCTTGTCGAGAAATTCCAGGTCCTTCGCCTCGTGCGTGGCGCCGAGGAGGTTCGAGTCGGTCGAGTACGCCTTCTCGGCGCTCATCTTGTAATCGAAGCCGGCCTTCGCCATGTAGGCCGACATCTCGCGCCGCCCGCCGAGCTCGTCGATGAAGCGCTGGTCGAGCCAGGGCTTGTAGATCTTCAAGGCCGGGTTGGCGAGCAGGCCGTAGCGGTAGAAGCGCTCGATGTCGTTGCCCTTGTAGGTGCTGCCGTCGCTCCAGATGCCGACGCCGTCCTCGCGCATGGCGACGACCAGCATGGTGCCGGTGACGGCGCGGCCGAGCGGCGTGGTGTTGAAGTACGTCGCGCCCGCGGTGGCGATATGGAACGCGCCGCACTGGATCGCCGCGATGCCTTCGGCGGCGAGCTGCGGGCGGCACTCGACGAGGCGCGCCTTCTCGGCGCCGTAGGCGAGCGCCTTCCTCGGGATGTCCGCGTAGTCGGACTCGTCGGGCTGGCCGAGGTTGGCGGTGTACGCGTAGGGGATCGCGCCCTTCGCGCGCATCCAGTGCACCGCGGCGCTCGTGTCGAGCCCGCCCGAGAACGCGATGCCGACCTTTTCTCCCCGCGGGAGCGTGCTGAGGATCGCCGCCAAGTCCAAGTCTCCGAAAGGAAGGGATGATACGACGAGGATAGAATGGCCGCCGTGCGCGCCCTCCACGCCGTCCCGGCCCGGTTTCTCGCTCGAGCCCTCGCCGCCCTCCTTTTCCCCGCGGCGCTGCACTGCGCGGCGGCGCCGTTCGCCGTGCAGGTGGGCGAGGCGCGCCTGGGCATGGATGCGCCGCCGGGCTTCGCCGACACCGGCTTCACCGGCTCGCCCCGCCTGCAGGAGCTCGCCGAAGCCCTCACCTCGGCCTCGAACCGCATTCTGCTCTTCGCGCTCAGCGACGCCGACCTGCGCCGCTTCAGCGTGGGCGACCCGATCGAGGCGAAGCGCTACATGGTCGCCGTGACGCCGCGCGGGCTCGAGCGCGAGCGCATCACCGCGAGCGCCTTCACCACCTTCGTGAACGACTCGCTGCGCGGCCTGGGCGCCCCGCCGCCGCCGGGCAGCGCCGACCACCGGAAATTCCTCGATACGCAGCAGGGCCGTCCCGCCCTGCTCGCCGAGCTGCGCCGCGACGCGGAGACCGTCTCCGTGCTGCAGGGCGCCCGGCTCGCGTCGGAGGGCCGGTTCGACGCGCCGAAATACATGCTCAGCACGACGACTCTGCTGCTGCTGCGCGGCAAGGCGATCAACCTCGGCGTCTTCTGCGCCTACGACAGTCCCGAGGACCTCGACTGGATCCGCGTCATCACCGCGCGCTGGATCGAGGAGCTGCAGCGGCT
>CAYOVM010000439.1:0-1685 GCA_964407355.1 uncultured Enterobacteriaceae bacterium
GTCGCGGCGAGGAACGTCGCAAGATATCGATTGGGGGAAAAGATCCGCCTGATCCACTCCGATCTGTTCGCGTCGCTCGAAGACGATCGCTACAACCTCATCATCACCAACCCACCTTATGTGAACGCGGCGTCCATGAAAAAGCTGCCGCCCGAATATCTGCACGAGCCCGGCATGGCCCTCGCCGGCGGCGGGGACGGCCTGATGCTCGTAAGAAAAATAATCCGCGAGGCGCAGAGCCGGCTGCATCCCGGCGGGCTGCTCGTCTGCGAGATCGGCGACGGACGCCGCGCGCTCGAGCGAGCTTACCCGGCGCTCGACTTTCTTTGGCCGGAAACGGCCGCGGGAGCTGGGCACGTGTTCGTGCTCCAGGCTCCGTGGCATTGACGGCCTTCGGCCGCGACCAGATGAATATGGGGTGAGCGATGGGAATTGAACCCACGACCCTCGGCTTCACAAACCGATGCTCTAACCAACTGAGCTACGCTCACCGTCGCTGAGGGCGCGATTCTAACACCGGCGTTCTCGCCGGCGCGTTCCCCTCCGCCGCCCGCAGTAAAGAAACGGCAACACGATTCGCCTACCGTTGGCCGCCGAAGCCTGAAGCATCCAGGACAGCGCAGGACCAACCAAAAAGGAAACCGCATGACCTCAAAAGCAGCCGGCTCGCGCCGGTCGTTCCTCAAAGGAGCGCTTGCCACGCCGCTCGTGATCGCGGGCTCGGGCGCGATGGCGCCCGCGAATGCGCACGGCACGAGCACCGCCATGGGCCCCAGCACGACCACGGAACCCTATCTGCTGCCGAGCATTACCGGCGCGAAGACCGTCGCCATCCTCACCGTCGGCGACTCGATCGGCGGCTACCGCATGGTCGGCATTCCCGACGGCCTGGGCGCTTTCAAGAGCGGGCACGGCGATTTCACCCTGCTGATGAGCCACGAGATCACCGAGGGCCGGCCCGGCATCGTTCGCGCGCACGGCAGCAACGGCGCCTTCGTGTCGCGCTGGACCATCGACGCGGACACGCTGGAGGTCACGCACGGACAGGACCTTACGCCCTCGGCGAGCAAGGTCTTCGCCTGGAATCCCGCGACGGGCCAATACGTCGCCGGCACCACGCAATGGAAGCGCTTCTGCTCCGCCGACCTCCCCGCGGCGACGGCTTTCCGCGCGCACGGCCTCGGCACGGACGAGCGCATCTACCTGGGCGGCGAGGAAGTGACCGAGGGCCGCGCCTGGGCGAGGATCGTGACCGGCTCGCACGCCGGCGAAGCATGGCAGCTTCCGCGCCTGGGCAGGATGGCTTTCGAGAACGCCGTGGCATCGCCCTACCCGCAAATGAAGACCATCGTCGTCTGTACCGACGACAGCAACCTCAGTACCTCGCCGACGCCGGCCACCGGCCTGCCGAGCGAGGTCTATGTCTACGTCGGCTCCAAGCGCGGCTCCGGCAATCCGGTCGAACGCGCCGGGCTTACCAACGGCTCGCTGTACGGCGTCACTGTATCCGTCGACAGGCGCGGTGCCGTCATGGAAGAGGACAACGCCTTCGGACTGGGCAACGCCACGACCGGCTACATCGGCAAGGGCCGCTTCGGCATGGCCAACCTGAACGACGTGTCGAGCCTCGGCGCGGCGCAGCTCGAAGCCGCCTCGATCGCCGCCGGCGTCGCGCGGCTGCAGCG
>CAYOVM010000440.1:0-1676 GCA_964407355.1 uncultured Enterobacteriaceae bacterium
TCGCTCATCACGAAGGCGCTCGCCCGCACCGGCGGGCGGCGCATCGAGGCGGCGAGCCTCCTCGGCATGGGCCGCAATACCATTACGCGCAAGATCCAAGAGCTCGGCATCGATGAGGCCGAAAAGCCGAACGGCGATGTAAGCTAAGCGGGTCTCGAGTAGGGGGAGGATCTGAATGGAACGAAGGCAAGCTCTGGCGCTTGCGCTGGCGGCGCTTTGCGCCGCGATGAGCGAACCTGGCGAGGCGCTCACGTGGCAAACGTTCGACGAGGCCAAGACGGAACAGGAGTGCCGCGCCGCCTACGAGCAGATGAACAGCCTTTGCGGCTTTGCGGCTATCTCGGGGGGCAAGATACAGAATGCAAATGGGGTGAAAAGATGCCAGTCCGACGCTCGCAACTTGCGCGACAAGTGCGTTTCGAAGGTGATCAAGGCGAGGGAGGAGGCAGCGGCCGAAGCGGAGGAGAAAGCGGCCGAAGCTGAGCAGAAAGAGGCCAGGGCGAAGCTCCAGGAAGAGCGCGCCCAGATCCGGCGCAAGATCTCGGGCAAACATCCAAGCCTCGTCCTCGGCTGCAGCAGGAGGGGTGGTTCGGATTCGTTCCCGTCGACGTTCGAGTTTCTGGTGTTTCAGGATTTGAGTGTGTGCGTGCTCGATGGCATGGCGCACGACTGCAGTCTTTCGGCGGCTGAATTCCGTGGAACCGTCGATCGGTATCAAAGTTGGGATGACTGGCGAATCAGCCGGGTCACGGGCGAGATGAGCATGGAGCGCGTCTATATGCAGCGGAACGCAGATCGTATGCAAGCCTCCTACCGCTGCGACAAAGTGACGCCCGGCGCGACCAAGTTCTAAAACAACAAGGAGGAAGAAAATGAGAGTGCTTGTGCTCGCGGCGCTGCTGGCTGCCTCGGCCGCCTGGGGGCAAAAGCAGGTCGAAGAGACTCACGTCGCCTCGGGCTCGGACAAGACCGACGCGTGTAAGTACGCGCGGGACGCCGCCAGCCTGTGGGTCCGGATGCAAGCGCTGCAATGCACGCTTCGCGACAGCTCGATCGGCTCTTGCGATTGCGAGAGGGTTTCCTCCTCCTCGTACAAGTGCCTGGTCGTTTCCAAGGGCACGTGCGACTCCGGGACCGGTAGCAGCAGGCAGCCGAGCGGTGGCAGCAGGCAGGCGTCGGGGTCGGGACGCGAGGAGGTCCGCAACTTCGGCGCCACCTCTTTCACCGACGGCACGAGGGTGCAGGCCTGCGGCTGGGCGAAGGAGCGGGCCGAGGGCTATGCCCGGGCGAACGGCGCTTCGGTGATCGGATTTTCCGCGTGCGATTGCGCGATTGACAACGATCGCAACACCGGCCACTACACCTGGCAGTGCTCAGTGGACGCGCGGCTCCGGAAGAACTAGCCGCGCTTCCGTTCCGCTAGGCGGTTTTCTTGGCTTTCGGTGCGGTAGCCACACCCGCGGCAGCGACCGCGGGTTGCGCCTTGCGGTTCGACTCGAGCTTCGCGTCCACCAGCCGCACCACTTCGTCGAGCGCGTCCAGGCGCATGCCCTTCTGCGCGGCGATGGTCTGGACCAGGCGATCGACGCGCTCGATGTTCGGCGCGCCGCCGAAGAGGGCGCGCGCGGCGGACGAGGGGCTCGCGAGTCCTTGGGCGGCGGCGGCGTATTTCTCGA
>CAYOVM010000441.1:0-1672 GCA_964407355.1 uncultured Enterobacteriaceae bacterium
CCGAACACCGAGATCTTGTCGATCTTCTCGGTGACCTTCTCCAGAGTCTCCAGCTCCTTAAGCCGCAGGGCGGTCGGGTTGTCTTCCATCACCCGGGCGGTGTTCAGCAGCGAACGGGTCGCCGAGGTTTCCTCACGGCGGCGGATCACGTTCGCCAGCGCGGCCTTTTCGGCCTCGACCACCTTCGCCAGGATCACCTTCATCTCGCCCGGCAGGATGATGTCCTTCACGCCGACCGAGTCGACCTCCAGGCCGAAGCCCTGCACGCGGCGCGCGATGTGCTCCGCGACCACCTGGTCGATGAGGCCCTTGTTCTCGAGCAGCTCGTCCAGGGTCCGGGTGCCGACCGCGGCGCGCAGGCCGAACTGGAGCTCCTTGTACAGGTAGTCCACCGGCTTCGCCTGCTTGCCGAACGCCACCAGCACGTCGCTCACGCGATAGCCTGCGTTCAAGTTCACGCGCAGCGGGACCTTGTCCTTGGTCAGGATCTCCTGACCCGCCACTTCCAGAACCTGCAGCCGCAGATCCACGAACTCGACGCGCAGGTCGCGGCCGAAGCGCCAGAACGCGCGCAGGCCGGCCTCCAGCAGGTACGCCAGCTTGCCGTCGACGTACACGACGCCGACGTTGAACTGCGGCACCTGCACGCCGAAGACGTCGGCGCCCGGCACCTTCGCCTTGAAGCCGGTCGCGCCCAGTGAAACGAGCTGCGGCACGAGCTTCGCGTCGACGGTGAAGTCGGTCGAGATATCGACACGCTCGAAGGCGAGATCGATGTAGCCCTTCCAGTACAGGCGCCGGGTGTTCGGCGCCAGCACCTCGACCAGCACGCCGTTCTCGTAGCGCAGGCCGACCTCGGCCGGGCCGAGCTCGATCACGTGGAGCTCGCGCTCCACGAGCGCCGGCTCCGCCTTCACGAGGAAGTCGGCCAGGCGGTGCTCGAACCGGGTGTTCGCCAGGGCGAACTTCTCCGCGGTCAGACGGCGCAGCGGGTCGAAGCGAACGTGCTCACCCGGGCGCAGGATGTCGACGAAGTCGCCGCGCTCGAACAGCAGCGCGCGCTCGTCCTTCTTCACATGGAACTTCTGAAACACAATCATCTTGATTCTCCTTTCTTCTTCACTGCGTTAAAAATGGGAATCCGGCCTCCCGGGCGCCCGACGGGCGACGCCGCGCGCGCGAGGGACGCAGCCGCTCTTCGCTTTTTCTTCAGAAGATTTCTCTGGAGAAGAGAAGCGAAAGACCACGGCTGCGCCGCCCGCGCGCGCCGCACGGCGCACTCGGCCTGGCGCCCGGCGCCTGCTCGGCGATGCGCTGCCTTGCAAA
Organism: uncultured Enterobacteriaceae bacterium; assembly: GCA_964407355.1. Taxonomy (GTDB): domain Bacteria; phylum Pseudomonadota; class Gammaproteobacteria; order Burkholderiales; family SG8-39; genus SCGC-AG-212-J23. Next base: position 1,327 of record CAYOVM010000441.1, read on the forward strand.
CTGAAGCCGGCCCCGGTACTGCGTTAAAACAGGCTTGGATGCCTTTACTGCGTTGGAGCGGGAGTCGAACCCGCGACACATCGGTTTGCAGCCGATTGCTCTAACCATCTGAGCTACCCATGGGTGGCGAGGAGGGGGATCGAACCCCCGACCTCGGCCTTATGAGGGCCGCGCTCTACCGCTGAGCTACCTCGCCCAACCAACATTCATCGATCCCGCGCCGCGGTACACGCCGCGCCGATGTTTCAGGCTGGCGCGCCAGGGAGGACTCACGAGCCTCGCCCGCTGCGATCGCGTTCACGAAGAATTCCTCGAGGGATGTGGCAAAGCCGGGGTGATCTACCGG
>CAYOVM010000442.1:0-1670 GCA_964407355.1 uncultured Enterobacteriaceae bacterium
GCGGCGCGCGCGGATCTCGCCGCGGCGTTCCGCCTCGCGGTGCGCATGGACCTGCACGAGGGCGTCTGTAACCACTTCACCTTGATGCTTCCGGATGGGAAGCGCTTTTTGCTCAATCCTTACGGCGTGCACTGGAGCGAAGTCACCGCGTCCAATCTGCTCGCGCTGGATGCGGGCGGGAACATAGTAGAAGGCGAGGGCGAGTTCGAGAAGACCGCCTTCTACATCCACTCCAGGATCCACCTGCACAACCCGCGCGCGGCATGCGTGCTGCATACCCACATGCCCTACGCGACGGCGCTGACGCTGCTCGAGAATGGCCGGCTGGAGATGGTGGAGCAGAACGCGCTGCGCTTCCACGACGACATCGCGTACGACGACACCTATAACGGGCTGGTGGTCGACAACGCCGAAGGCGACCGCCTCGCGCGCGTGCTGGGAGGCAAGCGCGTCCTGTTCCTCGCCAACCACGGCGTGATCGTTGTCGGGCCGTCGGTGGCCGAGGCGTTCGATCTGCTCTACTACCTGGAGCGCGCCTGCCGGCTGCAGGTGCTCGCCCGCTCGACCGGCGGCAAGCTGCGCGCGGTGCGCCCGGAAGTGGTTCGCGAGACCTACCGCATGATCCTCGCCGACACGCCGAAGTACGCCGGCGCTCACTTCACGGCGCTGAAGCGCATCCTCGATCGCGAGGAGCCGGACTATTCCCGCTGAGCTGGTGCAGATGCGCCCCGCCGTGCCGGCGGACCTTCCTGCGATCCAGGCCATCTATGCTCACCATGTCGCGACCGGGCTGGCGTCTTTCGAGGAGCGCGCTCCTTCGGTCGACGAAATGCGCCGGCGCTACGACGAGGTCGTCGCGCAAGGGCTGCCGTACCTCGCCGCGGATTTCGGCGGCGCTGTCGCCGGCTACGGCTATTGCACCCTCTACCGCGCCCGCTCCGCCTACCGCTTCGCGCTGGAGGACTCGGTCTACGTGCGCGCCGACATGCTCGGGCGGGGCGTGGGCACGGCGGTCCTCGCCGAGCTCGTTCGCCGCTGCGAGGCGCTCGGCTACCGGCAGATGATCGCGGTGATCGGCGACAGCGCGAACGCCGGCTCGATCGGCCTGCACGCGAGCCAGGGATTCCTTCGCGTCGGCACGCTTCGCTCGGTGGGCTACAAGCTCGGCCGCTGGGTCGACAGCATCCTCATGCAGCGCACGCTGGGCCCGGGCGACGGAACGCCTCCGCTCGACCGATAACCCGTACAATGGCGGCCGAAAAATATCCGGGGACACTTACGCCATGAGACATACCGCAAAAAACCTCCGCAACCGCATCCGCCTGCAGAAGATCGGCAAGAAGCTGGCAAGACAGGCGAAGCTGGCGAGAAAAGCGCAAAGGGCCGCCTCGAAGGCCAAGTAACCGCGCCGGGCGCCTCACATTGAGGCAAGCGCGGTATAGCAAATGAAAAAGGCCGGGTTTCCCCGGCCTTTTTAGTCACGCTCGTTCCGCAAATGCGGGTGCGGAAGACTGCTCGCGCTAAGCGGCCATCAACATGGCAGTGTTGTTCGCTGCGCGCGCACCGGAAGAAGCCTTCTTGCCGCGAATGCTGGCTGCGGAGGACGCGGTGTTTTTTGCGTGGATGCTGGCGGCCGACGACGCCGCCTTCGAAGCCCGGATGCTCGCGGC
>CAYOVM010000443.1:0-1667 GCA_964407355.1 uncultured Enterobacteriaceae bacterium
CTTGTTCCATGCTTGCAGCTCCTCTTGCTGATAGAGATAACGGGCGAGCGAGTCGAGCTTCTCGGTCCAGAACTTCTCGTAGCGCGACATCCAGACGGAGGCCGCCTTCATCGGCTCGGCGGAGAGCTCGCAGCTCACCACCCTGCCCTCCTTCGAGCGCGCGACGAGGCCGGCGTTCTCGAGCACCCGCAGGTGCTTCATGAAGCCGGGGAGCGACATGTCGTGCGGCGCCGCCAGCTCCGAGACCGCGAGGTCGCCCCCGCCGCTCAGCCGCTCGAGGATGCCGCGGCGCGTGGGGTCCGCGAGCGCGGCGAACACCGCGTCGAGCCTGCGCTCCTCGGCTTCCATATACTTAACCATTAGGTTTAGTATCGGCCGAAGCGAGCCCGCTTGTCAAGCTCGCTTTTCGAAAACCGCTAAGGGGTTACGGCAAAAGGATTTACTTCTTCTTCGGTTCGGCCTTGGCGGCCGGCTTGTCGTCCTGCGGCCAGTAGTAGTTCGCGGCGAACGAGTACGGCGGGAACATGTAGCGCTTCGCCGGCACCACCTTCGAGGCGTACTCGCGCTGCGAGTCGTACACCTTCTTGAAGGTCGGGTTCTTCGCCGAGTTCTCCTTCGCCACGTCGTCCCAGGCCTTCAGCGAGCCGATGAGGATGTCGGGCGGGGTGCGCCGGATCTGCACGCCGTGCTTCTTCACGAGCTCCTCGATCGCGTCGGCGTTCTGCTTCTGCCAGCGGGTGAGCCACAGGATGAAGGTGTCGCGCACGGCCGAGTCCACCGCGTCCTGCTGCGCCGGCGTGAAGCTCTTCCACACGTCGAGGTTGAAGCCGAGCTCGCCGACGGAGTTGTTCTCGTGCATCCCCGGCGTGTAGTGGTACTTGAACACGCTGTGCAGCCCGAGGCGCAGGTCCTCGACGCCGCCGACCCATTCGGCGCAGTCGATCACGCCGCGCTGCGCCGCCGGCACGATCTCGCCGCCGGCCATGTTGACCACGCTCATGCCCATCTTGGTGTAGACCTCGGCGTTGAGGCCGGTCTGCCGGCATTTCAGGCCCTTCAGGTCCGCCGCGTTGCGCAGCGGCTTCTTGAACCAGCCGAAGGCCTGCGGGCTCGACGGGTGCGCGGGCCACACGATCACGTTTAGCTTGAGCTCGTTCTGGTAGAAGTCGCGCCACATCTGCAGGCCGCCGCCGACGTACAGCCAGCCCAGCCAGTCCATGTGGTCCATGCCGAAGGGGCCGCCCGGAGGCGCCGAAAAGAGCGCGGCCGTCGGATTCTTGCCGACCCAGTAATAGGAGATGCCGTGCCAGCCGTCGAGCACCTTCTTGTTGGTGGCGTCCAGCACCTCGAAGGCCGGAACGATCTGGCCCGCGGGCATCGCCTCGATCTTGATCCCGCCCTGGGTGAGCTTGTCGACGCGCTCGGCGAAGGTCTTGAAATGCTCCTGCAGCGTGTTGCTCGCAGGCCAGGTCGATTGCATCTTGATCGATTTGGACGGCGGCTGCTGCGCGTGCGCGCCGAAGGCCAGCAATGCCGCGGCGAGCGCCGTCATCGTTGAAGCGAACGTCCTGGATCTCATCGTCTTCTCCCTGGGTGGATGCCTGTGGGGGAAGATAGTAGGCGCCTCCCGCGGGGCACCTCAACTGATTTTTGAAAAGCTTGACCTG
>CAYOVM010000444.1:0-1654 GCA_964407355.1 uncultured Enterobacteriaceae bacterium
CGGCCTCTCGGCAAGCCGCCGCCGGTGATCTCGTCCAGGCCGGCGATGCCGGTCGCGACTTTCGGCAGCGTCGCTGCGGCCGTGGGTCTGACTGCCTTGAGGACCGCCTTGGCTGTTTTATCCCGCATTGTGAAAAGCTTCGCCTGCCAAGAGTAGGTAGAGGGATGACAACGAGGGCGGGGCTAAGGGTAGCCCGTAAAAACCGTACAAGCAAGCCGCGGCCCTCGGTAATGAGGGGACCGCAACGCGTAATCTTTACTCTTTCGGATTGATCCTGCTCAGATCTTCCACGAGACCCATCATCCTGGCACCCTGGCGCTCGAGCGTCTCGAGCGCGCGCCGGTCCTCGGGATCCGCAGGCGCCTTGCGCTTGAGGGCGTCGATGGACTTGCGCATCGGCTTGAGGATGTCCCGGAACTCCTCGGCCAGCGTGCCGAGAAACACCCGCGTCCGGGCGTCGGCCGTCTGGTAGCGCTGGCGCTCGAGGAGCAGCCGATATGGAAGCTGCACCTTTTCGAGCACCATCAATTCCTGGCCATCCACGACAAAGGCGTCGACCTGGCCTTTCTCGATCGCGGAAACGATCGCGCCGGCCTCTTCCCGCAGGCGCAGGTCGCTCAGGTCGGTGACGAGCAGGGTAACGAAATCGTCGCTCGCCGACACCACCGATAAGCGCGCCGCGACAGTCTCGCCCGTCTTGCGGGCAAGAGCGATCTCGATGTCGGGCTCGCCGGCCTGCGGCGAGAGCAGTTTCGCGAGCTTCCCGTGGTCAGGTGCCGCGACATGGGTTTCGAGCGGGCTCTGAAGCAGGTCGATCAGCGCTATGCCGAGCATTGCGGCAAGGCTGTGATTCGCGAACAGGATCTCGCCCAGGGCCGACACGGTCACCGCCCCTTGCTGCATGTCCTCGACGAGCTGCTTGTAGCGGATGTGCGCTTCCGAGAGCATCAGCACGCGCTTCTGGTCTTCGTCGGCTCCAACGACGAAGGCATCCACTTCGCCGCTGCTGATCGCGCGCCGCATCTCGAGGGCTTCCGGCGCGGTTTGGCGCGGCGCGGCGACTTCGACCTGCGTGGGCTCGATCTTTGTGGAGGGCGTCATGCCTGGCTCACTTCGGCGGGCGCGGCAGCAGATCCATGCCGACGAGCGTGCGATTCGTGTCCGAAAGGTCGCCGATGATCCTGCGCAGCGGATCGGGCAGCTTTCGCACCAGCGTCGGAATGGCGACGATCTGGTGCTCCTTCGCGAGGCGTGGATTCTGCAGGAGGTCGATGACCTCGATTTCGTAGCGGCCGGGGAGGTGCTCCTCGCACACCTTCTTCAGGTTGCGGATGGCGGCGAGCGACTTCGGCGTCTGGCCCGCGGTGTAAAGGCGGAGGTTCCATTTTTCCTCGGCACCGTCCCGAGGGGTTGCAGGTGTATTCATCCTCCGAGTGTACGCTGCTCCGCGCGCGCGCCGGGACGCAGATTCACGTGACGCCTTCGAACGACAAAATACTGGAGCAGGGGATTGACAGCTACCTGAACAGCTTGCGCGCCGGATAGAGAAGCGCTTTCGCGCCGAGCGACTCCTCGATGCGCAAACCCTCGTTCCACTTCGCCATGCGCTCTGAGCGGGCGAAGCTTCCCACCTTGAGCTGCGGCACGCCCCAGC
>CAYOVM010000445.1:0-1647 GCA_964407355.1 uncultured Enterobacteriaceae bacterium
CCTGCTCGCGCTGATGAAGGGACAGCCGCTCGCGTACAACAAGGACAACCAGGAGGACAAGGAGCCCCTCTTCGACGCCGTGGACACGCTGAAGGCCTGCCTCGAAGTCTTCGCGGGCCTCGTGGCGGATCTCGAGCCGGTGCCCGAGGCGATGCGCGCCGCGGCGCTCGAAGGCCACGCCACGGCGACCGATCTGGCCGACTACCTGGTGCGCAAGGGCGTGGCGTTTCGCGATGCCCACGAAGTCGTCGCGCGCGCGGTGCGCGAGGCGGAGCGCGCGGGCGTGGATCTGGCGCAGCTTCCGCTCGCCACGCTGAAGAGCTTTTCCCCGAAGATCGGCCCCGACGTGAAGCGCATCCTCACGCTGGAGGGCTCGGTGGCGGCGCGCAACCACATCGGCGGCACCGCGCCGGCCCAGGTCCGCAAAGCGCTCGCGCGCGCGAAGAAGCGGCTGGGGAAATAAATGGTGGACCGCGTCATGCCGAAGCAGATCGGCAAGTATCCGGTGCTGCGCAAGCTCGGCGAAGGCGCCACTTCCGAGGTCTACCTCTGCAACGACCCCTTCAGCCGGCGCGACGTCGCGGTCAAGGTGGCGTTTCCCGAGTCCTTCGACGATCCCGAGCGCGGCAAGATGTACCGCAAGCTCTTCCTCACGGAGGCGTCGCTCGCCGGGAAGCTGCAGCATCCGCACATCTGCCAGATCTACGACGCGGTCGCGGACGAGAAGCTGAACTACATCGTGATGGAGTACGTCGACGGCGGCACGCTGGAGAAGTTCTGCCGCCCGGAGATGCTGCTGCCGGTCGACCGCGTGGTGGAGGTCGTCTTCAAGTGCACGCGCGCGCTCGAGTTCGCGCACAAGGCCGGCGTCACGCACCGCGACATCAAGCCGGCGAACATCCTTTATAAGGGCGGGACCGACGTCAAGATCAGCGACTTCGGCGCGGCGCTCATCAGCTCCGCCGCCACGACGCAGGTGAGCGCCATCGGCTCGCCGGCGTACATGTCGCCCGAGCAGGTGAAGGAGCATCCGCTCGACCACCAGACGGACATCTACTCGATGGGCGTGGTGATGTATCACCTCCTCACCGGCCGGCTGCCGTTCAACGCCGCGAACAACTTCAGCCTGATCTACCAGATCACCAACGTCGAGCCCGACGCGCCCACGCTCTTCCGGCCCGAAATCCCGGAGGCGGTCGAGGCGATCGTGCGCCACGCCATGGCGAAGGACCTCTCCGAGCGCTACCGCCAGTGGGAGGATTTCTCCCTCGACCTCGCCGAGGCGTTTCGCGCGCAGCATGAAGGCGCGCACAAGGCCCAGGAGTTCGCCGACTCGGACAAGTTCGAGACGCTGCGCAAGCTGCCGTTCTTCGAGCACTTCTCCGACGCCGAGCTGTGGGAAGTCGCGCGCATGTCGGTCTGGCGGCACGCGGCCATGGGCGAGCTGCTGATGAAGGAAGGCGAGGCGGGGGACTTCTTCTGCATCCTCGCCGACGGCCAGGTGAAGGTCACCAAGAAGGGCAAGCTTCTCAACCTGCTGCGCGGCGGCGAGCCCTTCGGCGAGATGGCGTACCTTTCCAAGGGGGCGCACGTGCGGGGCGCCGACGTGAGCGTGGTGCACGAGGCGAACATCATCTCCGTGCCGAC
>CAYOVM010000446.1:0-1643 GCA_964407355.1 uncultured Enterobacteriaceae bacterium
ACTGGATCCGCCGCCAGGCCGCGAGCCTCGCCAGCCGCGCCCTCGGCGGCGATCCGAATGCGACGCCCGCCCAGCGACTGCAGAGCGGGCTGAGCGAGGGCACCCGGGCGGTCAACCGCCTGTCCGGCGGCCGCATCGGCCTCGCGCTGATCCGGCCGGTCCTCGCCGCGCTGAGGGTGAGGCACAACCTCGTCCGCCTGGAGGCGGAGCCTCGCGGCGCTCGCTGGGCGGTGGTTGGCGAGGTGAATCCGCGAGGCGAAGCGATGACCGAGAAGCTGGTCGAGACGGGAACGGCCGGCCCGGGTAATTTCAGCAGCAGCATCACCTACGCAGGCGTCAACGACCTCGGCTTCGGCACGCACATGACTGCCGATCCGGTCGGCCCCGGCCACCCGGCGGGCTCCACCGTTTCCCAGACGCTGCGCCTCGAGCTGCGCGAGGATCGCGGCTCGCGCACCGACCTGGGAAGCATCGCCGCGAGGCAAGGCCGCTACCGCCTCGGGCACCTGCTGAATCACCACATCGGCGGCCCCGGCAACGACTGGCGCAACCTGACGCCCATCACGCCCTCGGCGAATTCGAGTCACCTGGCCGACGTCGAGCGCGACGTCAAGGCGCTCGTCACGACGCACAACCGCTGGGTCAAGTACGAGGTGATCGCCGATTACGGCGGCGCGGCGCCGCCCGCGACCGGCAACGTGAATTCGCTCGAGACGCGATTCGCCCGCCGCCTGCGCTGGAGCTACCAGCTCAGGAAGCCGAGCGACAGCGACCCGAACCGGCTCGTCAACGATACGCAGCCCGAAGGCTCGATTGCGCCCCGCGGCTCGGGCACGGTCGAGAGCATTTCCAACGGCTATCCATCATGAAACCCCCTACTGAAGGAGACTTACCATGAGCCTCACCGGCAAGACCCTGGGCCTCTTACTCGGCCTGATCCTGATCGCTACGATCGGCGCGGTCGCTTACCTCGCGCTCGAATTCATCGTCTCGCTGTTCGCTGCGCTGGATGCCCAAGTGGCGCGGGTGACGGCCATCGGCTCGATCGTGGTGCTGGTCGCATCGATGATCGTCGCCGCGGCGATTCGCGACGCCAGCCGCAGGACCAGGGCCGCGCAGGTGCGCGAGCAGAAAGCGGCGACCTACCAGCTCTTCGTCGATTGCTGGACCGACGAGGTCAACCCGCCCGAGAAGCTCCAGGCGCTCGACCGGCTGCTCACGCTCTATGGCGGTGTCGCCGTGATCAAGGCACACGCCGCCTTGCGGGCCATCGTGCGCGAGAAAGGCGCGCGGCATCCGGACGCCGCGGCCCAGCTCGGCAAGGCGTTGCTCGAAATCCGCCGGGACCTGGGCGCGGAAGCGGACATTCGGGGCATCAGCGCGCTCGAGCTGCAACGGCTCGTCTTCCCGGTTTCGGGCAGCGCCGAGGCGCTGACGCCACGCACCGAGGCGTTGGCGTCGCACGCCTAGGCGAGCTGCCATGCCGGCACCCAGCGCAGCCGCACCGAGCCGCGACACCGCGACGCGCAAGCCCGCGGCGGCGGTGGTGTTGCCCAACCCGATCCCCGCCTGGGAGATCGCCGGCAAAACGCTGTACCGCACGGTGAGCGGCAAGGTGATCGAGCTGCCGGAGGGGATGACCG
>CAYOVM010000447.1:0-1611 GCA_964407355.1 uncultured Enterobacteriaceae bacterium
GGCGGATTCATCGGCTGGATGCACCGCTTCCACGAAAATCTGACGCTGCGCGAATACTGGGGACGCGAGATCGTCGGCCTGGCCGGGTTCGCGATGCTGATCTCATCGCTCTCCGGCCTGTACCTTTGGTGGCCGGCGCGCGGACGCCTCCGCGAGGCGCTTGGAGAGCGCCCGGGCCTCGCTCGCTCGCGCAACCTGCATTACCTCTGCGGCTTTTACGGCTCGCTCGTCCTTGCGCTGCTCTCCTTCACGGGTATCTGGCTCGCCTATCCGGAAGCGGGGCGAAACGTGGTTTCCGCGTTTTCGAGCGTTTCGCCGCTGCCGCGCACTATCGAAGCCGTCGAAGCCCGCGGCAAGCCGATCTCGCCCGATGCCGCCGTAAGCGCCGCTCAGACGCTTTATCCGGAAGCTCGCGTCACCGGACTGGGTCTTCCGGCCGGCCCGCGCGGCGTCTATCGCGTAAACCTCCGGGACGGCGCCGGCCCGATCGCAGTGTTCCTCGATCCAGCGACGGCGGCCGTCGTGCGGCGCATCGATGCGTCGACCCGCAGCGCCGGCGACCGCTTCCTCGCCGCGCAACGCCAACTACATACGGGCGAGGCGTTCGGCGCCGGCCGCATCGTGCTTTTCGCGGGCGGCATTCTGCCCGCAATCCTCGCCGTGACCGGTACGATGATGTGGCTGCGACAGCGGCGACGTCAGCGGGCGACGTCGCTGCGGCACGAGAGGATAAATCCGGAAAACGCGACAGCAGCAAGCGGGCAGCGGCGATAGCGCCGCCTGCGGGGATGCGTAAAATTCGTCCTCGAGAGGTTGAAATAAAAGAGGGCACGGCCGGTAGCCGCGCCCTCCGTGATGCCCTCTCAAGCGTCGATCAGCAGTTGCTACACTTTGTTTGGCCCTGCTGTTTGGAGTCGGGTCGGTTAAACCGGATTCCAACGTGGGGCTGGTAACAGCGTGTTGGCCCTTGCAGTCTCGCAGTCGCTACACTTTGTTTGGCCCTGCTATCCGGAAGCGGGTCCCGGCGTGGGGCTGGTAACAGTGTGTTGGCTACTTGCGTGTAGGTATCTTCCTACTTCCCCGTAGTTTCTTCAATGGTTGCGGCGTAGGCCGACAGGACTACGCCTTCGTGGCGCGCGCCTTGTCGAGCACGGTCATGGCGGTGGCGACAAACCCTCCCAAGTCGGCCACATTGCCGGGGATAATCAACGTGTTGGATTGCTTCGCGAGGTTCGCGAAGGCTTCGACGTACTGCTGCGCGACCTTCAGGTTGGCCGCATCCATTCCGCCCTTCTCACCGATCGCCTCCCCCACGGCGCGCACGGCCGCGGCATTCGCGTCCGCAATGACACGGATCGCGGTGGCCTCGCCCTGCGCGCGGTTGATCGCGGCCTGCTTCTCGCCTTCGGACTTCAGGATCGCCGCCTGGCGCTCGCCGTCGGCGATGTTGATCTCCTGCTGGCGCTCGCCCTCCGATTTGGCGATGAGGGCGCGCTTCTCGCGCTCGGCGGTGATCTGCGCCTGCATCGAGCGCAGGATCGCCTCGGGCGGCGTGAGGCTCTTGATCTCGTAGCGCAGCACCTTGATGCCCCAGTTGCGCCCGGCCTCGTC
>CAYOVM010000448.1:0-1611 GCA_964407355.1 uncultured Enterobacteriaceae bacterium
CCTCGGTCTGCACCCTGTCCGTGATCTCGTGCAGCCCCTGGCCGTGCGTGTCGACGCTGAACCGGCTAACCATCGGCGCGCGCTTCCAGCGCCTCGACGGCCGGCAGCTTCTTGCCCTCGAGGAACTCCAGGAACGCGCCGCCCGCGGTGGAAATGTAGTCGATCTTCTCCGCGATGCCGAACTTGTTGATCGCGGCCACGGTGTCGCCGCCGCCCGCGATCGAGAACGCCTTCGAATCGGCAATCGCGCGCGCGAGCGTCCGCGTGCCGTCGGCGAACGGCTGCTTCTCGAACACGCCGACCGGGCCGTTCCACACGACCGTGCCGGCCTTGGCGATCTCGAGAGCATAGGCCTTCGCCGTCTCCGGCCCGATGTCGAGGATCATCTCGTCGGCGCCGACCGCGTCGATGCGTTTCACCTCGCCTTCGCCGTCCATGCTTTTGGCGACGACCGCATCCACGGGCAAAGGCACTTTGGTGGAGGCCATGATCCTCTTCGCCTCGGCCACGAGATCCGGCTCGGCGAGCGATTTGCCGATCGGCTTGCCGGCGGCGAGCAGGAAGGTGTTGGCGATGCCGCCGCCGACGATCAGGCGGTCCACCTTGGTTGCGAGCTCGGCCAGCACCGAAAGCTTGGTGGAGACCTTGGAGCCCCCCACCACCGCGAGCAACGGACGCGTCGGCTCCGCCAGCGCGCGCCCGAGCGCCTCGAGCTCCGCCGCCATCAGCGGCCCGGCCGCGGCGACCTTCGCGAAGCGCGCCGCGCCGTGCGTCGTCGCCTCCGCGCGGTGCGCCGTGCCGAACGCATCGTTCACATAGACGTCGCAAAGCGCCGCGATCTTCCTCGCCAGCGCCTCGTCGTCCTTCTTCTCGCCTTTGTTCGCGCGCGCATTTTCCAGCATCACGACCTGACCGGCTTTCACATCGAATTGTTTTTCGGCCCAATGGGCGATCAACGGCACGTCCATGCCGATCAATTTTCCGAGATGCCTCGCCACGGGGGCGAGCGAATCTTCCGGCTTGAGCTCGCCCTCTTTGGGCCTTCCCAGATGGGACGTGACCATCACCGCGGCGCCCTGCCCGAGCGCGCTCTTGATCGCCGGCACCGAGGCGCGGATGCGCGTGTCGTCGGTGATCTTGCCGTTCTCGATCGGGACGTTGAGGTCGGCGCGGATGAAGACCCGCTTGCCCCGCAGGTCGAGGTCCGACATCTTCTTGAACTTCATCGCGGCTACTTCGCCTGCGCGAGCGCCACCGCCACGTCGAGCATGCGGTTGGAGAAGCCCCACTCGTTGTCGTACCAGGAGCACACCTTGACGAGGTTGCCCTCGGTGACCTTGGTGAGCGAGGCCTCGAAGATGGAGCTGGCGGGATTGTGGTTGAAGTCGGAAGAGACGAGCGGCTCGGTGGAGTACTCGAGGATGCCCTTGAGGTCGCTGTCGCAGGCCTGTTTCACCGCCTTGTTGACCTCGTCCACCGTGACGGCCTTCTTCGCGACGAAGGAGAGGTCCACCAGCGAGACGTTGATCGTCGGCACGCGGATCGAGAAGCCGTCGAGCTTGCCGTTCAGGTGCGGCAGCACGAGGCCCACCGCGGCGGCGGCGCCGGTCT
>CAYOVM010000449.1:0-1610 GCA_964407355.1 uncultured Enterobacteriaceae bacterium
GCGTCTACAGCAGCCACTCGATCGGCAGCAGCGAAAGGAGCCGGACGGCGGCGCGCCGCGGGAAGCTCGCGCCCGGCTCGGTGCCGTGCCGGAGGAGCTTCCCGTCGCGCCGCTCGATCCAATACAGCCGGCCGGCGCTCGAGAGCCGCACTTCATAGGCGTTCTCGGGAATGCGGCCGTCGAATTCGGCTTCGATCATCCGGGCGAGCGCCGGGCTGTCGATGACGAAGCCCATTTCGGTGTTGAGCTCCGCCGAGCGCGGATCGAAGTTGAACGAGCCCACGAAGGCGCGCGCGCCGTCCACCGAGAAGGTTTTGGCGTGCAGGCTCGCGCCCGAGCTTCCCAGCGGGCCGGCGCTTTTGTTGCGCGGGACGAGCCGCGCCAGGCGCCGCAGCTCATAAAGGACGACGCCGGCCTCGAGAAGCGCTTTGCGGCGCTTCGCGTAGCCGGCGTGAACCGGGGGCACGTCGGTCGCTTCCAGGGCGTTGGTCAGCACGCGGACCTTCACGCCGCGCCGGGCAAGGGCCGTGACCGAGAGGACGCCGGCGGGAGTGGGCACGAAGTAAGCGGAGACGATCTCCACCTTCGACGCCGGCTCGCCGATGATCTCTCTGAGCCTGGCGGGTACCGACGCTTCGGGCGGGGCGCGGCCGAGGCCCTTCGCCGGATCGTCGCTGACCAGGCGCGTCGCGGCCCATTCCAGCGGCAGGCGCCCCTCGACCAGCTCGCGCACGAAAGGAGAATCGCGCAGCGCGCTCATGTACGCGAGCGCGGCGGGATCGCGCTCGATCCGCAAGACGGCCGACGTCAGCTTCGCGGCCTGGCTCGCATGCGCCGGCGCCAGCACGCGATCCGCCGGGTACGCCGATTCGCTTGCCCAGTAGCGGTCGAAGTCGTCCGACACCGCCCCGACCACCGGGCCGACCGCCAGGACGTCGAGATCCACGAACAGGACGCTCGCCGAGGTGGTGCCGAAGTACTCGTCGCCGACATTGCGGCCGCCTATGATCGTGGCCTGGTCGTCCGCGGTGAACGACTTGTTGTGCATGCGCCGGTTCAGGCGGGAGAAGTCGGTCAGGTAGCCGAGCGCACGCAGGCCGCGGAACGACGTGAACGGGTTGAACAGGCGCACCTCGATATTCGGATGGGCGTCCAGCCCGGCGAGCACGGCGTCGAGCCCGGAGGTGTTGTTGTCGTCGAGCAGCAGCCGTACCCGCACCCCGCGGTCGGCCGCGTCGCGCAGCGCCTTGAACAGCAGCGTGCCCGCGAGGTCGTTGTGCCAGATGTAGTACTGGACGTCGAGCGAGCGCTCGGCGGCCCGCGCCAGCAGCACCCGCGCGGCAAACGCATCGTGCGGATCCTCCAGCGGATGAATCCCGGAGAGGCCGGGATGCGCGTCGACCCGGGGAGAAACCGCCTTTTCCAGCCGCGTAGCACCGGTGTCCTCGAGGACCCTCATCGCTTCTCCCGCCCGTGGGGCCCGATGCCCGTTCGCGCAGTCTAGCCCAGCGCGGTTGCGGTGCATGCTGCGCCGCGGTGGTGCGCCGGCCTGACGCAGGTCAAGCTTTTCAAAAATCAGTTGAGGTGCCCCGCGGGAGGCGCCTACTATC
>CAYOVM010000450.1:0-1608 GCA_964407355.1 uncultured Enterobacteriaceae bacterium
GTGGGCGAGGTGCGTCGGCAGGCAGTTCGAATCGAAGCGCCAGATGCCGACGCCGAGGTGGCAGACGAGCAATCCGTCCTCGGCGTCCATCTCGATGCCGTCGGGGCCGGCGTGGCCGCCGGAGAGCTGGATCGCGACGCCGGTCTTCGAAGGCGTGCCGCCCTGCATCAGCGGCAGGCGCCAGATCTGCTGCGAGCGCGTGATCGCGACATAGACCTGCGAGTTTTTTCCGTTCAGCGTGATCCCGTTCGGCGAGGGCGCGTTGTGCACCAGGCGCTGCAGTTCCCCGTTCGCCCGGAGTCGCCACACGCGGCCGGTCGGATCGGTAATGCCGCTTTGTCCCTGGTCGGTGAAGTAAAGATCGCCGTTGTCTGCGAAATGCAGGTCGTTCAGGCCCTTGAAGCTTTCGCTGAACGCGGTCTCCAGCAGCGGTTCGATTTTTCCCGACTTTGCGTCTAAAACCATCAATCCGCGCTTGTAGTCGGCGACGAAAATTCGCCCGTCCTTGTGGATCTTCAGCCCGTTCGGCCAGCCGTCGTATTGCGCCGCGAGATCCCACTCGCCTTTTGGATTTATCCTGAAAATTCTCCCGAACGGGATGTCGACGCACCACAGGTTGTCCTTGCGGTCGAAGGACGGCCCTTCGAGGAAGCCGTCGACCTGCGCGCCGGCGCGGTTGGGGTCGGACCAGGCGGTGCGCCGGCGCTTGCGGAACTTCGCCGGCATGGCGCTGAAGCTGCGGACCTCGATCTTCCTGATGTCCTGAAATGGATTCAGCATGGAATGCGGGCAAGATCCGGCATGTTAGCTATCCACACAAAGGGAGGGTCCTCGTGAAAAACCTGTTTCTGCTTGCATTGATTTTAACCAGCACCGCCGCCGTCGGGCAGACCAACGTCCGCGTGCGCGCCACGGTCACCGCGGTCGAAGGCGACGTGTTGTCCGTGAAAACCCGCGACGGCCGCGACCTGAAGGTGAATCTCGCCCCGGACGCGAGCGTCGTCACCGCCAAGGCGATCAAGCTCGAGGAGCTTCCCGCCAATGCCTACGTCGGCGTCACCGCGGTGAAGAAAGGCGAGCGGCTGGTCGCGCTCGAAGTGCATACCATCCCGCCGACGGCCTCCTCGGGCGTCACGCCTTCCGACCTGGAGGAGGGCGCGACCATGAACAACGCCACCCTGTCCGGCACGGCGAAAGCGAGCGGCGGCAACGAGATCACGCTGCAGTTCAAGGACCGGGCGACGAAGATCCACGTGCCCGACGGAACGCCGGTCGTGACCAGCGTGCCGGCGGACCGCTCCGCGCTCAAGCCGGGCGTGTACATCTACACCAACGCCCGCCGGGAAGCCGACGGGCGCATCGTCGCGCAGCGCATCCAGGCGAGCAAGGACGGCGTCAGGCCGCCGCAGTAGCGGCGTTTTTCCCGGCGATCTTCCCGAAGACCGCGCCGTTGGTCAGGCCCGAGCCGCCGGGGTAGTTGAACCAGAAAATGCCGCCGACCAGCTCGCCCGCGGCATAGAGGCCGGGGATCGGCTCGCCGTCCGAGCTCATCACCTGGGCCTGCGTATTTATCTTCAGGCCGCCGAAGCTGAACGTGATGCCGCAGGT
>CAYOVM010000451.1:0-1576 GCA_964407355.1 uncultured Enterobacteriaceae bacterium
CCGTGAGGGTCATGTCGTGAGCGCGCAATGCGCCGAGCGCCGTGACGAAGCGGATCTTGCCGCCGTTGGTGTCCGCCGTGGCGTCGCCTCCCCGGATCACCAGGCTGTACTGCTTGTTGAACGGCTCGGCGAAGGCGCCCGGCGCGGACGATCCGCTGCCCAGGAAGACCGTCATGCTTCCCAACGATTCCATCACGGCGTCGGCCTGGCGAAGCTCGATTTCGGGATTGTCCGGATCGCTGGTGACGAAGCCAAGCGAGTTGCTCCCGCCCTGTATCGCCAGCTGCTTCGGATTGCTCCCGCCGCCGCCGCTCGTGCCAATGTTGATCGTGCCCGCGGTCACGCGCGCGCCGCTCGCGGAGGTCCCTGCCGCATCGCCTGCGCTGCCAGCGCCGGAGCTGCCGGTCGCCGTGCCGGCCCGGACCGTGATCACGCCCGAATTGAGCAGGTTGAGCGTCCCGCCCGCCGTCAGCTCCTGGCCGTAGGGATTCTTGAGGGCACTGCCCCCGAGGTCGCCGCCGAGCACCGAGAAATCGACGCCTCGGACGGTGACGTCCCCGCCCGTGCGCACCGTATGGTTGCCGCGCATCTCGACATTACCACCCGCCGCCAGGGTGGGCGTGTAGGACGAGGGCGTTCCGGCGGTAAACGCGGGCATGGTGTTGGCGAAAAGGTCCAGGTTCTTCGACGCCTGGAAGATCGAGTTCTCCAGGGTGATGTTGCCGGCGGCCGTCATGCTCAGGTGGTGGTCGAACAGCGAGCTCGCTTCGCCGATGGATCCGGACGTGTTCATGAAGCTGATGTTGCGGCCCGCCCTCAGGACGAGGCTGCCCGAGCGCGTGTCGTTGATCTTCCTCAGGTTGCCGGTCAGCGAAACGAAGATGTCGCGGGCCGCTTCGAACACGAGGCTGCCGGCGCTGACGCCGCCGCTCGGGTCGACGGTCATGTCGCCGTCGACGAAGCTCGCGAAGGTGCTGATCGTGCCGACGCCGGTCAGGGTCGCGCCGTTCGAATCCTTGTAGAGAATCGCCCCGCTGGCGAAATCGGTGCTCGTGCCGCCGATGGCGGGCGAGAGCCCGGCCGAGGCGGGGCACCCCGCGGGAAGGGCGAGGCAGGTAAAGAGGTTGAACGATACGGAGTCGTTCGCAGGATCGCCCAGCGTGATGTCCTTGCCAACGGCATCGACCGTTACGACGGTCAGCGCGTTGGTATGCAGCGGCTTGCTCTGGGTGACTTGCCCGGTCGAAACGAGGGTGAAGTTGCCGGTAGGGCTGCCGCTGCCGACATGGGTGTCGACCGCAAAAGCTCCTGCGCCGCCCGCCAGATTGGTATCGCCGACGTTATAGATCCGAATGTCGCCACCGCCTGTGTTGCGGGCGGAGAGATCGGCGAGCTCGGTGACAATCGCGTCCTTGCCGTTGGGGACATCCCTGGCGCCGATGCCGGTTCCGGCAGTTGCGACAAGAGCGTTCGCGACGACATTGCGCGACGACGTTGCGGGGTTCGAGAGGTAGCTGTCTGCGTCCGTCGTGTTTCCTTCGATCGCCCCGGTGGCCGTGAGGGTCACGGTCGGCGC
>CAYOVM010000452.1:0-1574 GCA_964407355.1 uncultured Enterobacteriaceae bacterium
CGGTCCGGGCGACGATCTCGCCCAGGATGTAGGACTCGGTGAAGCGCTTCGAGCCGACCTCGATGGCGTCGCCCCGCGCCGCCGGATGAGCGCCGCCGGCGGCCAGGAAACACGCCAGCACCGCTAGGCGGCGCGTTCCCACTTGCCTCCGGCCGCGTCGCCGAGGAACTGCAGGCGCGCGAGGCTCGCGTAGAGGCCGCCCTCGCGCATCAGCTCGGCGTGCGTGCCCTGGGCGACGATGGCGCCGCGGTCCATGACGACGATGCGATCCGCATGCTGCACGGTGGCGAGCCGGTGGGCGATCGCGAGCGTGGTGCGCCCTCGCTCGAGCGTCTCCAGCGCCTGCTGCACCATGCGCTCGCTCGCGGCATCGAGGGAGCTGGTCGCCTCGTCGAGCAGCAGGATCGGCCGGTCCGCGAGCAGCGCCCGCGCGATCGACAGGCGCTGGCGCTGGCCGCCCGAGAGGGTCGCGCCGCGCTCGCCCAGCAGCGTGTCGAGCCCCTGCGGCAACCGCTCGACGAATTCGAGCGCGAACGCCTTGTCGCAGGCGGCGTGCACCTCCTCGCGGCTCGCGTCGGGCCTGCCGTAGCGCACGTTGTCGAGCACGCTTGCGGCGAAGATCACCGGATCCTGCGGCACCACGGCAAGCAGGCGGCGCAAGGCTTGGGGATCCATGTCGCGCACGTCGATGCCGTCGATCCGCACCGCGCCCTGCTGCGGATCGTAGAAGCGCAGGAGCAGCGCGAGCAGCGTGGTCTTGCCGGCGCCGGAAGGCCCGACCAGCGCGACCCGCTCCCCCGCGGCAACCCGCAGCGTGAACCGCTGCAGCACGCGATGCCCGGGACGCGCCGGATAGGCGAAGCTCACGTCGCCGAACTCGATCGTGCGGGCGACGCGCTCGCCCGCCGCCTGGGCCGGCAGCGACGCGGGCGCGGCGGGAGCGACGATCCCCGGCTCGGTCTCGAGCAGCTCCATCAGGCGCTCGGTGGCGCCGGTGGCGCGCTGCAGCTCGCCCCAGACCTCCGACACCGTCCCGGCGCCGGTCGCGACGATGGCTGCGTAGAACACGAACGCCGAGAGCTCGCCCGCCGAGGCGCGCCCGGCGAGCACTTCGTGGCCGCCGACCCAGAGGATGATCCCGACCGCGGAGAACGCGATCAGCATCACCGCGGAAATCAGGAACGCCTTGTTGCCGATGCGCGCGACCCCCGAGCGGTACACGGCCTCGGCGTGGCGCGCGAAGCTCGCGCGGTCGGTGTCTTCGTGGGCGTAGGCCTGGACGGTCCGGATCTCGTGCACCGCCTCGTCGATGTAGGCGGAGACGTCGGCCACGCGGTCCTGGCTGTCGCGCGAAAGCCGCCGCACGCGCCGGCCGAAAAGCAGGATCGGGATCAGCGTCGCGGGCACCCCGAGCAGCACGAAAAGCGCGAGCTTCCAGCTCGTCACGAAAAGCATGATCGCCGCGCCGGCCATCATCAGCGAGTTGCGCACGAACATCGACAGGCCGTAGCCGATCACCTGCTGCAGCAGCGTCGTGTCGTTGGTGAGGCGCGAGATCACCTCGCCGGTGCGCG
>CAYOVM010000453.1:0-1572 GCA_964407355.1 uncultured Enterobacteriaceae bacterium
CGCACGCCGCTGCGCACGGCGGCTTCGAGCGTCGGCGGATATTCAGGATCGGTATAGTCGCCGGCGAGATGCACACCCGGCATGGTGGGCGTCAGGAGGAGGCCCTTGACGCCCGGCGTGCAGGAGATCGTCGCGCGCTTTTCCGCGATGACGCGCGACCAGAGCGGTGGAGGCAGGCCGGGCAGGACGTGCGCGAGCTCGCGGTGGCAAAGGTCCGCGAGCTCGTCGAGGCCGAGCTGCTGGTGATCGCCTTGCGCGCTGATCACGCAAGCGAGCCGGCCTTTTTCTCCGGTGAGGGCGCCGCGGTCGAAGACCCACTGCACGAGCCCTTCGGCGAGGCCCAGCATGGGCAACGCGAGCCGGATGTTTTCGGAATATTGCAGGTAGCAGGTGTAGATCGGCTGGTACGAATACGCCGGAGCCACGCCGGGCAGGAGTGTCTTCAGCTGGTGCGGACCGACCGCGACGATGACGGCGGAGAATTCGTCTTTGAGCGCCGCGAGATCGCGCACGGTGACGCCGCACCTCATCGTGCCGCCGTTTCTCTCGACGAAGCGCGCCGCGGGCTCCGGAAAAAGGCGCGACAGGTCCACACGCGGCAGCACGAGATCGCTGGCGCCCGGCGCTCCGCACAGCGTGTCGCGCACGACCGCGAGGAACGCCTGCGCGGACGCTTCGGCGGGCGGCGTATTGAGCGCGGAGACGCAGAGGGGCCGCCAGAGGTAGTGGCCGATGCGGCCGCCTTGCGCGTGCTTCTGCAGGAGGTCCTCGACGGGGACATCCTCGTCGAGCTTGAATCCGCTCCGGCGCAGCGCCGCGATGAAGCGCACCGCGCCCAGCCTCTCGCCGAACGGGGCGCCTTTCGCGAGCAGCAGGCCGCAGAGGAGCCCGAAGGGATAGGGCAGCCGGCGCGCCCGGAAATGGAAATCGTCGAAGTAGCGGATCTCGAGGGGCCGTCGCAGCACGGCGTCTTGCGGCACGCCGGCGATGCGCATGAGCCGGAAGAGCTCGGAGTAGGCGCCGATGAGGATGTGCTGGCCGTTGTCGAGCTCGGTGCCCTGCGAGACGACACGGCGCGCGCGGCCGCCCGGAACCGGCCCGGATTCGAAAACCGTTACGGGTACGCCGCGCTCGGCGAGCGTGACCGCCGCCGCCATGCCGGCGTAGCCCGCGCCGACAATGGCAATACGCGCGGCAACGCGCCCGGCTACGCCGTGATCCACGTTTTCCAGGCGATCCAGAATTTCCGGACGGGCGTGAGCGACGTCCGCGCGGTGAGGACATGGAAGCCGTCGCGCTGGATCTCGTCGAGCAGCGCGCGGTAGATCGCGGACATGATGAGCCCCGGGCGCTGGGCGCGGCGGTCGGCCGCGGGCAGGAGCTCGAACGCCTTCTCGTAGTATTCGTTCGCGCGAGAGACTTCGAACGCGAGGAGCTTCCTGAAATCCCCGGTCTCGTGGGCGTTGAGGATGTCCGCGGCCGGGACGCCGAAGCGCTTCAGGTCCTCCATCGGCAGATAGATCCGGTTCTTGCGCGCGTCCTCGCCGACGTCGCGGATGATGTTGGTGAGCT
>CAYOVM010000454.1:0-1568 GCA_964407355.1 uncultured Enterobacteriaceae bacterium
GCCATCCCGGCGCGGTACATCTTGCGGTTCACCTTGTGCGAGAAATTCTCGTCGGGCGAGTTCGGGAAGATCTTGCCGCCGCCGCGCCACAGCGGGCTCGAGGTCATGCCCGAGCGCGCGCGGCCGGTGCCTTTCTGGCGCCACGGCTTCTTCGTCGAGTGGTTCACGTCGCCGCGATCCTTCTGGGCGCGCGAGCCGATGCGCGCATTCGCCTGGAAGGCGACCACGATCTGGTGCACGAGGGCCTGGTTGAAGTCGCGGCCGAAGAGGGCGTCGGGCGCGTCGAACGTGCCCGCGGCGCCCTTGTCGTTGATCATCTTGAGTTCCATGGCGCGGCTCACTTCTTCGCCGCAGGCGCTGCGGCGGCGGGCTTGGCGGGGGCGGCGGCAGGCTTGGCCGCGGGCTTGGCTTCGGCTTTCGGCTGCTTCTGGCCGCTCGGCCCGGCGGGCTTGGTGATCTTGACCGCGGGCCGCACGATCACGTCGCGGCCGTCCGATCCGGGAACCGAGCCCTTGACGAGCAGCAGCTGGCGCTCGGTGTCGACGCGCACGACTTCCAGGTTCAGGATGGTGCGGCGCACGTCGCCGAGGTGCCCGGCCATGCGCTTGCCGGGAAACACGCGTCCGGGCGACTGGTTCTGGCCGGTGGAGCCGGGCTTGTTGTGCGAGATCGAGTTGCCGTGGCTCGCGCGGTTCGACGAGAAATGATGGCGCTTGATCACGCCGGCGAAGCCCTTGCCGATCGTGACGCCCTGCACGTCGACCTTCTGCCCCACCTTGAAGATCTCGACGCCGATCTTGCCGCCGACCTTGAGGTTGGCGAGCTCGTCGGCCTTCGCGCGGAATTCGCGCAGCATGTGGCCGGCTTCCACGGTGGCTTTCGCCAGGTGGCCGGCGATGGGCTTCGTCACGCGGCTCGCGCGGCGCTTGCCGAACGCGACCTGCACGGCGGCATAGCCGTCCGTCTCCGCGGTCTTGATCTGCGTGACCCGGTTGTCGGACACGTCGAGCACCGTGACCGGCTGGGTGCCGCCGTCGTCGGTGAAGATACGCGTCATGCCGACCTTGCGGCCGACCAGTCCTATCGTCATACCTGCCTCTTTTGGTTTACCTGAAAAAAATTTCTTCAGGTGCCGGCTTCAATTGGCCAGCAAATCTTTAATGAAACGTATTACTGAACCTTAATCTCGACGTCTACGCCCGCCGGCAGATCCAGCTTCATGAGCGCGTCGACGGTCTTGTCGGTCGGGTCGATGATGTCCATCAACCGCATGTGCGTGCGGATCTCCAGCTGCTCGCGCGAGGTCTTGTCGATGTGCGGCGAGCGCAGCAGGTCGAAGCGCTGCTTGCGCGTGGGCAGCGGCACCGGGCCGCGCACGACCGCGCCTGTGCGCTTCGCCGTATCCACGATCTCGAGCGCCGACTGGTCGATCAGGCGGTAGTCGAACGCCTTGAGACGGATACGGATTCTTTGGCTTTGCATTGCTTGCGGTCCCTTAGTGCGGCTGCTGTTATTACTCGAGGATCTTCGCGACGACGCCGGCGCCGACGGTCTTGCCGCCCTCGCGG
>CAYOVM010000455.1:0-1568 GCA_964407355.1 uncultured Enterobacteriaceae bacterium
CCCATGCCGTCGCGGATCACCTTGCCGCCGCCGAACTTCACCTCCTCGCCGTAGATCGTGAAGTCCTTCTCGACGCGGATCCAGAGGTCCGTGTCCGCGAGGCGCACCCGGTCGCCGGTGGTCGGGCCGAACATCTCCGCATAGGCTTGCCTTTGGATCTTCATTTTTTCTTTAGCGGACCATTAACTTTCCCGGAGAACCCATAGACCTTCCTGTCCCCGGCGAGCGCCACCAGCTCCACGGTCCTCGTCTGGCCGGGCTCGAAGCGAACGGCGGTTCCGGCGGCGATGTTGAGCCGGAAGCCATAGGCCTTCTTGCGCTCGAATTTCAGCGCTTCGTTCGTCTCGAAGAAATGATAGTGCGAGCCGACCTGGATGGGTCGGTCCCCGGCATTGGTCACCTGGACTTGCACCGTCTTTCGCTTTTCGTTCAGGAGGATTTCTCCCGAAGCGACGTCGATCTCGCCCGGAATCATGGAATCGGGTTGTGCACGGTGACAAGCTTCGTGCCGTCCGGAAAAGTGGCCTCGACCTGGATCTCGGGAATCATCTCGGGCACGCCCTCCATGACGTCGGCGCGCTTGAGCAGCGTCGCGCCCCAGCCCATCAGCTCCGAGACCGACCGGCCGTCGCGCGCGCCTTCCATGATGGCGGCGCTGATATAGGCGACGGCCTCCGGATAGTTGAGCTTCACGCCGCGCCCCTTGCGCCGCTCGGCGAGCAGCGCGGCGGTGAAGATCAGCAGCTTGTCCTTCTCCCTGGGCGTCAACTCCATTCATGTCCCCCAGATGCGTGGTTTGACGGCGTCCCGGCCGGCAAGCGCCGGACGCAGTTTCGCCCATAGGCGCGAAAGAACATCCTTCGCCGCTTCGCTCGAGTCGCCGAGATGTCGCGCCACCAGCAGCCCGGGCAAGCGCGTCACCGCGGCCTCCTCCGCTTCCCGGCAGGCGCGGAGCAGCGGATCGTCGATGGGCGCGGCGGCAAGAAGCGTCGCGCAAACCGTTTTTCCGCCGAGGCCGGCGTCCGATCGCATCAAGCAGCCTCCGCCGTCGATGCCGCCGCGCTCGAACCACACGGGTTTTCCGTTCCTCGAAATCCTGGTTGTCATATTGACCCGGCCTTTGGCGAAGCGCTCGCCGGATCCGGTCCGCCCGAGGCACAGGATCTCCCAGCCGATGTAGCGGGCGTGCGGCCCGAGATTCACCTCGCAATCCATATCCGCGAGCGCGCCGTCGAACACGATCGTTTCCTGCGGCAGCCACTCGAGCATCCCCTTTACGTCGAACGCCAGGCTTTGCTTCGCCCGCGGCCCCGCCGAGCGGTACCACTTCGCCGCTCCGGGCGTCGTCAGCAGCGCGGCCGCGCCTTCGCCCACCGCCGCCGACAACGCCAGCTCGTCGCCGCCTGCGATCCCGCCCGGGGGATGCACCACGATCGCATGGCAGATCCCGGCGCCTTCCGGATAAAGCGGCTTCTGCACGACCAGCGGCCCATCGTGACTTTTCCCCGCGAGCGCGCTTTTCCCGTCCTGAAACGCGAAATCGAGCGCGAGCCGCGCCTTCCAGGAAC
>CAYOVM010000456.1:0-1551 GCA_964407355.1 uncultured Enterobacteriaceae bacterium
GACAGCGGCAAGCAGACGGTGAGCCCGGTGCTCTCCAACTTCAAGAGCAAGTTCGCCGTCGACTGGGCGCCGTTCCTGAACTCGAAGTGGACCGACGCCGCGGACACCCACGTTCCGCTGGCGGAGCTGCAGCGGCTCGCCGAGCGGGTCACCGCGATCCCGGCAGGCTTCAAGCTGCACCCGACGGTGGCCCGCGTCATCGAGGCGCGCAAGCAGATGGCCGCCGGCAACGTGCCGGTCGACTGGGGCATGGCCGAGACGCTCGCCTATGCGTCGCTGCTGTCCAACGGCTACGACGTGCGCCTTTCGGGCCAGGATTCCGGCCGCGGCACGTTCGCGCACCGGCACGCGGTGCTCCACGACCAGGAGCGCGAGCGCTGGGACGAGGGCTCGTACACGCCGCTGCAGCACATCGGCAAGGACCAAGGCGACTTCGTGGTGATCGATTCGGTGCTTTCGGAGGAGGCGGTGCTCGGCTTCGAGTACGGCTTTTCCACGGCGGAGCCGAACGCGCTGGTGATCTGGGAGGCGCAGTTCGGCGATTTCGCCAACGGCGCCCAGGTCGTCATGGACCAGTTCATCAGCTCCGGCGAGACCAAGTGGGGCCGTGTGTGCGGGCTGGTGCAGCTCCTGCCGCACGGCTATGAAGGGCAGGGGCCCGAGCATTCCTCGGCGCGCCTCGAGCGCTACCTGCAGCTTTGCGCCGAGCACAACATGCAGGTATGCGTTCCGACCAACGCGGCGCAGATTTTCCACCTGCTCCGGCGCCAGATGCTGCGCCCGTTCAGGAAGCCGCTGGTGGTGATGTCGCCGAAGTCGCTGCTTCGCAAGAAGGAGGCGGCGTCGCCGATCCAGGAGCTCGCCAACGGCTCCTTCCAGACGGTGATCCCCGACACCACCACGATTCCCGAGAAAGATGTGAAGCGCATCATCGCTTGCTGCGGCAAGGTCTACTACGACCTCGCCACAAAGCGCATCGAGATGCAGCGCAATGATGTCGCGATCATCCGCATAGAGCAGCTCTACCCGTTCCCGCATAAGCAGTTCGAGGCCGAGATCAAGCGCTATCCGAACGCGACGGAGGTGGTGTGGTGCCAGGAGGAGCCGCAGAACCAGGGCGCCTGGTACCAGACCGCGCACTACCTGCGCGAGAACATGCGCGACGACCAGAAGCTTCACTACGCCGGCCGGCCGGCTTCCGCTTCGCCCGCGGGGGGCTACAAGGCTCGCCACGACGAACGGCAAAAGACCTTGGTCGAGCAAGCTTTCGGAAAATATAAGTAGATAAAAAGAGTACAAGATGAAATAGCGCCAGATTCTTGTTAGCCCGGCGAGTTACTCGCTGGTTTTTCTCAACCCGGTGGATGCTCAGCGGAAGCCGGGGAAAAACTGAACGGGAGAAGCGATGATTGTCGAAGTGAAAGTGCCGCAGCTTTCCGAGTCCGTCTCGGAAGCCACCCTGCTCGACTGGCACAAGAAGGAAGGCGAGAGGGTCTCGCGCGACGAGAACCTGATCGACATCGAGACCGACAAGGTGGTGCTCGAGCTTCC
>CAYOVM010000457.1:0-1550 GCA_964407355.1 uncultured Enterobacteriaceae bacterium
GGTTCTTCGCGGCCCTCGTTGCCCTCGGCGGCTACATGTTCCTGCGCAGCGCCGGCCTCGCCCGGCTTTCGATCTTGTAGCCATCCCGGCTATGGGGCGGCGCGCTTTCCGCTGCGCGCTATTTGAACAGGCCGGCGCCGGGGGCCAGGTTCACCTGCGCCAGCGCCGTTGTCTGCATTCCGGTGCCGTCGAGCGTGCGGTTCCTGCCGAGCCTGAACTGCAGCCAGACGCCTTTCGCGAGCTTGTGGTCGAGACCGACGGCGTACTTGTACACGGCGTTGGAAACAGTCACCTCGCTGCTCTTGGCGTCGCTCGCCTCCGCGAGAACCTTGGTGTCTCCGTTGCGGTCCTCGCTGCCGTACGTGTACCGCAGCGCGATCAGGCGCGAGCTCTTGTGGCCTACCGTACCGGTCCCGAGGGTCGCGATGTCCACCTCCTGGCTCGTTCGCCGCCATGCGGCCTGCAAAGCGCCCTGCTTGCCCGCGGAAAAAAGCCCGGCAAGCGTAAGCGCGCGTCCGAGGGATTCATGGCCGCCGGCGCCGTCGTCGCGCTGGATCCGGCCGCCGCCGAAGCTCACCTGAATGCGGTCGGCGTTCCAGCGCGCCTTGTTCTTTTCATTGTCGAAGCAGGTCTTGCGCGCCTCGATCATCTTCTTCTGCAGGTCGGAGACGTCGGCCTCCGGATCCTCGAGCAGCGTGTTGCCCATGTTTTCCTCGAGCGTGTCGAATTCCGGGCAATTCTTGAAAGCCTTCGCCCCGTAATGGACCGGATCGTCCTTGACGTTCAGGTAGAAGGAGGTGTCCGCCGAGAAGCCCGACTTGCGCCAGGTCGTTCCCGCGATCTGGACGCTGTTCTCCGCATAGCTGAGCGTCAGCTGGCCGAGGATGCGGTTCTTGATGCCGCCGTACAGGTAATCCTTGGCGGACATCGGCATCAGCGCGGTACGGAACGGGCTGAGCGCGATGCCATAGCCGCTCTTCGACTGGCCGGAGGTGAAGGGCTTCAGCGCCACGACGAGGTCCTGCGAGCTCTGGACCTCCTCGATCGCGCTCTGCGTAAGGCCGACGATGCCGCCGGCGGACACGGTGCCGGCGCTGAAGTCCGACGTGTAGTCGTAGAGCTTCTCCCTCGCCGGCGCCTCATCCTCCGGCGTCGCGGCGGGCTTGTCCTGGGCGATGGCGTTTCCGGCGAGCGCTACGGCGCACGCGATCCACAGCAGGGCGCGCGCCATGTCAGGTCACCACCAGCTTGAACTTCTTGAAGCCGAAGGCCGCGCCGGGGTCTTTCGGCACAACGCCCTGCGCCGTCGCGAAGACCTCGCCGTCCACGCTCGCCACGGTTTGATACGTGGTACCGAACGCGCCCTCCCCTCTGAAGGCCGAAATCTGGATGCCGCAGTCGTACGTCCCGGGCGCGAGGGTCCTGGTGTCTCCGCCCGCATCCTGGTCCGGCTCGCGATGCCGGATCGGCGGCTCGCCCTTGATCAGGACCAGGATGGAAACGAGCGCGCCGCCGGTGTCCTCGAGCACGAAGACGACCTCCGGCCCGGC
>CAYOVM010000458.1:0-1534 GCA_964407355.1 uncultured Enterobacteriaceae bacterium
CGGAGGCGGTGCATTTGACCGTGCATGAAGGGACAGTGACACTACGCGGAGCCATGGACCGCAGCAGGCGCGACCGCGCGTTGCGTGCTGCGCTCGCGGTGCCGGGCGTGAGGGCCGTGCTGAATCGGCTGGACACCGATAGCCCCGTCCCTCCGATGGGCGACGAGCTGTCCGAGCTACCGCCGGGGCTGCGTCCCAACTAGCAGGCCGTAGACGCAAGAGCCGGCCGCGCGGCCTGCTACTCTTGCGCAATGAGACCCGCGCTTTTCCAGGCGACGCGGCTGCGCGCCTTCATCGCCGGCGCTTTCGAGCGGGCCGGCCTTCCTCCGGCCGATGCTCAGGCGGTCGCACAGCTCATGGTGGAAGCGGACCTGCAGGGCGCGGACGGGCACGGCATTTTCCGGCTTCCCCAATACATCCGGCGCATCCAGGCGGGCGGCGTCAATCCCAGGCCCAACATCCGCATCGAGCGCGAGCGCACGGCGATGGCGATCGTCGACGGCGACAACGCGCAGGGCCATCTCGCCATGAAGTTCGCCGCCGAGCTCGCGATCCGCAAGGCGCGCAGCGCGGGCACCGCCTGGGTCGGCGTGCGCTGGGGAAACCACGCGGGCCCGGCCTCGCTCTACGCGAAGATGGCGATGCGCGAGGGCATGATCGGCATGTACTTCGCCGTCGGCAACGCGAACCACCTGCCGCCCTGGGGCGGGGTGGACATGCTGCTCTCGACCAACCCGATCGCGATCGCGATTCCCGCGCTGGAGGAGCCGCCGATCGTGCTCGACATGGCGACCACGGTGGCGGCCTTCGGCAAGGTGAAGACTCGGGCGCAGCGCGGCGAGACGATGCCCGAGGGCTGGATGGTGGACCGCGACGGCAAGCCGCTCACCGATCCGAAGCGCATGGACGAGGGCTTCCTGCTCCCCTTGGGCGGACATGAGGCAGGCTATAAAGGCTACGGCCTCGCCCTCGTGTTCGGCATCCTTGCCGGGACCCTGAACGGCGCCGCGATGGGCCGCGACGTCGTCGACTTCAACCACGACGACGCCACGCCGGCCAACACCGGGCAGGCGATCCTCGCCATCGACATCGGCGCCTTCGAGGACCCCGGGATCTTCAAGCGCCGCATCGACGCGCTCGTGCGCGACATCCGCGGCTCGCAGCGGATGAAGGGCGTCGAGCGGATCTGGCTTCCGGGCGAGCAGAGCCACGCGAAGTACAGCGAACGATTGGAGAACGGCGTCCCGGTCCCGCCGGCGCTGCTCTCGTCGCTGAACGAGCTCGGCCGAAAACTCGGCATCGAGCCGCTCGCGTGACCCCTTACGGCCTCATCACGCGGCGTTGCGCTCCGAGCGGCGGCGCTCGTTTTCCTTCAGGAAGCGCTTGCGCAGGCGGATCGACTTCGGCGTGATCTCGACCAGCTCGTCGTCGCCGATGAACTCCACCGCGTACTCCAGCGTGAGCTGGATCGGCGGCACCAGGTCGATCGCCTCGTCCTTGCCCGAGGCGCGGATGTTGGTGAGCTGCTTGGTCT
>CAYOVM010000459.1:0-1525 GCA_964407355.1 uncultured Enterobacteriaceae bacterium
ACGACGGCATCCACATGAACAGCGTCGACACCGGCTGGGTGACCGACGAGGACCCGGCCGAGATCGCGGCGCGCAAGACGCGCGTGGAGCGCTTCCATCCGCCGCTCGACATCGTCGACGGCGCGGCGCGCATCGTCGATCCGATCATCACCGGCATCAACACCGGCGAGCACGTCTGGGGAAAATTCCTGAAGGACTACCGGCCCACGAATTGGTAGGACCGCCGTCCCCGCCGGGCGCCGGATTTCATTTTTCCGCTATATCGAGCAGCTCCACCTCGAAGATCAGGGTGGCGCCGGGCGGGATCTGCGGCGGCCGGCCGCGATCGCCGTAGGCGAGATCGGACGGACAAACCAGCCGCCCCTTCTCGCCCTTCTTCATGCGCTGCAGCCCCTCGGTCCAGCACGGGATGACCTGGTTCAGGGGAAACGACGCCGGCTGGCCGCGCTGCACCGAGCTGTCGAACACCGCGCCGCTCGTCAGCGTGCCGTGATAGTGCACCGTGACCGTGTCGGTCGCCTTGGGCGAAGCGCCGGCGCCGGCCTTGATCGTCGAGTACAGCAGGCCGGACGCCGTTCTGGTGACGCCCTTTTCTTTCGCCGCTTTGTCCAGGTACGTCCTGGCTGCCTTCTTCTCGGCGTCCGCCGCGGCCGCGAGGCGAGTCCGTTGCAGCTCCTGGATCTTGGGCATGTAGGCCTCGACCTCGACCTTGCGCTTGCGGTTCAGGGCGCCATCGGCCAGACCGGCCTCGACCATCTCCAGCTCCGCTTCGGTGAGCTTGAACGGCGCCAGGCTGCCGCTCATTGCCAAGCCGAGCGCGTAAAGCGTTTTCTGCTGCTCGGTCTTCGGCTCCGGAGCGGCGGCGATCGCCTGCGCCGCCAGTAGCGACAGCACGGCGAGTACGGGAGTTGGGATGCGCATGTAGTTCCTTTTATGGGCCCGTTCAGGAGGATTCCGGTGGAATACCCAGCTCGGAGCATACCCGGACGAGCAGCTTCTTCATCGCCGCCATCTCCGCCTCGAGCCGCGCGACGTTGGCCTTGAGCGCGGCGACTTCGCCGAGCGAGACATCGGCCGGCGCCTTCGGCGCAGCCGCCGCCGGAATTTCGAGGATCGGCGGGCCGCTCAGCAGGTGCGCCCAGCGATTCTCGCGCGCGCCGGGAAGGCGCGGCAACTGCACCACGAGCGCCCCGGCGGGCCGCGCGGCGAGCTCCGCGAGGAAAGCTTCCACCGCCGAGATATCCGAGAAGCTGTGCAGCCGCTCGCAGCTGATGCGCAGCTCGCCCGCGGTCTGCGGGCCGCGCAGCATCAGGGAAGTGAGGATCGCCGCCGACTGCGAGGGCACCTGCAGCACGCGCTCGAAGTTGTGCGAGTAGCGCGCAACGCGCCCGCCGCTCGTCTCGATCACCAGGTTCGCGCTCTTCAGGCTGTCGAGCGCCGCCTGGACCTCGGGCTCGGTCGCATCCATCACCGGCGCGCGGCTGGTCTTCTGGTTGCAGCCCGAGACCAGCGAATTGAGCGTCAG
>CAYOVM010000460.1:0-1516 GCA_964407355.1 uncultured Enterobacteriaceae bacterium
GCGCTCCCGCATTTGCATATTCACATCACGGCCCCCCCTCGCGATAGTACGATAGAAGACACCGACCGACGAAAGGGCCCGCCTAGTGTCCGCCCCGGCTTCGAAAAGCCCACCCCTCAAGCCCCCGGTCTTCCTGATCGTGGACGACCATCCCCTGATCCGCTCCGCGCTGCGCGAAGCGCTCTCGGTCATGGCCGAGGGCGTCGAGCTGCTCGAGGCGGAGAATCCGGAGGAGGGGCTCGAGCTGCTCGGGCGCCGCGGCGACGCCGACCTCATCGTCCTCGACCTGAATTTCTCGCAGTACGACGGCCTCAAGTTCATCGAGAAGTTCCGCTCTGCGGCGCCCGCCGTGCCGCTGGTCATCTATACGATGCACGAGGACGCGCCGACGCTGCGCCAGGCGCTCGCCTGCGGCGCTTGCGGGGTCATTCCGAAGACGCACACGAAGAAGCTGCTGCTGAAAGCGGTCGAGCTGGTGATGGAAGGCGGCATCTACATCCCGCCGGGCCTCGCGCGGCAGCTCGCCGACAGCGAAGCCGGCCCGCCCGCGGCGAAGGCGAGCGACATCAGCCCGCAGCAATGGAAGATCCTCGAGCTCCTCGCCGAAGGTTTCCCGAACAAGGAGATCGCGAGGAAGCTCGGGATCGCCTCGAGCACGGTGAAGAACCAGCTGACCGCCATCTTCGAGCGGCTGGGTGTCTCGAACCGCACCCAGGCGGCCATCGCCGCGCGCGCCCTCGTCGATTCCTCGCGGTCGCGCCGGACCTGAGCCGTTTCGGCGGCGGCCCGCGCCGGGAGTCCTGTAAAATCCGCCGCTTTCCCGGCGGCGCGATGGCGTTGATCGTTCTGATGTCATGTCTTTGATCGTTCAAAAATTCGGCGGCACCTCGGTGGGCTCGGTGGAGCGCATCCGCAACGTCGCGCGGCGCGTGGCGAAGTGGAAGGCCGCGGGGCACGATCTGGTGGTGGTCCCCTCGGCGATGGCGGGCGAGACCAATCGCCTGATCGCGCTGGCGAAGGAGCTGCAGCCCCACTCCGATCCGCGCGAGCTCGACGTGGTCGCTTCGACCGGCGAGCAGGTCACCGTCGGCCTCCTCGCGATGGCGCTCCTCGAGCTCGGCGTCAAGGCGAGGAGCTACACCGGCTGGCAGGTGCAGGTGCTGACCGATTCGGCGTTCACGAAAGCGCGCATCATCGATATAGATCGGAAAAAAATCCTTTCCGATTTAAAGGCCGGCTATGTCGCGGTCGTGGCCGGCTTCCAGGGAATCGACGGCGAAGGCAACCTCACCACGCTCGGCCGCGGCGGCTCGGACACCTCGGCGGTGGCGCTCGCCGCCGCGCTGAAGGCCGACGAGTGCCACATCTATACCGACGTCGACGGCGTGTACACGACCGACCCGCGCCTCGTTCCCGAGGCGCGCAGGCTGAGCACCATCACGTTCGAGGAGATGATCGAGATGGCGGGCGCCGGCTCCAAGGTGCTGCAGATCCGCTCGGTCGAGTTCGCCGGCAA
>CAYOVM010000461.1:0-1514 GCA_964407355.1 uncultured Enterobacteriaceae bacterium
ACAGCCTCGGCCTCGAGGTCGTCGCCGAAGGCGTGGAGACCGAGGCGCAGCGCGCGTTCCTCGCCGACAACCGCTGCAACCAGATGCAGGGGTATTTGTTCTCGCGCCCCATGCCGGCGGCCGATTGCACCGGTTTCATGCGCACCGCCCCCGCCGGCGGAGGAGCAGCGGCCCTCGCGGTCTGATCCGCCACGCGCCGCGCTGCCGCCGTCAATGCGACATCAGCGTGGGCACCGTCATCGACTTGAGCATCTTGCGGGTGGCGCCCCCGAGGATGACCTCGCGCAGCCGCGAATGCCCGTAGGCTCCCATCACGACCAGATCGGCCGACATGTCCGCCGCGCGCGACAGAATGAGCGAGCCGACGTCGAGCCCGCCGCTTGGCGATTGGCTGACCGTGACCCTGGCGCCATGGCGCGCGAGATCGGCGCCGATATCGGGATCGGGCAGGTCGTGCGCGCCGAGGCCGAGCTTTTCCGCGTCGAAGGTCACGACCTGGGATTCCTCGGCGGCGGCGAGAAAGGGCAGGCCGTCCCATACCGCGCGCGCCGCCTCGCGCGAGGCATTCCAGGGAACGAATACCCGCTCGCCTACATGCTCGAAATGCCCGGCGTAGGGAACGAACAGCACCGGCCGGCCGGCCGACATCACCAGCTCGTGCGAGAACCACTCCGGCACGGCGCCCTCGTCCTCGCCGTTCCCGTTCGGCTGGCCCGCAATGACGAGGTCGGCATAGCGCGCGTGCAACCGCACCGCCGCGAGCGATTCCGAGGTTTCGCGCCACTCGCTTTTCTCCCACTGTTCCAGGCGCGCCTTCTCCAGGAATTCCTTCTTCGCCTCGCCGGCGGCCTGCTCGCGGCGCCGGCGCTCGACCTCCAGAAGGACCGGCGCGGCCTCGGGCGTGGGCGGGATCTGCAGCGGCTCCAGCGCGAACAGGCCGATCAGATGTGCGTCGAAGTCCTCGGCCAGGCGGAAGGCGAGGTCGACCCGCTCGGCGCGTCGCTTGCCCGCGTCGAGGTGGACGATGATGGTCTTGTAGCTCATGCGCGCTCCTTGAAATACGCAAACCAGAGCTGAGGTAGATTAGGCTGACAAAACGATGTTCAAGCACTATCTGCAGCCGCTGCTCGCCCCGTCGAGCGTCGCCCTCGTGGGCGCGAGCGAGCGCGCCGGATCCCTCGGCGAGATCGTGTTCCGGAATCTTGCCGCGGGCACCGGCTCCTTGCGCTCGCCCGAGCTCTACGCGGTCAACCCGAAGCACCGAACCGTCGCGGGCCGGCCGTCGTATCCGCGGCTCACCAAGCTGCCGCGCCCGGCGGACCTCGCGGTCATCGCGACGCCCGCGCGCACCGTGCCGCAGATCATCGAGGATGCGGGCGCGGGCGGCATCAAGGCGGCCATCGTGCTCACGAGCGGCTTCGGCGAGTCGGGTCCGGAGGGGAAAAAGATCCAGAATGAAATGCTGGCGGCGGCGAAGCGCGGCGGCGTGCGCATCCTCGGGCCGAACTGCCTCG
>CAYOVM010000462.1:0-1513 GCA_964407355.1 uncultured Enterobacteriaceae bacterium
GCATGGCCACTCTCGCGCACGAGCCTTCCGCCGCCCAC
Source organism: uncultured Enterobacteriaceae bacterium (assembly GCA_964407355.1). Classification (GTDB taxonomy): domain Bacteria; phylum Pseudomonadota; class Gammaproteobacteria; order Burkholderiales; family SG8-39; genus SCGC-AG-212-J23. Next base: position 39 of record CAYOVM010000462.1, read on the forward strand.
CCCGACGCCTCGAACGCGGCCCGGCGGGTGCGCGCGATCATCGCCGGCTCCTCGGGCAACCTCGTCGAGTGGTACGACTTCTACGTCTACTCGTTCACGGCGCTGTATTTCGCCTCGGAGTTCTTCCCGAAAGGCGACCAGACCACCCAGCTGCTGAACGCGGCGGGCGTATTCGCGGCGGGCTTCCTCATGCGTCCGGTGGGGAGCTGGCTCTTCGGCTGGCTCGCCGACAAGCGCGGCCGGCGCTTCTCCATGATGGCGGCGGTCATTCTGATGTGCGCCGGATCGCTGCTGGTGGCGGTGCTGCCGACGTATTCGAGCATCGGCCTTGCCGCGCCGGTGCTGCTGCTCGTCGCCCGGCTGCTGCAGGGCCTGTCGGTGGGCGGCGAGTACGGCACCGCCGCGACCTACATGAGCGAGGTCGCCGCGCACGAGCACCGCGGCTTTTATTCATCCTTCCAGTACGTCACGCTGATCGGCGGGCAGCTCCTCGCAGTGCTGGTGCTCGTCCTGCTGCAGCAGTTCCTCTCCGACGAGGAGCTGAGGGCGTGGGGCTGGCGCATTCCCTTCGCCATCGGCGCGATTGCCGCGGTGATCGCGTTTTACCTGCGCCGCTCGCTTGCCGAGACGACCTCGCGCGCGGCGCGGGAGCACAGCGACGCGGGCACGATCAGGGGCATGCTGCGCTATCCACGATCGCTGCTCATCGTGCTCGGGTTCACGGCGGCCGGATCGCTCGCCTTCTACACGTTCACGACCTACATGCAGAAGTACCTGGTGAACACGGCCGGCATGGACGCGCGCACCGCCACCTCGACCATGACCGCGGCGCTCTTCTGCTTCATGATCCTGCAGCCGGTGTTCGGCGCGCTCGCCGACAAGATCGGGCGCCGCGCCTCGATGCTCGCCTTCGCCGTCCTCATGATGCTGGTCACCGTGCCGGTCCTGAACGCGCTGGCGAACGTCTCGGACCCGTTCACCGCGTTCTGGCTGCTGATGGCGGCGCTGCTGTGCATCAGCTTCTACACCTCGATCAGCGGGCTGGTGAAGGCGGAGCTCTTCCCGATGCACGTGCGCGCCCTCGGCGTGGGCCTCTCCTATGCGATCGCGAACGCCGCTTTCGGCGGCACCGCGGAGTACGTCGCGCTTTGGTTCAAGTCCATCGGGTACGAGACGATGTTCTTCTGGTACGTGAGCGCGATGTGCGGGATCGCGCTGATCGCCGCGCTCGCGATGCCCGATACGCGTAAAAAGGGCTACCTCACCGCCGACGAAGCGCGGCACCTGCAAGCCTAGCCCTGCCAGACCCCGTAGCCCGGCTTCCTGAATGGCGGTGCGGGCGGGATTTGTTCACTATTCCGCTTGTCCGGTTCAGGCTAAGCTGGACCCGGGGGTTGCCGCACCTGCTGCAGCACCGAGATACGTATGCGCAAGACCATCAACCTGTATTGCCCGCGCTGCGCCGACCGCGTCGA
>CAYOVM010000463.1:0-1511 GCA_964407355.1 uncultured Enterobacteriaceae bacterium
TTTTCAGTTCGCCGAGCGGTTCGAGCCGAGCCGCCGGCCGAAGCTGCGGTCGCTCGCGCGGCGCAGCGGATGGCCGCGCGTCACGCTCGCCGATTGCTCGCTGCTTACGAGCTGCTCGGTATTGGCTTTCAGGCTCTCGCCCACGCGCCGCAGGCGATGCAGCTCGCGGGCGATGAGCTCGGCCTGCTCGTAGGAGGGACCGTGGACTTCGTGCTCGAGGCGATCGGCGGCGCTCTGCGCGAGGCGCAGCAGCTCGATCAGGTCGTTGACGGCGTTGAGCGCCCGGCTGCCGGATTCAGGGTCCATCCGGAAAAGATAACGAACCCGCGCGAAAGTTCAGCTTTGCGCGCCTGCGCCGTGCGGCGCGTCGTCAGTGGGCGACGGGTCCGGCCGGCGGCGTGAATTTCCAGCCGTGGAAGTCATGCGCGACGCGCCGGTTGAACGGCGCGTCCGCCCGGATCCGCTTGCTCGCCTGCTGCAGCTCTTCCCAGAGACCCTCGGTGTCCTTGCGAAAGACGATGCCGATGTCGGCGTCGACGACCGACCAGATGCCCCGGTCGATCTCGCCTTTCAGCTCGCCCGGGCGCCAGCCGACGTAGCCGACGAAGTAGCGCGCCTCGTTCGGCGTGGTCTCGATGACGTGATCGATGGTGTTGGCGCGGAACGCCAGGTACACATTCTTCATGAGCGGCACCGTGCCCGCGCCCGGAGTGCTGTCCGCTTTCACCAGCGCCACCAGGGCGCCGCGGGAGAACGGCCCGCCGTAGTAGACCGGCTCGAGCACCTTCTTCGACGGCTCGTGCTCCGGGAACAGGCTGCCGAGGGTGCGCCGGGTGGGGCGGTTGATGATCACGCCGACGTGCCCGCCGTTGGGCGCGGGGGCGGCGAGCAGGACCGTCTGCCGGTACTCCAGGTCGCGGAACGCCGGATGCGCGACCAGCAGCAGCGCGTCTTCCTGCGCCTGCGCGGCGGCCGGCAAGAGCAGCGAAAACAAGCCGCAAAACAGCAGGCCGCGCAGCGCGAAGGTCATCACGGAAAGGAGTATAGCGCGGCGCGTTTGCCGCGGGCTCTTTCTAACAATTCCTCCCAAAGGCCCGCCGTGTCGGCGCGAAACAGCAGCTCCGCGCTCGTCGGCAGCACATGCCAGTCGTCGCGCTCGATCTCGCTTTCGAGCTGCTGCGGCGCCCAGCCCGAGAAGCCGACGTAGATGCGGTAGCCGGTTTGCGTCGAGCGCAACAGGCGCTCGACGTTCGCGGGATGGATGCTGAGATACACGTCGTCGACCACGTGAAAGGCGGGTGCTTCGGGCGCCCGGGGGGAGCGGAACAGCGCCACCAGCGTGCGCTCCATCACCGGGCCGCCGAAAAACAGCGGCCCGCGATAGTTCTTCGCCAGCGATTCGTCGTCGAGGAGCTGCGGGAGCATCAGCGGCAGCGGCCGGTTGAGGATCACGCCCACCGTCTGCAGGTCGGGCGTGCGGACCACGAGCACCACGGTCTCGCTGAAGCGCG
>CAYOVM010000464.1:0-1507 GCA_964407355.1 uncultured Enterobacteriaceae bacterium
CGATTTTGCGCGCCTGCTCGCCGGCCCGGCTGTGTCGCGCTGCGCCGCCTGCCAGGAGCGCTACGAGAAGACGCATCGCGGGGCGAAAAAGCCGTCGCTTTGACGGGCGGCCGCTGGCACAATAGGTCCGTGAGAGTTCTCGGCCAGGCGCTCCTCTGTCTCGGAGCGGCCTGCTGGATCGCGCGATCCCAGGCGGCCCTGCCCGACGAGATCCAGGTGTACACCGACGACCTCGAGGCGCCCGGCGAGCTCGGCCTCGAGCTTCACCTGAATACGACGCCGAAAGGCCGCTCGACGCCCGACTACCCCGGGGAAGTGACGCCTCACCACGGGCTGCGGGTGACGCCGGAGCTCTCGCTCGGGCTCGCGCCGGGCTGGGACGCCGGGCTCTATTTGCCTTTCGTGCGCAGCGCCGAGGGCACCCTGTACTTCGCCGGCCCGAAGCTGCGCCTGAAATGGATGCCGCTGCGACCCGCGGAAGCAAGCGCGGGCTACTTCGCCGGCGTCAATGCAGAGGTCGCTTTTGTCGGCGAGCGCTTCGAGCAGGCGCGCCGGGCGGCCGAGATCCGGCCGATCCTCGGCTGGCGCGACCCGACCTGGCTGCTCTCCTTCAACCCTATCGTGGAATTCGACCTCGCGGGCGAGCAGAAAGGCGTCCTCACTTTCGCGCCGGCCTTCAAGGCGGCGCGCGACGTCGGGAACCGGACCGCGCTCGGCTTCGAGTACTACGCGGATCTCGGGCGCCTTTCGGGCTTCGCGCCCCGCCGCGAGCAGTCGCACACGCTTTACTTCGTGATCGATACGCCGCGGATCAATTTCGGCATCGGCCGCGGTCTGGGCGGCGCCGCCGATCCCTGGACGCTGAAGGCGATCATCTCCTTCTAGGGCTCATCGCCCGGGCAGCATCGCCGGCGATTTGACCGAGGTCAATTCGGCGGCCGCCGGCCGGGCTATCGTGGCTCCAGGAAACCTTGAGCGGAGTTCTCATGACGTACAGACGCATTCTCGTGCCGGTGGACGGCAGCCGCGCTTCGAACCTCGGGCTGCGCGAGGCGATCCGGCTCGCCAAAGGGCAGCGCGCCCGCCTGCAGCTCGTGCACGTCGCCGACCAGCACTACGTGCTGATGAGCGGCATGGAAGTCGGCGTTCGGATCGACGACCTGATGAAGAGCATCGAGCAAGCGGGCCGCCGGATCCTGCGCAACGCCGAAGCCGTGGTGAAGCGCAACGGCCTGTCCTGCAGCAGCGTGCTGCTCGAGACGATGACCGGGCCGGCCGCCGACCCGATCGTGCGCCAGGCGAGAAAGTGGCGCGCGCAGCTCATCGTCATCGGCACCCACGGCCGCCGCGGCCTGAAAAGGGTGGTCATGGGCAGCGATGCCGAGCAAATCGTGCGCACCTCGCCCGTGCCGGTCATGCTGGTGCGCTCGCCGAAGTAGGCCCCGATAAAGAGAGCATGAGCTCAACGCCGGCGATCGCGACCGTCCTTGCCTGCCTCGCGGCTGCG
>CAYOVM010000465.1:0-1507 GCA_964407355.1 uncultured Enterobacteriaceae bacterium
GACGAAAAACAGCGTGATCGCCAGGCCGGCGGCGATGCGGATGATGTGCTGCTTCAAGGGGCCTCCGGCCGCTTCGAGGGGCCTTCGCCTGAAGGGCAGATGCCGAAGGATCGGATGACCAAGGCCGCGATCAGCCCTGCATTCATCCTTTCAGGAAAAATTCCATCTTCACGCCGGCGAGCTCGATGACGTCGTGGTCCTTGAGGGCGGTCGGCGCCGGGCCGATCTGCTGGCCGTTCACCGTGGGGCGGTTGGCGCCTTCTACATGAGTGATGAAATAGCCCTGCGGCCGGCGCGTCAGCACCGCTACCTGCAGCCCGGGCTTGCCCAGGGTGGTGAGCGGCTTGGTCAGCTCGAGCTCCTTGCCGGCATTGGCGCCCGAGAGAAGCTGGATCGCGCCCAGCGGCTGCGCGGGGCGCGCGCCCGCGGCGCCGGGGGCGGGCGGCGGCGGGGTGTGATCCTTGTCGGCGATGCCGGCGGCGGTGGCGCCCGCGGCGACCTGCTGCACGGCGGCCGCCCGCGCCGCGACCGCGGCCGACTGCGCGCCGCCGGCGCCCGCCGCGGCCATCGCCTTCGCCTGCTCGGCGGCGGCCTTCATCTGCGAGGGCCGCAGCACCATGGTCTTCTCGAAATCGGCCTTTTCTCCGCCCGCCGCGGCGGCGGCCTCGCCGACGAACTTCAGCTTGTACTTGCCGAGCTCGATGACGTCGTTGTTCTGCAGGAAGTGCTTCTTGATCGCGTTGCCGTTCACCACCGTGCCGTTGGTGCTGCCCAGGTCCTCGAGGAACGAGTCGTTCAGGATGGTGACGATCACCGCGTGCTCGCCGCTCACGGCGAGGTTGTCGATCTGGATGTCGTTGTGGGGTTTGCGGCCAATGGTGGTGCGCTCCTTCGTCAAGGGAATCTCCTTGAGGACGAGCCCATCCATGCTGAGTATCAGTTTCGCCATAGCTGACCCCTGTGGGGAGTTATTTTAACCACGCAAAAACCTTGGCCATAACGCCGCGCGCGGCCGGGTACTCCCTAAGGACTCGCACGAGTATAACCGAAACGTTGTCGCGACCCCCGTTGTCGTTGGCCATCTGGACGAGGTGGCTGGCGGCCATCTCGAGGTTGGCGGCGAACGTCTGCACCGCCATGCCGATGTCCTCGTCGTCGACCATGTCGCACAGGCCGTCGGAGCACAGCAGGTAGATGTCCCCGGGCTTCACCGGGTACTCGTGGATCTCGGGCTCGACGCTCGGGTCGATGCCCAGCGCCTTCGTCACCAGATTCTTGTGCTGCGCGTTCTTCGCCTGCGCCGGGCTGATGAGCCCGGAGTCGATCTGCTCCTGCAGGAGGGAATGGTCGCGCGTGATCTGCTTGAACTTGCCGTCGCGCAAGAGGTACAGGCGCGAATCGCCGAGGTGCGCGACCAGCACCTTGTTGTCGTAGAAGAGGCACACGACGAGGGTGGTGCCCATGCCGGCGTACTGCGGCTGGCTCTGCGCCGCCTGGTAGATCGAGG
>CAYOVM010000466.1:0-1504 GCA_964407355.1 uncultured Enterobacteriaceae bacterium
GTGAACTCGGTCGGGCGAAACGCGATGCTCACCCCGAACTCCGGCAGCTCGTAGCGCAGCTCGCTGCCGGCGGGCTGCAGCGGATAGGCGCCCTCGGGGCCCCCGGGCTGCAGCCATACATGGATACCGGAGCTTTTTGAGAATTCTTTCAGGATGGAAAGATCATTCTCGGCGAACGGCAGCAGATGCCGGAAAACGAGCGCGGTGGCGTTGTCGCCGACCGCGACCTCGATTTGCGGTACGCGATCGTGGATCGACAGCTTGGCGATGAGCTGCTTCAGCTGCGGGATCAGGGCGGACACCTTGTGCGGCAGCACCGGGCATTCCTGCATGTCGGCGATGTAGGTCGAGCGCTTCTCGCGGAAGCCGACGAGCACGCCGCCCTTCTTCGGCACGTGGCGCGCGGAGAGGCGCGCGCGGTTGCGGTAGCCCCATTCGAGGCCGTAGACGATCGGCAGCATCGTCTCGGCGCTCACCTTGCCGATGCGCGCGAGGTTCTCCTCCAGCCAGCGCTGCTTGGCCGCCATCTGGGTGCAGGCGTCCGCGTGCTGCGTCGCGCAGCCGCCGCACACGCCGAAATGCGGGCAGCGCGGCGCGCGGCGCGCCGCGGACTCGTGCAGGATGCTGGTGGCCTTGCCGAACTCGTGCGAGAGCTTCTTCTTCAGCACCGCGAAGTCGACCTCCTCGCCCGGCAGCGCGCCCTCGACGAACACCACCTTGCCTTCCGGGTTGCGCGCGACGCCCCTTCCTTCCGCGTCGAGCGATTCGACGTGCAGCGTCACGTTTTCCAGAGCGATAGGAACTCGCGCCAGTGCGGCTCGGCGCGCTTCTCGACGACAGAGCGAAGCAGCGCGCATTCGGCTTGATAGTGATCCGGCTGCAGCAGGCCGCGCATCATTTGAAAGCGAAGGAACAGCAGGTACGTGTTCGCGACGTCCACTTCGCAGTAGTCCCGGATCGCCTGGATCCGGCCCTTCACGTAGCTTGGCCAGACCTCGGCGCCGCCTATTCCCTGCTTGCCCGGCAGGCCGGACAGGCGGGCCATGTCGTCCAGCGGCGCGAAGTTGCGCGCGTTGAACATCGCGAGCTGGTCCATCAGGTCGAGATGGCGGGTCTGGTAGCGGTTGACGTAGTTGTTGTAGCGAAAGCTCTGGTCTTCGTCGCCGGTCTCCCAGAAGCGGGTGCAGCAGATGCCGTGGATCAGCGCCCGGTGGGCGAGCACCGGGATATCGAAGCCCTTCCCGTTCCACGACACGAGCTGCGGCGTCTTGCGCTCGATGGCGTCGAAGAAGCGATGGATGGCGGCCTTCTCGTCGCGCTCGGGCTCGCCGATGGAAAAGATCTTCACGCCTTCGTCGTCGCGCGCGACGCAGGAAATCACGATCACGCGCTGCAGGTACGCCGGCAGAAAATCGCCGCCGGTCTGCACCCGGCGCTTCTGGAAGGCGATCTCCGCGACGTCGCCGTCGGGCAGGTCGGCGGGCAGGTCGTAGAGCTTGCGGAT